>DAISXU010000245.1:0-1500 GCA_036825655.1 Flavobacteriales bacterium | reverse complement strand
CTCCGTATCTTGGTCCCGTTGGACCTGCAAGCCCTACTCACCGCCGCCCCTGGCATAGGACTCGATGAAGTCCGCAGTGCCGAGCTCTTGAGCCGCCTTGACTCGAAATTCATCGTTCGGGAATCGTGGTTACCTGAGCTGATTTCTAGCGTCTTGGCCGAAGGTGACTACCGGATTTTGGAAATCAATGGCCAACGGCAGTCATATTACGACAACTGCTTTTTTGATACTTCTGATCGCCTCTCATTCCAAAATCACACCCGCGGGCGCAAAAACCGGCACAAGGCGCGAATTAGGCGGTACCGATCGAATGGGCTTTCCTTTTTGGAAGTCAAGCACAAAACTGTGCACGGGCGTACGGAAAAAACGAGGCTTCCGCGCATCTCGGAAGCGGCATGGGACCAGCCGCTCTCGAGTGAGGAGCGGCTTTGGCTCGACAACACTTGCCCAGAAGGCGAGGCCTATCAACCTGTCATGTGGAGTGAATTTCAACGGTTCACTTTCGTATCCCCCGGGCGTTCAGAGCGCTTTACGGTGGACACTTCACTCCGCTTCAAATCGGCAGCGGGCAAGGAAGCCATCATTCCAGGATGTGCAATCATAGAAATTAAACAGGAACGCATCGACCGGCGAAGCGCCTTGTTCAATGCCTTGGACCATTTTCGAGGTCATCACCCTCCTTTGGGCCGAAGCACGAGCATCTCGAAATACGTTATCGGGTCCGCATTGACTCAGCCGCACCTGCCCATCCGAACATACCGTCCTGTGATGAAACAAATTGAACGAATTTTCAGACCATGAATTGGGACTCCATTTTTGATTTCGCGTTGCTATTTGGAGCAAACTTGCTCTCTGCCATCGTATTGGTTCTCTTCATTTATCACCAAGCATCGCAGCGTCGGGAATTTGTCTTCACGTTTCTGACCGTGAGTTCTGCCGTTTTTGTTCTGTGCCAAATGTTGGTGGGTGTAGAACTCGACCTCGCCTTTGCTCTTGGGTTGTTCGCGATCTTCGGAATCATCAGGTACCGTACCGATGCCATTCCCATCCGGGAAATGACCTACTTGTTCATTGTCATTGCCCTAGCCGTATTGAATGCCCTGGCACCAGGCACTGTTGCCTGGGGAGCGATTGCCGCAGCGAACATAGCGATGTGGTTGCTGACTTGGGTGTTGGAGCGGGTTTGGACCATTCGTCACATGGCCACGAAAATCGTAGTGTACGACCGAGTCGACCTCATTCATGCAGGGAGGCGCGCAGAACTTCTGCAGGACCTCTCTGAACGGACTGGCGTGAAAATTGACCGAATCGAAATCGGCAAGGTCGATTTACTTAGGGACACTGCAGTGATCAAAGTTCACTTTGATGTAGCCGAACAGCCCGACCATTTTGAGGCCAATGGCCTCACCGACTGATATCAGGGCTTGTTAGTTGTTGCTGCGTTGAAGCAACACCACTGCATGGGCTGAAACCCCTTCTTCCTCTCCCACAAATCCGAGC
>DAISXU010000244.1:0-1590 GCA_036825655.1 Flavobacteriales bacterium | reverse complement strand
CAAGAGTTCTTGGATGATATCGAATTCAAGGTCTTCAGCGACTTGCTGATCAAATCCGCCCATCCACTCGCCATGGAATCGATGTTCTCGCTGGGTGCTCATGCGTCGCGACTTTCTTGAACCCAATCTTGGGCGCGTTGGATAGCGGCTGCCAACTCTTGAGGGGAAAACCACTCAACGTTATCCATGCGTTTGAACCAAGTGAGCTGGCGCTTCGCAAATTGGCGGGTGCGCGTGGCGATTTGCTCCAAGGTCGTCGATCGGTCCATTTTGCCTTCAAAATGCAAAAACCACTCCCTGTAACCGACTGTTTGCAAGCTGTTGAGATCCTTTTTAGACCAAACCGACCGCGCCTCTTCTTCGAATCCAGCGGCCACCATCTCGTGAACTCGGGAATTGATGCGGGAATACAACTCCTCTCGTGGCCGTTCCATTCCAATCACCAAGGCTTCAAAAGGCCGAGGTTTGGGTTGGTCAGAGTGGAAAGCAGAGAAGGGTTTGCCTGTGGAACGGAATACCTCGAGGGCACGAATGACCCGCTGTGGATTGGCCATGTCGATGAAACCTGCCGCCTCGGGGTCAACGGCAACCAGTTCTTTCGCGAGCTGTTCGAGCCCCGACGCCTCCAATTCTTGATTGAGCGCATCGCGCACTGCAAGATCACGGGGGATGTTGTCCAAACCATGGAGCAATGCCTGCATGTACAATCCACTGCCGCCAACGACCACCGACACCGGGCGCTCCAGGATCCATGCCACTGCGTCGCGTTCGAAATCACCTGCACTGTAGAGGGTTTCTAAGCTCAAATGACCCACAAAATGATGCGGAGCAAGCTGCTGTTCTGTGGCGGAAGGTTGAGCCGTGCCAATGGAAATTCCCTTGTAAAACTGCCTGGAGTCTGCATTGAGCACTTCAGCGCCTAAAGCAGCAGCGAATTCGATTCCCCAGGCCGTCTTGCCGACTGCCGTTGGGCCGATGATGCAAATGACGAGCGGGCGCCGCATGGGCCTCAGTACAGGTCTTTGTCTAGGTCATCCAAGCTGGTGTAACCTCCTGATTCAAAATCATCTTCGTCCTCATTCAGGTAGGCATCCAATTCTGCATCCCCAGTGGATTGGAGCTCCTCTGAATTTGAACCTTGATGGAAGTCCCCGAGATCGCTCAAATCGACTTCTCGGCTCTCCGGTGCGGGCGCTTCTCCAAATTCCCCAGCCAACCGCGGGTAGTGTGCTCCGTCATCGGGCGATGAAATGCTCACCAACTCAACGTAAAAGCACCACATTCTGAGGAAGTCGTATACGTAAACCGCTCGGTCATTGACTGCCTTCAGCAAGGACCCAACCACCACCGTATCCATGTTAAGGGACTTCTTGGACGAGCTCATGGAAAGGTCCATGTCCTCAAAATCCGCTGCTTCCTCATCCTCGTCGAAACCATCAGGCATTGACATGAGCGGAATTTCTTCTCCCCGGTCCCAGGTTTCGTTGCTTCGGTAGTAAGATGCCATCTCGTCTCCCTGCCAACCAAAAGCATCCAATGTGGCGGCATGCAAGTGGGAGAGGGGGGCTTCGGCATCGATTTCAATGTCTC
>DAISXU010000243.1:0-1700 GCA_036825655.1 Flavobacteriales bacterium | reverse complement strand
CATGGCGTTGATCAACATACCCCACCACAGCCGTCTCTCCTACTCGGAAGGAACCTCCGTCTGGATTTTCCTCATTCATGATCATTCGGAAAAGTGTCGTTTTTCCTGCACCGTTGGGTCCAATGACTCCAACAATGCCTGCTGGAGGGAGAGAAAAACTCAAGTCTTCAATCAAAAGGCGTTCATCAAATCCCTTGGCTATGTGATCTGCCTCGATGACCACGTTCCCCAATCTGGGGCCGTTGGGAATTGGAAT
This sequence comes from Flavobacteriales bacterium, assembly GCA_036825655.1. Lineage (GTDB taxonomy): Bacteria > Bacteroidota > Bacteroidia > Flavobacteriales_D > Sanyastnellaceae > JALQTD01. The sequence continues at coordinate 1,444 of DAISXU010000243.1, read as the reverse complement.
GCTCAAGCGTGCATCCTTCTCCTCTGTTCCTTCCGCCAGCATCGATTCATAATTCGTAACCCTTGCTTTGTTCTTGGCGCGGCGGCCTTTGGGGCTCTGTCGAACCCATTCCAATTCACGTTCTAATTCCTTTCTGCGCTTGGATTCATGCTTCTCTTCTTGCGCCAAACGCTTCGATTTTTGCTCCAACCACGAAGCATAGTTTCCTTCGTACGGGATGCCATGTCCACGGTCAAGCTCCAAAATCCAACCTGCAACATTGTCCAAAAAGTATCGGTCGTGCGTCACACACAAAACCGTACCTGGGTACTGCTCCAAGTGCTGTTCCAACCAGTCTATTGACTCTGCATCCAAGTGGTTTGTAGGCTCGTCAAGCAACAGGACATCAGGCTGCTGCAACAACAACCGACAAAGGGCCACTCGTCGTCTTTCACCACCAGACAACACACCAATCTTCGAATCGTCCGGCGGACAACGCAACGCGTCCATTGCAATGTTCAACTTGGTGTCTAACTCCCAAGCCCCCATCGCATCGATGCGGTCTTGGACCTCCGATTGGCGGTTCATCAACGCCTCCATTTTATCGGGATCGTTGAGGATTTCCTCATCCATGAACTTCTCGTTGATCTCCTCATATTCCTTCAACACATCCACAATTTCTTGGGTGCCTTCTTCTACTACCTCTCGCACGGTCTTCGATTCATCCAGTTGTGGCTCTTGAGACAAGTACCCCACTTTCAATCCTGGCGACCACGTGACATCTCCCGTGTAGGACTCGTCCAAGCCTGCGATGATTTTCATTACGGTCGACTTACCCGCACCATTGGCTCCAAGGATTCCAATCTTCGCTCCGTAGTAAAAGCCAAGCGTGACATCTTTTAGAATGTGTTTGCCGGTCGGGGTGACTTTGTTCACCCGGTGCATGCTAAAAATGACTTTCTTATCGTCTGACATGTCGGTGGTTCTGTATTAAAATCTAAACGTTCGTGGGACTTCTGCTGCCTCCAGCCCAAGCCCGGCAAAGTTACATGAAGCGGGGAGGATTGCAAGTGCACCAGCAGCTCAAGACAGCGGCATGGTGGACTCGTGCGCTACCAATTCAAGCAGGGTTATTTCTGGTGGCATTCCCACCCGGCCTCGAAAGCCAAGCACACCAAATCCACGGTTCACGTGCAAGAGTTGTTTCCCTTCTTGGTAGAGGCCTCCCCACCTTTTGTACCGCAGTTTACTCGGCGAAAACTTGATGCCCAACCAAGGAACCTCCAATCCCATCTGCATGCCATGGGTATGTCCACTCAAGGTAAGTTCTATGGGCGCCTTCTCTCCCATGACCTGTTGTTCCCAGTGGGTGGGATCATGACTCATCAGCAAGGTCGGTAGCTCCTCACAACGCGCCCCTTTCAAAGCGGCTTCCAAATCTCCGGAAGTGCGAAATCCTACCCCC
>DAISXU010000242.1:0-1730 GCA_036825655.1 Flavobacteriales bacterium | reverse complement strand
AGCACCTCACTACGGATGAGGAGGTTTGGGGTTCGAATCCCTACAGGGTCACGAAGAAGCCCGGTTGCAACAGCAGCCGGGCTTTTTTCATGGTTGTCGTTGCGGAAGTTATCCTTGAACTGCAACGGGATTGGATTTTCACCAACCCAATTGGAAGAGTGGCACTTACATCGGCGTACCTCCGCCTAGGGCTTTGTAAAGACCGAGTTGTGAAACGATTTGATTGAGTTTGATTTCGACCAATTCCATTTTGGCATCCAAGGCCTCCCGTTGAGTCAGTAGCACTTCTACATAATCCGCCCTAGCTGAATTGAACAAATCTCCTGAAATGGTCACAGATTCCATGAGCAGGTCCACTTCTTGGCTCTTGGTTTCGAACCGCTGCGTTGAATAATCCATCCGGGAGAGTTGGTTCATGACCTCAGTAAAAGCGTTCAATACCGTTTGCTCATACTCCAACACGGCTGCCTTTTGCCCTGCCGCAGATGCTTGCAATTTCGCTGTGAGTGCGCGACGGTTGACAAGTGGTGCCAACATGTCTCCCGCCAAAGACCGCAACATGCTCTCAGGGGTTAGCCACAATGCTGGATCCACAGACTGCAATCCGATTCGAGCTTGGATGCCAAGGGTGGGGTAGAAACTTGCCTTAGCCACCTCCACATCGAGTTGCGCGGCCTCCATGCGGTGGATGGCTGCGTGGATGTCTGGACGCTGATCAATCAAAGCAGTGGGCACGCCAGTTGAAGGTGCATTGATTGGAAGGCTGAGGATTCCTGCACTGTTTCGATTCACAGGCTGTGGCATCCGTCCGACCAGCGCATTGATGCGGTTTTCACCAACAGCAATGTTCTGGATCAATTCGAGGCGTAGGGTTTGGCTGTTCAGCTTTTGAGCTTCAAACCGATTCACCGCCAGCTGTGTGACTTTGCCTGCTTGCTTTTGCAACGACACGACTTCGAGTGCATTGGCTTGGAGGGCGATGTTTTGGTCCACAATGCGGAGCAATTCGTCCCATGCGAGCAACTCGAAATAGGCTTCAGCCACTTCAGCAACGAGCTGGGTGGCCATGAATTGACGCCCCTCGGCAGAGGCCAAATAACGTTCGGAAGCGGCACTGCGCGCATTGCGCAATTTCTTCCAAATGTCTGCTTCCCATTCAGTTTTAAACGCGGCGCTGAAATCCATTAATGGTTCAGGAAATGGCACCCCAGGTTCGAGCTCGAGCTCGTGCTCCAGCGCTCCCATCCGAGTGAAACGAGGTGTTTTTTCCACTCCCGTGCCCCATTCGAGGTTTACAAATGGCAGGTATTCGCCCTGACGTTCTAGTACTTCGGCTTGTTCGACGGCCATCTCTTGCAACAGGATGTTGTACTCTTGGTTGTTGCTGAAGGCTTCGTCGACCAAGGCGATGAGGTCGGGATCCGTTAGGAATTCCTTCCAATTTACAAGGTCTCCATTCGAGCTCGCCACTGCGTGATTGCCGTATGTGGTGGGAACGCCCAAGCCCGGTGTGGAGGTCGTATAATTAGGTATGCGGCAACCGTTCAGTCCCAAGGCCAAAAAGGCGGGAAGCAGCTTTGCCATGAAGCGCATGTGCGCTTTCGGTGAGTGTTGAAGGATATTCATGGCGATGGTTTTAGAGGTTGTCAAATCGGCCTTCTACCAGTCCTTCGGTTAAAGGCAGTTCGTCCTCCGCTTGGATCAATTGCTTTCCTTCGGCCCATTTGCCG
>DAISXU010000241.1:0-1836 GCA_036825655.1 Flavobacteriales bacterium | reverse complement strand
TTTGGGCTTTTTGAAGGGCGGCGATGTAACGCGGATTGTTGGAAACATTGGCCAACCGCTGTCGCCCATCGAAACCATGCGCGCCTGGCCCAATGCCAAGGAAAGGCAGGCCAGTCCAATAATGCTGGTTGTGCTGGGCGTGCCCCCCGGGGCGCGCAAAATTTGACACTTCGTAATGCTCGAACCCCGCTGCTTTTGCACGTGAGCGCAGCAGGGCATACTCCGCTTCGACGAGTGACTCGGGCGCGACAGACTCAAGTCCCTTTTGTACGTTTCGGCCCAAAGCGGTTTGATCTTCCACGGTCAAAATGTAGGCTGACAAATGATCGACAGGCAAACCACAAGCCTTCTCAAGGTCTTCAGCAAAAGGCGTTTTGCGGTCTGGCAAGCCGTAAATCAAATCCGCGGACAAATGCTGGAAACCCAACGCATGAGCGCTCAATATGGCATCGATGGCTTGTTGACCAGAATGCGCTCGATTCATCCAACGCAAGCGGTCATCATCGAAGGTTTGCACACCGATTGACAACCGGGTGATGCCCATGGCGAGCCAAGCCTTCAACCGCTCGTCGGTGATGTCCTCTGGATTGGCCTCTAAGGTGATTTCAGAAGGGTGCGCGCCTGCCGCAAGGCACCGACTCACCAAAAGTTCCAATTGACTCAAATCAAACAAAGAAGGTGTTCCTCCTCCGAAGTAAACGGTGGAAACGGGTCCCTTTGCCTCTCTCATTTTCCAATCCAATTCCTGCATCAACGCCTTGCCCATGGCCTCCATGGTGCGCAAATTGGTGGAGAAGTGAAAGTCACAATAGTGACACGCAGTTCTACAGAATGGAATGTGAATGTAAATCCCGTACACCCCCCAAAGTTCGCGCGAAAATCCTCCTAACTTGCCTTCATGGAATGGGAAGTTCGTTGGCCGGATGGCCGAGTGGAGCAAGTTGCTCCGGGATTGGAAGAATCGTGGGACTGGAAACAGCTCGCCCCGGGCGTTTTCGACGTGCGCATGGGCAACCGAAATGTGCGCGTCGAGCGGATGGACGGACCCGACGCGAAAGGCAATGTGACCATTCGGGTAAACGGCGTGGTTCAAGCACTTCAAATTTTGGGCCCCCAGCAATTGCTGTTGGAGTCGATGGGCATGTCTACGAATGTCGAAACCCAAGAAAAACAAGTAGAATCACCAATGCCTGGGAAGATCCTCCAAGTGATGGTAACGCCAGGAACCGCGGTTGATGAGGGCGATCCTTTGTTGGTGTTGGAAGCCATGAAAATGGAAAATGTGATTCGTGCACCCCGTTCCGGAGTGATCGCAGGAGTAGAGGCCCAGGTGGGCGAGGCCGTTGAAAAAGCGGCCACATTGGTCACATATGAAATGAACGAATGAAACGTTTTTTAACCATGCACCCCTCACATTATTCATGGGCCGTAGGCCTTGCACTGATTGTCTCCACGGGCCAAGCCCAGGATTGCAACAACCCCGTACCAACATGCGGCGATGTGCCTGAGGCAGTTTCCCTCAATTATGCACAAAACCTCGAGTTTGGCTGCTTGAATAGTCCGTATGTGACCGTGCTTGAATTCATGACCAATACCAACGTGACGAGCACAGGTCCGGTGTACATTGATTTGGGAGGAGTCGCCTGCCAAACGGATGGGGTGGATGATGTCATAGAGTGTATCGTGGTCAAACCGGATCCACAAGCACTATGTGACGTTGCGAGCTACCAAGCGGTTTCTCCATGTTCCGAGATGGGCGGAGCAACTTCATTGCAGTCGGAGGATTTATTGCCGAACACGACCTATTTGATCTTGATTGGAACCGCGCACGATCCC
>DAISXU010000240.1:0-1853 GCA_036825655.1 Flavobacteriales bacterium | reverse complement strand
GGCTTTGCCCCGTGGATCAACACCTCACCGTCCACGATGAATGATTTTCAAGCACACTAAAACCCACCATAACACCATGCTCAGACCTCTTATTCAAACCTCAAGCCGCATGCACTTGCTTGCCCTGACGGCGACCTTCTTGCTTTTCATCCTGGCCGGATGCGGCCCCCGAACCATCGAGGAGCGCTACAGCGAAGCCCAGCGGAACGGGCACGCCCGGGCCACCGCTCAAGGCACCGGTTCTTACACGTCGGTGGTGGTCTCCATCGAAAACCTGACCGACGATTACCTCGTTTTGGAGGTGGATGCCGGGATTTTCTTTGCCAATCCCGATAACAAGGCCCAGAGCTTAATCACCACGCAAGATGTGCCCCGGGTCAAGATCGACCCGAATGAAACGGCGCAGTTCACGCTGAACAGTGCGTGCACGGATGCTAGTCGCCGGGTGCCTGCAACGGACGGGCCGTGGCCGCAGGCCAGTGCCCCGAAGGCCTTGGACGTCGCGCTGTTGTTCTACGGGGAGCACGACGCGCTGATTGGCCGGCATTTGGCGAAGAAGAACCCCGAGCAGCTGGGGACGGAGGAGCAGCGGCGTCATTTTCAGCAGGTCATGATTTGGGCCTACATGGGCAACGATTATGACCAAATCCTGAACATGTTGACCCAACAGGTCTACCACAACGACATCGCCCGCGCGCGCGCCTGGCTGCAAGACGTCCACGCCGAAGCACAACGGCTCGCCGCCCTCGTCCGCGAGCGGAACACCGCCGCCCTCCAAGCCTGGCTCGCCGAAGAACTGCACATCTCCGAGGAGCACATCGAGCAAGCCAAGGACAAGATCGACGACGCGAAAGACCGGCTCAACCGGTTCCGCGACCGCTTCAACTAATCGGTCCCCCTGCAGGCGCGGCGCTCGTCCTCATTTTCCCCCTCAATTGCAATCATCCGCGTACAAATCCATGTACTCGAAGATGTTCGCCATGGCGGCAGCACTGAAGTCGTAGTTGTAACGGCTCCTTTGCTGCCGCACTTGGTTCGTGGACGCATAGACCAAACACCAATCCGTGTCAAACGCGTGCTGCGCCTTGACCAACCCATGAATCATCGCAATCGCCAGCGATCCGGGCGCCCGCTCCACCGCCTTTTCCGCAACCACCAACGCCTCGGCCACGTCATTGTAATCATCCAATGCCCGGAGGTAAGCGTAACAAATGAGCTGATCCGCCGTCCCTTGCTCCAACAGCGCTTCCAGGGAATCAAACCCATTCGTCGCGGCATTGGCGAAGAGGAATTGCTCCGCATTGCCCGCGTACTCGCCGTACACCCAGCTCACCGCATTGATGGCGGCCACCTTCACGGCAATCGGCACATCTTCATCGTTCAATTTCACGCACAACGCCGGGGTGATCATCCCTTTGCACGCCACGCCTTCTTGCACCAGCGGCTCGTCCGCATACGCCTGTGCGATGTCGGTGCTGGTCAGTGGGGAATCCGCGAGGGCCGTGCCCGCCATCAAGGTGAGCAGGAGCATGGAGAAGTAGCAGGGAAGTTGGAACATGTTGGGGTTTTTAATGAGCATCTTCACAAATGGCAGTCATCACCTGACATTTACAGTGGAATAATAGCGGTTTAATTCCGAATCATAAAGCACTGAAACGGAGATGTACTGGTACCTGTCTCCGGTCAAAATCTTCCAATGGGGTGGACTTTTCTGGTACTGAATGAAAAACTCGGACTGGCCGTTTTTGTCATGTCGATAATTGTGCGCGCAACATTCGCCCACTGCCGAAATGCCTACCCGATCGCTCCGGTTTTTAAGAGAAGTGAGGCCTTCTCCATGACCTATTTCGCCA
>DAISXU010000239.1:0-1859 GCA_036825655.1 Flavobacteriales bacterium | reverse complement strand
GGATCAGTGATCTGAATGCCTTTTCCACCTTTGGCTGTGTGAGTCGCAGTACTGGGGGTGGAGGTGGTCATGAGTCAAGAGTCCAGCTGGCCTTTCATCACTGTATTGAACCCACGCGTCTCGTGCTTGAAGCAGTTAAGGCGTTCGGATTCATAGAGTCATTGAATTCTTAGTTGAAGCGCTGGTGCAGGTCGCGATTGTGGGCTCAGGACTGGCCGGCCTAGCCGCTGCCGTCGACCTCGTTGATGCAGGTCACAAAGTGGACCTCTATGAGGCGCGTCCGTTTATGGGCGGCAAAGTCGGCAGCTGGGTGGACGAAAACGAGAATCACATAGAGATGGGATTGCATGTTTTCTTTTTCAATTACGCGAACCTCTTTGCTCTGATGCGCAAGGTGGGTGCGATTGACAATTTGTTGCCCAAAGATCACACGCATTTGTTTGTGAATAGCGGAGGTGATCTGCGCGAACTCGATTTTCGTTTCCCTATTGGTGCTCCGTTTAATGGCCTCAAGGCTTTTTTTACAACTCCGCAGCTCACCTGGGTCGACAAATTGCGCAATGCATTGGCCTTGGGAACAAGTCCAATCGTTCGGGGCCTTGTTGATTACGAAGGGGCGATGCGCACGATTCGCGCCTTGGACTCTGTGAGTTTTCAGACCTGGTTTGTTAGCCATGGAGGCAGCCTGGAAAGCATTCGCAGAATGTGGAATCCGATTGCTTACGCCTTGGGCTTCATTGATTGCGAAGCCATTTCGGCGCGATGCATGTTGACCATTTTCATGATGTTTGCTTCCAAAACAGAGGCTTCAAAGCTCAATCTGCTGAAAGGTTCGCCGCATCGATGGCTTACCGGTCCAATTTTGGCTTACATCCAAGAACGCGGCGCCACGTTGCATCTTCGCCACCGGGTGAAGGAGGTGCATTACGAGGAAGGTGAGACCCCGAAGGTGACGTCCCTGACCTTGAGCACTCCCGAGGGAGAACGCGATGTTCAGGCGGATGTGTATCTCGCGGCCTGTGATGTTCCAGGAATCCAGCGCCTTCTCCCTGATGCGTGGCGTAAGCATGAGCAATTCGATGCCATTCATCGTTTGGAGGCTGTTCCGGTGGCCACGGTGCAGCTGCGCTACGACGGTTGGGTCACGGAACTGGCGGAAGGAGATCTCGCTGATACACGTCGGACGGATCTGTCCAATCCGATTGGCTTAAATAATTTGCTGTACACCGCTGACGCAGACTTCAGTTGTTTCGCTGATTTGGCATTGGCGAGCCCAGAGGATTACCGCAAGCCAGGGGAAGGATCGTTGTTGCAGTGCGTCCTGACTCCGGGCGACCCCTGGATCCCAAAATCCGTGAGTGACATCGTTGCTCACACCGATGCTCAGGTGCGGAAACTTTTCCCATCAGCTCAGCACTTGAATCTCACTTGGAGCAATGTTGTGAAGTTGGCCCAGTCTTTATATCGAGAAGCCCCTGGAATGGAGCCGTATCGCCCTGATCAACGCACGCCAGTCAGTAATTTTTTCCTTGCTGGTAGCTACACCCGACAGGATTACATCGATTCAATGGAGGGAGCCACGATGAGTGGTCATCTTGCTGCTGCAGCCATTCTTGGAGCGCCGGCAAAGCTGGCCACCAATACCGCGGTGGCCTGAACCGATGGGACGTTGGCTGGACCACACCGTAACCACCGAAGTTCATGCACCTGTCGCTCAGGTTTGGACTGTTTGGAGTGATCTCGAAGCGATGCCTCGCTGGATGCGTTGGATCGAATCCGTGAAGACGCGAGAGGACCCTGACCTCACCGATTGGACCCTGGCAGCCCAAGGTTTTCGTTTCCACTGGAAAGCGCGCATT
>DAISXU010000238.1:0-1905 GCA_036825655.1 Flavobacteriales bacterium | reverse complement strand
ACGGATGACAAGGCCCAGCATGGATATTGCAATGCAAGCGATAGCTGGCATCGTGTCAAACTCTTGAAACAGCGGATCCCACTTCATCCCAATGACCACAGCCATCAATGCGTAAAGCGCGAGTGGAAAGTAGGAGCGTCCGCGGAACAGCCAATTGCCTGAGCGTTCCAATTCTTCAATCATTGCCATGTTGTGCCTCTTTTATTTCTTTCCTAACGCGCCGCAAGATAGTTCTTGTAACCGAGCTCGATTCCAAGCTTTTCATAGCAGAATGATTTGATTCGGTCTTTCGCGGTTCGTCGATCCACGGTGATGTCGGTGTCGAAGGTCCAATTCTGTTGCTGGATGCGTGGAAGCATGACGCCAGGATGCGAGCCGTTGAATCGATCGAGCTGGCTGACATCCCTCCCGTAATCATATGCATCAGCTGCGATAACATGGTCCGAGATCCAACGATCATCGTGCCACATTTTGTGGAAGTTTTCCTGTTTTCGCTGCATCGCTTCGGGTTCCTTTACCCAACCGTAATGATGCATAAATGCCTTCACCCGAGCAACACGCAATTTTTGACTGGGCGGCTTCCGGAAGCCCTGGGCATCCCGAAACGAGTATATCCCGCGCCGGGGTTTGATGATTCGAATTTCATTTCTGTACCATTTGCTGCTGGTTCCAACGTAGTCATAGGATCCGTAAAAATGCCGATATGGCAATAGCAGACCGTCTATTTCTGAGCGATGCAGATGGGCTTTCATTGCAGTTCGAATCGCTTCATAACCGCCTTCATGCAATACTTCGTCGCCTTGAATGTATATGCACCAATCGCTGTCATCTGCTACATGTGAAAGCGCCTTGTCTGTTTCCATGGCTAGGACCCGACCACCTTCCCGCTGCGAATCATCCCAAACCGTGTTGATGATGCGGATTCGATCGGATTCGATGGATTGAATCAGAGGCAAAGTTGCATCATCTGATTTCCCCACTGCAACGATGACTTCGTCGCATAACGGAAGAATGGATTGAATGGCCTCGACAATCGGATAGTCGTAGTCGACGGCATTGCGAATGAAGGTAAAGCCAGATACTTTCATGGATTCCGTTGGCATAGGTCAACCAATCGAAGCGCAAGTTAGCTTGCGTTGACCAAAAGCAGCAAGGCTAGAATCAGTATCGCAGGATCATTCGGGATCCCGTAGGCGCATCCAAGGTTTCAGTAGAAAGCACGGAAACCCAAGGTGCAATTGATTGCAATGCTCCGCTTGCTCCCTCTTCACCCTCAAAGCACCCATTGCCTTGGCAACCAATGCAAGCCCCCGTCCCGGCGACACCGCCAGATATTTCTGCGATGACATTACCATTGAGCAGCAGTTGAGTGATGCCTCCGTTTTCACCATTTGCAGCGGGACCACAATCCCAATCCACCCATCCGGTTGTTCCGACTTCGCATGAAACAAGTTCACCTGCGCTTCCAATCTGACCTTGAATCAATTGCAAAGTGTCACCGTTTGCAAGGTTGTAGACCATGCTGAACAGTTTAAGGGCCGCGCCACCCGCGCCGCCTTCCGCATTGCAAAGCGAACAGTCTGACTGGCCAGGCATGGAGCCACAAATATCACCACCCGCGCCTCCTGAGGAACCCCACAGTTCAATGCTCAGCGTAGATGTTGCATGCTCTACGACGAAGGTTGATCCATTTGATTCTGAGTCAAATACCCCATGTGTTGATGGCGCAAAATCAGCATTTCCAGATAGGTAATCAATGAAATCTTGTTCGCTTCCCGTGTTTCCGAGGTTCAGCCAAATTTCGTAAGCACTGGCTCCCGCAATTCCCATTTCGCCGGGCTCACCTTGCGGTCCTTCAGCGCCGTCCATGCCGGGCTCACCTTGCGGTCCTTCAGCGCCGTCCAT
>DAISXU010000237.1:0-2030 GCA_036825655.1 Flavobacteriales bacterium | reverse complement strand
CCGCGATTTCGCCCAAAATGTGCTGAAACCTGGCGTCATAGAACGCGATCGGGACCAACGATTCCCCACAGAAGAAATCAAGCAGCTCGGCGAGCTCGGATTCATGGGCATGATGGTCGACCCGCAATACGGCGGATCAGGAATGGACACCATATCGTACGCCTTGGCGATGGAAGAAATCTCCAAAATTGATGCCTCCGCCAGCGTCTGCATGAGCGTCAACAATTCACTGGTCTGCTATGGATTGCAGGCATTTGGATCTGAGGAGCAAAAACAGAAATTTTTGGTCCCTTTGGCATCCGGTCAGAGAATTGGTGCCTTCTGCTTGAGCGAACCTGAGGCCGGGTCTGATGCGACTTCTCAACGTACCACAGCAGTGGACATGGGGGACCACTACCTGCTCAACGGGACGAAAAACTGGATTACCAACGGAAGCACCGCCTCCACCTACCTCGTCATCGCTCAAACCGACCCTGAAAAAGGACACCGAGGGATCAACGCCTTGATCGTCGAGCGGGGCATGCCTGGATTCATCGTTGGAGCGAAAGAAGACAAGTTGGGCATCCGCGGCTCAGACACGCACACCTTGCTGTTCAACGATGTGAAAGTACCCAAAGAGAATCGCATTGGTGAAGATGGATTTGGCTTCAAGTTCGCCATGAAAACCCTGGCCGGTGGAAGAATTGGGATTGCGGCTCAGGCGTTGGGGATTGCATCGGGTGCCTTCGAATTGGCATTGGCCTATTCCAAGGAGCGCAAGGCTTTTGGGAAAGAAATCTCAAGGCACCAAGCCATCGCTTTTAAGCTGGCGGATATGGCTACCCAAATCGAGGCAGCCCGCTTGTTGGTCCTTAAATCCGCTTGGTTGAAAGACCAAGGTGAGGACTATGATTTGGCTTCCAGCATGGCCAAATTGTATGCCTCTGAAGTGGCCATGAAGCAAACTGTTGAAGCGGTTCAGATCCATGGAGGTTATGGATTCGTGAAAGAATACCATGTGGAACGCCTGATGCGGGATGCGAAAATCACACAGATTTACGAAGGTACATCCGAGGTGCAACGCATCGTCATCAGCAGGTCTGTCTTATCGTAAGACTGATCGTTTACTGCACCTGCTCGTTTCGCTGGTCCCAAACGGTGCGATTGCCCGTTGCGTCCAACACCACAACTTCCAACCTTCCGTCCTGGTCGACATCTTCCATGGACACCTGACTGCCCTTGGTGCGGCGACTCATGCCCACTGGCTCATTCGCTCCGAAGGTGCGCTCTTGGACCCACCCTTCTGAGTCGACGTACAGCAAGGTGGACGACTCAATGCTTCCGGCCTTTCGAAACGCCGGGATTTGGTCCGCAGGAAAGGTGACTGAGGTGGTTGATCGGTCCTGGCCGGACCTGCTAAGCAAGCGCACGGACTCGTCCTCGTGGCTGGCGAAAATGTAGTCTTTGGACCCCACTCGTACATGGGCCAAATGCGCAATGGCAACGCCGGTGGATGCATGTCTCCACCCGGGAGTTTTGGCTCCTTCCTCCCTGTAGTTCAATAACGAGCCGGAGGCGGTTGCCACCAAAAACCGGTACGACCGATTTCGATCGTAATCAGCCAATAACCAGGCGCGAACCCCTCCACTTGGTGTCAATGGGAAACCGGATACTTCTCGCCCCAACACGTCGATGAGGTGAACTCCACGCTCGGTTGCAAAGGCACATTGAAACTTGCCATTTTTGTAGAGATCCACTTCAAGCGCCTTACCAATCAAAGGGGCGTCCAATGGAATTGACCAGACCTGCAGGCCCCCTTCCATGGCACGTAAATCACTGCCTTCGAGGTGAATCTCCATCCTTTTTCCAGTGCGGTGGTTACGCACTTCGCCCACGACATGCTGCACTGCTGGCCTTGGTGCCATTGAATTCATCAACACTTTCGGTGCCTCAGATGGCGAGGCGCTCCAAGCAATTCTCCCGTGTCCGATGTTGTTTCCTTCTTGGTACCCCCCGTCTTTGGACCAAATCCAGGCATCAACGGGATTCAG
>DAISXU010000236.1:0-2060 GCA_036825655.1 Flavobacteriales bacterium | reverse complement strand
GGATGCGATCCCCTAACCAAGAGCTATTGACCGCAGGGTGTTTTTTCAAGGCCAAAGCAGAGGCCTTCACCACCATGTCGTTGAAACTCACTTTGGTGTCAGGCAATGCATTGATTCGCTCGCGCGCTGCAATGGCCTCATCCATGTTGATGGAAAGCGACAAATAAAAGTGCGGAGCACTGAACTTGCTTTCGGCCAAGCGGCGTGCAATGGTCTTTCGCATTTGAGAAACCGCAACTTCCGTAAACCGCCCTTCACCCGATGCAACGGGTGCTGCTGAAGGTACAAAAGCCTCGATGTCACGTTTCACGATTCGTCCAGCATCCCCGCTTCCCGGAACAACCCCGAGCGGAATGCCACGTTCTTCAGCCAATCGCTTGGCAAGAGGCGATGCTTTCAATCGGCCATTCATGGAAGGTGCAGGTGCAGCAACAGCCGCAACCGAAGGCGCCGGAGCTGCAGCCGAAGCTGGAGCAGGGGCTGGAGCAGAGGCAACCGCAGCAGGGGCAGGGGCCGGAGCTACAGGCGATGGCGCTTCAGGGGCAGGGCCAGATGCTTCATTGTCCAGTAGCGCTTGAAAATCTTCTCCCGATTCACCGACGATGCACAACACACTATCCACTGGAGCTGCCCCACCTTCTGGCACACCGATGTGAAGCAGAACACCATCGTTGAATGATTCAAATTCCATCGTGGCCTTATCGGTCTCGATTTCCGCGAGCAACTCGCCATTCTCAACCACATCGCCAATGTTTTTGTGCCAAGCGGCGACGACTCCTTCGGTCATCGTATCGCTCAATTTCGGCATTCGGATGATTTCAGCCATGACTAGAGGTAAATAGGTTCTGTTTTCAACTTAAATCAATCGTTCACAAATGGGTAGGGGTCGGAATAAACATCCTCATAGAGCTCACTCGGATCAGGCATCGGGCTGTTTTCAGCAAACTCGATGCTCTCTTCTACCAATGCCTTTACTTCCTTCTCTACTTCTTTCAAAGATTCCTCAGTGGCCCAGCCTTGGTCCAACAAGACGTTGCGTACGTGCAAAATGGGGTCCTTTTGGAGGTATTCTGACACTTCATCCTTTGTCCGATACTTCTGAGGATCGGACATCGAATGCCCTTTGTACCGGTAGGTTTGAATGTCCAAGAGATAGGGGCCTTTGCCTGCACGGCAATGAGCAGCAGCTTCTGAAATCGCGTCGTAAACAGCCTCTGGGCTCATTCCGTCAACTGCAGCCGCGGGCATTTCATAGCTCGCACCCAATTTCCGTAAATCCGTCACATTGGAAGTGCGCTCTACGGAGGTGCCCATGGCATACTGGTTGTTCTCTACAATGAAAATGACTGGAAGTTTCCAGGTCATCGCCATGTTAAATGTCTCATGCAAGATGCCTTGACGGGCTGCTCCGTCACCGAAAAAAGTGAGGGTCACGTGATCCTCCTTTCTGTACTTGTCGGCAAACGCGATACCAGCTCCCAAGCCGATTTGGCCTCCCACAATGCCATGGCCTCCAAACAGGTTACGCTGCTTGTCAAACATGTGCATGGAGCCCCCCTTTCCTTTGCTCGTGCCTGTTTTCTTCCCGTAAAGTTCCGCCATGACCTGCCGAGGATCCGTGCCCAACGCCAAAGGATGAGCGTGATCGCGGTAAGCGGTGATCAAACGGTCCGTTGGACGAACGGCCTCAACCAGACCGGCCAAGATGGCTTCTTGTCCAATGTACAAGTGGCAAAATCCGCCAAATTTTTGTTGGATATACAATTGACCGCATCGTTCCTCAAACTTTCGCATGAGGTACATGTCACGGAACCAACGTTCATAGACCTCCTTCGAATGGGGAGGTTGAGTCGATTTAGGAGAGCGCTTTGCCTTTGGTGGTGCGGCTTTCGTGCTCCGAGCGCGCGTGGTGGTAGCCATGGTCTTTCGAATCTATCCTGCAAATATAGGTTCAGAACCGACGAGCCCGCCTTGTGGTTCATTTCAAAACCCCTCTCCTTTTTAGCATCGTGTATGTCGTACACGATAAATGGAATTAAAGGATGAGTGCATGCTTGGTT
>DAISXU010000235.1:0-2069 GCA_036825655.1 Flavobacteriales bacterium | reverse complement strand
AACGTGGTGCACGTGGAGCACCTGAATCGTTGCGCGGGCTGCTAAAGCTGCGGCATCCGCTGCCATGGCGTTCAAGGCGGAATTGCAGGCCGTGATTTGATCCCTGGGGTAGCGTTCGCTGGACTTCATCGAACTCGCCTCCTCGTACAACGATTTGGCGGAATCATAACGCTGTTCCTTGAATGCCTTATCGGCCGCTGCGACCTTGCTCGCATAGGCTGCGTCTTCACCCAATTCAGCCTCACGGGCGGCCACTCGAGCTAAACCATCCGCCGGCTCCGGCGCTGTGGGCTTAAGCGCTTGTGCACTTTCAAACGCTTCCCGAGAACGATCCAAGCGATCTGCTTTCAGAAAGGAATTCCCTTCATCCAAGGCAGCCTGAAAATCTGCCTCAAGTTGTTCGGCATTCTTGGCCGCGTCTACAGCAGCTTGCGCCTCCGCCTGCTTTGCCAAAGCCTGCGAATCATCCGGAAATAACGCCAACGCATCCGTGAATGATTTCAGCGCGTCTTCCCACTTTTGCCTCGCCAAGAAAGCGTCTCCACGCGACATCAAATCCGCAAAGTCCTTCTTCATTTGAGCGAGTGACTCAGCCATCCTCTCCACTCGATCAAACTCATTTTCCACCCGGGTTTTCATTCGGGCCGTGTAGTCAAAGTCAAATGCTACGGTATTCCTCTGAGAATCAAAGCTTGCCTTGCCATAAGGGTCTTCCAATATGCTCTCATCAAACCCCTCCACCAAGGTGAAAAGGGTCATGTCCAAGTCCAAGTTGAACCCTCCCTTCAAGTCTTCCAATGGCACGCCGGAAGCGTCCACCTGAATCCGCTTATTGCCGTACCCTTCAAACTCATAGCTAAAGAGGTAGTCGTGGCGCAGCGGCAATTGAAATGAATAGGAAGCACGCGCATCCGTAGACATGCGGTCAAATTCAACCCCATCTTGGTACACCACAACCTCCACGCCCGTGAGTTTCTTCCTATTGGCATCATCGGACAAGGTGCCACTCACGAGCAATAAGTCATCCTGCGACCAAGAAAAGAAACTCAGCAACAGCAACGACAACAGTGCACCAAAACGGCGAAAGGAGTGAATCATCAATTTCTCAAGACTAAGGTGTTGCGGTAAAAATACGGAATTCAACCCGTTAGCATTCAATTCGAGCATACATATGTAACCTTGGAGAACCAATTTCCGTATTCTGAGCATGCGATTTCTCTATTGTGTCGTTTGCCTTCTTGCAAGTCAATGGGTGTTGGGCCAAAGTTCCCACCCCTGGCAATTCGCGTTGTCCACGGGCTCAACGGGATACCTCGGTTCGACCCATGGCCCAGGAGCTTCTGGCGCTTTTCTGACCACGGCCACCGCCCGCTGGGATCTTGCACGGGTATTGCGAATAGAGAGCGGTGTGAGTGTGGGTGCTTTTGGACTGACTACCGTCCCGCACGACCGATCCATAGAACAAATTCAAGGCGGCCATTTGGGGCTTCAATGGCATCCCAACTGGAGGCCTGACTTGAGAATCAACCCCTTCATTGGAATGGGAGTCGGACGGTATCAACAAACCGTATACTCTGACCTCATGGATGCTACTGGAAACCCCTATTTCCTTTGGTCAGATGGGCAACTCTACGACATGGCAGAAAACGCGCCCTATGCGCGGCTCGAAGCGGAGACTGTCACGCCCGACTTTGATCTGGAATCCCAAGTGCTGAACGCACAAAACTGGGGAATTCCTGTCCGCTTCGGATTGGATTGGAGAATTGGAGATCAGTTGACAGTTGAGGCGGCTAGCTGGACGTTTTTAGGACTTGAGCCTGGCATTGATCCAATTCCAAACTCTTCCAAAGACGCTTTGACGACTTTTAGCATCGGTTTGGGATGGAGGCCAGGGGCAAAAACTTTCCAGGACCCGCGCATTCCAGAAACTGTTTTGGCTCGCAACCTGGATAGCGATTCGGATGGCATACCCGACAGGAAAGACCAATGTTACAACACCGATGCGGAGGCAACTGTGGATGCAAGTGGATGCCCTGTGGATTCTGACCAAGATGGAATTGCTGACCACC
>DAISXU010000234.1:0-2080 GCA_036825655.1 Flavobacteriales bacterium | reverse complement strand
ACATCAGTGCCGCAATAGGTGCTGTTCTGGCAGAGGCCGGCGTACCCGCCGGCAAAATGACCCAGGGCTGTTTCGAGGCCGTATAGATGTGGATATCAGGTGGCAGCGCATCCGGTGTATCGAGCGTGCCCACACGTACAAAACTCAGCAAATCTCCTGCACCCGCGTAGTGACTCCAAACAGCGATATGACAGGACGGGCAACGTACAATTTTTTGGCCTTTGCCGCTTCTTGAAGCGCGTCTTTTGGGCTTATGCTGCCATCGCATTCGATTTCGAAAATCAACTTCTCGTAATCGGTGCGTTGCTCCACACGGTAGTTTTCTACAGCGTACTTGACGTTGCGAATCGGCGTAAAGATGGCATCCATAGAAATGGTGCCCATGGGGGGCTCAGCCAGCTTGTTCTCTTCTGCTTGAACGTAACCACGGCCTTTGCCAATGGTCAACTCGAGGGTAAGAGAAACTGAAGAATCCATGGTGCAAATGACCAAGTCTGGGTTCATCACCTGGAATGCACTGGTAAACTTACCGATGTCTCCAGCAGTCATTGCATCTTGACCTGAAACCGTCACCACGACCGTCTCCGAGTCGGTGGATTCGATTTGACGCTTGAAACGCACTTGCTTCAAGTTCAAGATGATGTCCGTTACATCATTGGATACGCCTTTGATGGTGCTGAACTCATGTTCAACGCCGTCAATGCGAACGTTGGTGATGGCGAAGCCTTCCAAGCTGGAAAGCATGATTCGACGCAATGCATTGCCGACCGTGATGCCAAAACCTGGCTCCAAGGGACGGAATTCAAAACGGCCTGCGAACTCCGAAGAGTCCAACATCACCACCTTATCGGGTTTTTGGAAATCGAGAATTGCCATGTTCGATGAGGGTTTCTGGATTACTTAGAGTACAATTCCACGATCAACGATTCCTTGATAGACTCTGGAATTTGATCCCGAGTAGGAACGCTGATGAAATTGCCTGTCATGGACTTGTTGTCCCATGATAGCCAATCGTGGCGTTGTGATGAAACGGCCAATGAGCTGCTGATCGCCAAAAGCGACTTGCTCTTCTCCCGCACTCCAACCACGTCTCCTGGACGCAAGCGGTAGCTTGGGATGTTCACTACATGACCATTGACGGTGATGTGTCGGTGAGAAACCAGCTGGCGAGCACCGCGACGAGTTGGGGAAACCCCCATGCGGTAAACGACATTGTCCAATCGGCTTTCACAGAATTGGAGCAGGATTTCACCGGTAATGCCTGGGCGAGCATTCGCTGCCTCAAACATGTTCGAGAATTGCTTCTCGAGAATACCATAGGTGTACTTAGCTTTTTGCTTCTCCGCCAATTGAATCGAGTACTCAGACTCTTTCTTACGACGACGGGCATTGCCGTGTTGCCCCGGTCCATATGGACGGCGCTCAAGCGCCTTGTCCGGGCCAAAAATGGGGTCTTTAAAACGACGGCTAATTTTCGATTTGGGTCCGCGATAACGTGCCATATCAGTTCTTCAGTGCTTTAGTTAGACGATGAGGAATTAGACGCGACGGCGCTTAGGCGGACGGCATCCGTTGTGTGGGAGGCCAGTGGCATCCACAATTTCAATGATTTCGATGCCCATGTTGTGGAGCGCGCGCATGGCACTCTCACGGCCTGCACCTGGCCCTTTCACGAAAGCGCGGATTTTGCGCAATCCCAATTCATGTGCTTCCTTACCACAATCCTCAGCCGCAACTTGCGCTGCGTAAGGTGTGTTCTTCTTCGAACCCCGGAAACCCATCTTGCCGGCGCTCGACCAAGAAATCACTTGGCCTTGGTTGTTCGTAAGAGAAATGATGATGTTGTTGAATGAAGAGTGGATGTGGACTTGGCCCATGGCCTCCACAACAACTTTCTTCTTCTTTTTGACGTTCTTCGCCATCGTCGTAATGTTTAAAGGTGATCAGCCTTGCGGCTCGTTATCTGACCGATGAAGTCGATTATTTCTTCTTGTTAGCAACAGTTTTCCGACGGCCCTTCCGGGTGCGGGAATTGTTCTTAGTTCGCTGACCTCTTAAAGGTAATCCACTACGATGACGA
>DAISXU010000233.1:0-2110 GCA_036825655.1 Flavobacteriales bacterium | reverse complement strand
CTCCAGTGTTCTCAGCTGTGTAAAACCAATCGCTTCCTCCATTGTCCGTTGCATAAATGCCAAACTCAGTTCCAACCAAAATGGTCTCACCTGAAGGATCCATGGCATCGATGATGACGTCGTAACATGGCATCCGAGCCAGATCGCCGCTTGCATACCAGATGCTTGCAAAGGTCGGTGCATCAGACAAAGCATTGAACGATTCGCGAACTTTGCCTTCCGCAGACACTCCGTATCCTCCCACGGTGATGACCACGTGGTTGGGGTTATTGGCATCTACTGAAATTCCCGTAATGGTCGAACCTGCGGTTTCAATCTCTTTCCTCATGTTCGCAGGAACATCCTCTTGCGACCAAATCTCTTCCAAGCCATCAAAGCGATAGAGCTTTCCATCCCAACCGCTGACAAACATGTGATTTCCAGCTTCTGGCTCAATGTTCTCAGTGAATTCAATGGCTTTAGCCCCACCTGATCCTGGAGCATTGTCCAAGCGAATCCAATCTGGAGTGGTGTTGAAATTCAAGCCGTCACGCGTGATCCAAATGCCTTCAGCACCTTGGAATCCAACTGCTGTGATGGTCGTGTAAGGATCGCGCACTTTCAACCTTCCTGGCTCATCCATGATCACGTCACTCGCATGAAAGTACATCGTGTCGCAAGTCTCAGTGAAGTCATAGACATCAACGGTAGTGAATGTGGTGTCTGAACCTACTTCGAAGACATAGTATTCATTCAACGCTTCTACCCAAATGCTATCGTAGACAAACGTAATGGACTCTATGACGTCTTCTGTTCCCGTCAGGGTGCTGTCCGTTGTGCACTCCAAAATCTCCTCATAAGATTGGGGATCAAGCCAGAAGTAATCTGGATCCTCCGTTAACGGTGCTTCCAATAAACGGTCCGGACGAACAATTTCATCGTAGTACGGTAGCTCCACGCCTTCGGGCAGCGTGTACTCAAACGGAAGGTTCTGGTTGCTCGTATTCAGAACGAAGGTGCTATCCGTTACCGTTACGTCATAGGGATTGACCAAGATGATGTCCCGTTGGGAAGCTGCGTCTTCGGTGTTCTCGTATAACCGAACCATCGTGTAAAACTGACCGATTTCTCCCTGATCGTTCAACAGGTCTGCGATGTCGTCGTCCCAAAAGTTGCCGTAGTTGTTGAAATTGCCTGGAGCAATGTTCCCTCTAACCAAGCCCCCGTTCTGGGAAGCAGCAAACCAAGCCGTCGTTCCGTCAGGAGTCTCGGTCACTTGGCTAATGGCGCAATCGAATCCGTCTCCACCGTTTACCTCAATGGCCTCTTGGTCGCTGAGGAAAGTGCCGTTGGCAGGAATGAACAAGGAACCGTTGTCCTGCGTTCCACCCAGCACCGCAGAGCGCGCGCTGTGGGCGATGCCGTAAAATTGGGTGACCGAGTAGTCCCGGTTGCATTCGATGTACGATTCACCTCCATCGAGAGACTTGTACAATCCGCCATCCGTGGCGACGTACATCGTCCCACCTGGAGTGAAGATGATCTCATGCACATCAGCATGCACGTCGAAATCCGTTCCTGGGAAATCAAAAGCAAAGGCAGCTTGCTCCGCTTGTTGATTGGGGCCTGAACGCCACAACTCAATTCCACCGACGAAAGCCAAATCCGGCTGCCCCTTCTTGATCCCTAAAGCCAAATCATAGACACCCTGAGCGCGAGGAAGCGGTGTCAAGTCATCCAAACCGGCAGGCCAAACTTCGGCCCAAGTGAAACCTCCATCAGAGGAATGGTAGAGTCCACCGAACAACCGCTGGCTGTTCGCAAACAAGGCGAAGGCATGGTCAGAATCATCTTGGGAGATGTCAATTCGTGCACGGGCCAAACCACTTTGCGGCAACAAGCCATCGCTGTTGCCACTGATGAGGGCAAACGAAGAGAAATCGGATCCATTGCTGCGGTACACCCGGCTGTTGCTCATGGCCACCAACATGTAAGCGCCGTCATCCGCTACAGCAATGTCCACCACAGGGTTGTTGGGCAATCCATCTCCCGTGTTTTCTTCGATGACTCCATTTTCAATGTAACCAAACCCTGCATCCGCACCGTAGTAAACGCGGTCCGGATTGTTGGG
>DAISXU010000232.1:0-2124 GCA_036825655.1 Flavobacteriales bacterium | reverse complement strand
AGGCATTCTGATGCGACGCCAATTTTGGAATCTGGAGTTCCAGATTTATGCCAATTTTCGACTTCCTTGCTTTGGGAGACAACCGCGGGTTGGTCTTGGACTTTGGAAGAGGCCACCTTCGAGGACCATTCGGAAGTCCCCGTTGTTCCTTCAAGAGGCAACCTTTATCGCAATGTTGATCCCGCCTTGATACCTCGGGTTGAAGGGGCCAGTTATGAAGGGGGTGGTTTTTGGCCAGCTTCACCTTTGCAGTTGGGAGATGCGTTTCAATGGCGTGGCGCTTGGGGCCAGTCCATGCACTTGCGTCCAGTAGCTTACCGATCATCGGATCAGACCGTTCGGGTTTATTCGTCCATTACGGTTCGTTTCACGCCAAATGACGGGCAGATTCCTCGGATTTCAGCGCCAACAGATCCCATGTTTGCGGAACTGCATGCTCGGAGGTTTTTGAATCCTCCTTCTCAACAGCGCTATGACCAGCTTGATGAATATGGGAGCATCTTAGTGTTGAGTCCTCCGGACTATTTTGAAGCGTTGGCACCGTGGATTCAGTGGAAGCGCGAAAAAGGATTCATCGTGGATGTAGTGGATGTTGCTGAAGCAGGTTTTACGCCAGCTGCTATCGGTCAATACGTGGATGAGGCTTATGCCCTTTCGGGTTACAGTTACCTTGTGCTCGCAGGCGATGAAGATGTCATTCCATCCGAATTGGTCGTCAATGGCGGAGGAGCAGGGTATTGTGATCCCTGCTATGGATTCATCGAAGGTGATGATCATTATCCAGAATTGTTGGTGGGGCGGTTCTTAGCGCATACCGCGGCGGAATTGACATCCATCATCCAAAGGTCGTTGACCTATGAAAGAAATCCATTGATGGATTCGGATTGGTTTAGCCATGCTGTGGCCATAGGCAGTGCGGAAGGTGCGGGATTTGGGGATGATGGTCAAAGTGATTGGCAGCACAACAATGCCATCAAAGCGCAGCTTTTGGACTTCACATACACTTCGATTCAGGAATTGTACGATGGCAATCAAGGCAATTCTTCGCCTAGCGGCGGTTCAACGGCCGATGCCAATGGCTCTCCCAATCCGAATCACTTTGCGAATGCGGTGAATGATGGGGTTTCTCTGATCAACTACACAGGACACGGATCGCACAACAGCATTGCGACCACGGGATTCACGAACAATGACATGGCCCTCTTGCACAATGATGGGATGTGGCCCTATTTCATCATCGTAGGCTGCTGCGTGGGTGATTTTGACGAGGCAACGGGTTCTGGAGATTGTTTTGGGGAAGTTTGGAGCAAGCTGGAGGCAGGTGGCGATGCAACGGGAGGAATTGGCGGTGCGTTTTCAAGTGTCCTTCAAAGTTGGGCACCGCCCATGGAAGGGCAAGATGAAATGAACGCCTTGATTGCCGCAGGTGGTGGTGTGACAACTGAGCATACACTCGGGGGCATTCACTTCCATGGGTGCAGTGGAATGGTAGAGGCTTATGGAGGCGCGGGCGAAGAGATGATGGATACTTGGTGTTTGCTGGGGGACCCATCGTTGGTGCTGCGAACCGCCATGCCCCAAGAGTTGACACTCAGTCACGAGACGGAGGTTCCCTTGGGAGTCAATGCCTTGGAAGTGTTTTGTCCCGTCGAGAATGCACTCGTTGCAGCCACAGTTGACGGTCAGTTGCTGGCGAGGGGTTGGGTGTCCAATGGGAGCTTGAGTTTGGACTTCGAAACACCACTTGCTGAGCCCATGGAATTGTTGATCACAGGAACAGCCTTTAATTGCCTTCCTTACCAGGCTACCGTCTCTGTTTTTCCTGCTGAAGGTCCTTATGTGGTGGACGAGAGCGTTGCATGGACGGATGCCGTTGGAGCTGTTGCTTTGAATAACGGCAATGGCATTCCAGAGTCAGGTGAGTTGCTTGCGCTGGACATTGAGGTGACCAACGTTGGACTGGATACGGCATTCAATGTTGTTGGATCTTTGAGTTCCGACAACCCCAAGGTGGAATCTGTTTTGGGTGGCCTTGTTGAATTTGGGGATTTGGCTCCAGGTGAATCGGCATCTGTCTTGGAGGCTTACGATGCCTTGTTAGCAGGTGTCGCTTTTGATGATGGG
>DAISXU010000231.1:0-2131 GCA_036825655.1 Flavobacteriales bacterium | reverse complement strand
CGCGTTTTGAGCATGTACTCTGACAAGAACAAGCGGGAGGAAGAAATTCGCAACATTGCGAAGACTTACAGGGAGATTGAAGATGCGATTCTTCCAGAGCTGCGTCGTTCACGCCTGGTCGTTTCCTATGATGTGGAGGGCTACACGGACGAAGAATTGATGGATCTGTGTAAATCCAACCCAGATGTTCTGACCATAGAAGAACTCCTCTTTGCAGCGAGTTTGTTTGAAGATGTCAACGACAAACTGGGCATCTACCAAAGTGCAGCTCGCATCCATGAGGATGATTTCCGTGGAGCCAACAATGCGGGGTGGTGCTTGATGGAGATGGGCCGCATGAACCAAGCAAAGGAACAATTCAATGCTGCGCTTGCCATTTCCCGTGAGCGCGCGGTACTCAACAACCTCGGCGCAATCAAGCGTTTGGAAGGGGACATTGATGGCGCCATGAAGCTCTTGAACGAGGCTGCAGGTGCTGGTCCTGAGGTGGCCTTTAACAAAGGCATCATCTTGATCCAAAAGGGGGACTATGGTTCTGCCTTGAGCAACATGGGCCGTGAAAACACGGTGAACGTTGCATTGGCGAAGCTGCTCAATGGCGATGCAGCAGGGGCGAAAACGGTGCTAGAGAATGCGGACGATGAAAGCGCGGTTGCTTCTTACATCATGGCCATTGCTTGTGCTCGGTTGAATGACGGTGCTGGCGTTAAAACCCACCTCACTGAGGCGCTTTCAAAGGACGGCTCGTTGAGAGCAAAAGCTGAAAAAGATCTGGAGTTCCGCGATTTCCGTGAGCAGCTCGGATTCTAAAACCAACTGGTTTAGAGAAAAAAGCCCCTGCACTGAGCAGGGGCTTTTTTGTTTCTTGAAGTTGGATTAAGTTGCAGAGATAAATGCACACGATGAACGGCACGACGGCATCCCTCGGACTTCTTTGGTTGATCAGCTTTGGCATGGTGTCTCTTCCGCACCACCGGGCGTTTTCTCAAATTGCCGTTCAGGCGACCCCACTTGAGGCGTTTTTGTTCGATTTAGAAGGTGTGAGGTTTCAAGGAATCGCGACGATGTCCGGTTTTGAGGCATGTTATGTCCTGGATGTCGAGCAGCCTTTAGATCACGAACATCCTGAGCGCGGTAGCTTTTTTCAACGGGTTTTTCTTGCCCACGCAGACCGGGAATTGCCGACGGTGCTGGTGACAGAAGGGTATGCTCGAGGGCGTCAATATCCTGCTGAATTGACAGCAGCGGTTGGCGCGAATCAGTTGATTGTAGAGCACCGCTTTTATGGCGCTAGTGTCCCCGAAGTGCTGGACTATGAGTACTTGAACATCGAGCAAGCAGCAGGCGACCTGCACCGGATCCGTACGTTGTTTGCTGACTGGTATGAAGGCCCTTGGCTCGCTTCAGGTATCAGTAAAGGTGGCCAAACAACAACCTTTTATCGCTACTTCTATCCCGATGACGTGGCTGTGAGTGTTCCTTATGTCGCTCCTATCAATTTGACGTTGGAGGACCCAAGGATTTATGAATTTCTGCGGAATCATGGTTCAGAAGCGTGTCGCGAAGGCATTCGATTGGTTCAAGATCGGTTGCTAAAGAATCGAGCGGAAAGCCTGCTCCGGTTGGTGTGGTACGCCAAGGGAGAAGGGTCTGAATTCGGCGAGTACTTAGATTTTGAATCTGCATTTGAGTACGCGGTTCTTGAGTATCCGTTTTCTTTCTGGCAATGGGGTGCCTCATGCGATGACTTGCCCGGTCCCGACGCTTCGATGGATGAGGTCATGGATCATTTTTTAGAGGTAAGCGGATTGGCATTTTTCTCAGATGCGAGCATGGTGGATTTCGCATCGCACTACTACCAATGCGCGCGTGAATTTGGTTACTACGGTTATGAAATTGAATCGTTTGGAGACCAAGTCATAGCACTACAGGGTCCACAAAATCCTTCAGCTATCTTCGCTCCTGAAGGCGTTGAAGTGTCATACGATGGTGGTGCGTTAGCGAAGACCGTATGGGGTTGGGCTGCGGCTGAAGCCGATGAGTTTGTTGTCGTCAATGGCGCGGATGACACCTGGAGTGCAACCGGATTGACGGCCGAACACCTCGCGAATCGGGATGCCTTGGTGTTCTT
>DAISXU010000230.1:0-2176 GCA_036825655.1 Flavobacteriales bacterium | reverse complement strand
GTTTAACTCGAAAAAATGCCCAACTTCACCCTCCGATGTCCTACGTGATGAACATGATCGCCGAAGGTGAGCACCAACGGCAAGACTTCAAGACGCGCGTTGACGATGCGCGAAAAATCGCCCGAACCCTTTCTGCATTCGCCAATACAGACGGTGGCAGGCTGTTGATTGGGGTCAAAGACGACGGAAGCATTGCCGGTGTAAACGCGGAGGAGGAATACCACATGCTCAACGAGGCCGCTCAAGCGCATTGCCGACCCGCCGTGCCTTTTGAAGTGCAGGTTTGGAAAGCGGATTTTCGTACCGTGCTGGAAGTGCAAATACCCCGATCGGCGGGCCGGCCGCATTTTGCGGAAACGGTTTCTTCAGCCGAAGCAGGTCCCGAACGGTGGCAGGCATTTTTGAGACGAGGCGACGAAAACCTCAAAGCGAATCCCGTTATGGTGAAGGTTTGGCAATATGAAATGCGGTCTGATCGTCCGGAATTTCATTACGACCAATACATCGGTAAGATCTTTCGCGATTGGCGAGAGGGCAAAGCACTTCGGTTCAGGCAGGTCGCGCGCAAGGGGAGATTGAATCCCATTGAGGCAGAGGACTTGCTCAGCACCTTAGTGGTTTGGGGGATCATTGACATGGAACCTACTCGGCGGGGATTTGTTTATCAACTGGCAAGTGAAGAAGCATTGGATCGGCTTGAATCTCAAGGGCCTGATGTTTTTCGTTGGCAACAGGCCGGTTGAACTGCCGGACTTCAACACAATAACACGAACTTTGTCCCGTATGGAGATGCGTAATCCTTTATTCATGCTTTTGTTTCGTGTTATGCTGGGAGTCGCGGTCGCTGTTGGAGGGGGCACGGGCGTTTTTGCTCAAGTTCCCGTAGGGACTTGGACCGACTACCTTCCATACTCCGATGCATTGGAAACCGTTTATTGTGGAGAGGGGGGCGAAACCGGATTTTGGGCGAGTCGGACGGCCGGTGCGGTTTTCACCTACCGAATGGATGACCACACGGTCCATGCTTGGTCCAAAGTTTCAGGACTATCTGGATCCAACCCCACAGCACTGGGCTGGGACCCAGAGCTCGAGCTCCTGCTTGTGGGGTATTCGAACGGATTAATCGACTGGCTAGCACCCGATGGGACTGTAATTTTCACGTTGACAGACATTCGTGATAGCAACCTCATCGGCAGCAAGTCCATTAACCAATTTGGTGGCCCTTACCCCAACCGACAGGTTGTGGCGGCGTGTGCCTTTGGAATGGTGGCCCTCGAAGCAGACCGACGCTACGTCATCGACACCTGGTATCCCGAAGGAAGCGGTTCTCCACGAAACGTGCACGAGGTCCATTTGCAAAATGGCCAGTGGATTGCAGCAACAGATCGGGGCATCTTTGAAGCACCCGAAAACCACCCTTTTCTCTCTTCGCCTGATGCGTGGTCCCGTTGGGTTGATGTACCGCTGGAATTGGGAGATTACCCCACTGCATTGTTCACCCCAGATGGCCGACCCATCCTGCACCTCAGGGATGAGAATGGTTCACCAGAAAATCAAGTTTGGGTGAATTCAAATGGGGTGTGGCAGCCTTTACCAGGGTACGAAGGCATCACGGTCCGCGCCTTGACTGCCGCTTCGGTTGGCGCAAATTGGCGCCTGGCCGTAGCTGATTGGAATGCCATTTTGCAGTACGATGCGGATTTCAACCCAATTAAATTAGACTATTCAGCCGCTGGAAACCCCTTGCGCGTCAATGACATGCACTACCACCACGCCATCGATGCAGACGGCAACCCTTCCTTCCGTGACCTCTTCATCGCCAATGGAGGGGGCGGGTTGTTGCGCATGGATTTGTTCGATGAGCCTCGGGATGAACATTGGGCTCCTGCAGGACCCCCGGTGTCAGCAGTTCGCAGCCTTGATTGCTGGAACGATGCCTGTTGGGTCGCTTCCGGGGCCGTAGATGGAGCATGGACCAGCCTGTATTTCGAGCATGGAATGTTTGGGATGGTGGAGGGTGAGTGGATCGAAATCCCTGCCGGAGAAGGTTCCAATGATGTAGCGGGGGTGCGCGATTTCATGACCGTTTCGATTGACCCCACGGATCCCGACCACGTGTTCTATGGCTCCTGGGAAGATGGTGTCTTCGAGTTGCAGGCAGGCCAAATCATTCACC
>DAISXU010000229.1:1239-2247 GCA_036825655.1 Flavobacteriales bacterium | reverse complement strand
AGCTCTCCATTCACACCAGGTCAGGCGGGCTTTTTTGGGGATTACAACAACATCTCCGCTCACGCGGGGGTAGTGAGGCCCATTTGGACAAGAGAGGACAGCGGGGTGCTGAGCATTTGGACAGCACTCATGCCATTCAATTGATCGCCTTCAAGCTTGCCGAATGCGCTCAGCAATCGAGGCCAATTCTTCGGAATTCAAGACCAATTTGGGCTTTTCAAAATTCATATCGCTCACCTGATTCAGTGGGATCAGATGCATGTGTGCGTGGGGCACTTCGAGCCCGATCACGGTGATGCCAATTCGGTGACATGGGAGGGCACGTTTCATTTTAGCGGCCACCTCTTTCGCGAATTGGTTGATTGAACTCAAAGATTCTTCGTCCATGTCGAAGAAGTAGTCCACCTCCCTTTTTGGAATGACAAGGGTGTGCCCTTCCACAAGGGGAAATGCATCGAGAAAAGCGAGGAATTGATCGTTTTCAGCGATTTTATGGCAAGGGATTTCTCCTGCAACGATCCGGCTGAAGATGGAGGCCATTAACGGGAGATGTCGAGTACTTCGAATGGGATGATGCCTGCCGGGACTTGCACCTCAGCCACTTCGCCTACGGATTTCCCAAGTAGGCCACGGCCAATGGGGCTGTCAACACTGATTTTCTTTTGAGCGAGGTTTGCCTCATTCTCGGCAACGAGTGTGTAAGTCACCTCCATCCCATTTTTCTGATTCCGCAATTTTACGGTGCTTAAGATGTACACCTTGGAGTTGTCAATTTGAGAGTCATCCACTAGCCGAGCCGAGGCTAGCGTGTTCTCCAGTTTCACGATCCTGGCCTCGAGCATTCCTTGTGCTTCTTTCGCTGCATCGTATTCCGCGTTTTCACTGAGATCACCTTTGTCTCGGGCCTCGGCTATCTGTTGGGAAATTCGTGGGCGCTCCACGCTTTTGAGCTGATGGATTTCGTCCTTTAGTTTTTTGAGCCCTTCCGGCGTGAAGTATGAAAAATTC
>DAISXU010000229.1:0-1229 GCA_036825655.1 Flavobacteriales bacterium | reverse complement strand
AACAGCAAGCGTGGCTTGCCGTACGTAAAAAAGAGAAAACCCTTAAAGGGCTTTCTCTTTTAGCGAAAATAATGAATTTCAGTCAATCCTACTGAGCGCAGGGAGGGACTTAAATGGAGATGTGTACTCCGATGCAGTGATTCCCTCCAAATGGATTGGTGGTTCGGTAGCTGTAATCGAGGCCAATTTTCCCACCGTCCTGTCCGGCTGGAACGTTGACGCTCAATCCGGCTGCTGGTCCAGTGTAGGCGGTGGTGATGGTTTCAGAACCCAAAACACCTTGTTCCCACATGTATCCAGCCCGCAGGGTGAGGCTCTCCTTGTATTGGAATTCAAACCCTGCGCCAAACTGGTCCTTCGTGAAGGAATTGGAGACGAATTGCCCCGTGAGGGTTCCCTTCATTTCTTCCATGTTCACGATGTCATAGCCAAATCCGATGTTCACCAACGAGGGAAGCTCGTAACGCTCTGATCGCTGAAGCACAGTGAGGCTCGTCGATGAACCTTGTGGGGTTGCAGTTACGGTGAGTCCATCGCCAGCGAATCGCATAGGGGCTCCAACGTTGCGCAATGAAATGCCGAAGGTGAGGCGTTCGTCGATGGGGCTGATGTAGCGAATGCCTGCATCAAATGCAACACCGCTGGACCGGACATTGGAAATGGCTTCACCGATCACTCGAACTGACATACCACCATAAATCGAGTTGGAGAATGCCTTGGAGTAGGTGACTCCAATGTTAGAGAATGAAGGTGAAAATGAGCCGATTCCTCCTTCGGGTAAGTCCACCGTGGTGATGTCGATGTTTCCAAAGCCCATTGTCATCACGGTGATTCCGAGAACTGCTTCACCTCCAACTTTGGTAGCGAAGCCAACGCTGTTGACTGTGATCCCTGATCCAGAGAGGTATTGCGTGTTCGCAAAGGCCAGTTCATTCTTTTCAACGAATGACAAACCTGCGACGTTTAGAAAACATGACTCAAGTCCGCGAACGGTAGCCATGTTGGTGCCTGCCAAACCATTGGACTGTGCCCATGGATTGATGAGGAGTTGACCTGCGCCGGCAGAGCCAGCGCGATCGGGATTGCCTGCCAATGCAGAGGATCCAATTAGAATCAACGCGAGGAGAGGGAGGATAGCCTTATTCATGATCGTTCAGGTTCTCTGATTAGAAGTTGTCCAAGTCCGTTGGGCGCATGACGCCGAACCACTTGAGGATTTTCTCACCGAC
>DAISXU010000228.1:0-2342 GCA_036825655.1 Flavobacteriales bacterium | reverse complement strand
CGTGGCAGGAACATTCGCACGCAGCATTCTCAGTTTTCCGCTGGATTCAATCGTTCCTGAATCGCTCAATCCGATCGATACGACGGCGCAGAATACCGTGCAATTGAGGCCAACCTCGCTCAGGGCTTTTCCAAATCCATTCACCAAACAACTGAATGTGGACATTGAAATGCCTTGGAAGGAGTGCAGGGTAGTTACCAGCGATGGCAGAATCATCGAAGTCTTAAAGCAAAACGGACAGACCGAACGCGTCACCTTCGACGCATCCAATTGGCCGCAAGGAATCAACTTCCTTCACCTTCAATACACATCTGGCCAAGAAGAAACCTTGCGCGTTGTCAAGCAGTAAGCATTCTAAGCTCCTTTCAATGATTAGCGCACCCAGAATTTGGCCGTTGCGATGGTGTCGTTGAATCGAAGGATATGCATCCCGGAAGCAAGACCGGATACTGGGATCTCATTTTGACCGAGGGACCACATTCCCGAAGAAACCTGTTTGCCTGCCGCATCAAATATGCTCCAAGACTGCCCCGCATTGTTGCCATTGAGCCATTGCACCTGCAAAGGCACAGAACCATCCGTGACGGTAGGGAAAACCCGAACATCGCCATCCAGCTTTCGCAACCATTCCTGGACTTCTACCGCATTGTAATCATACGGGCCACAAAGTGGTTCGTAACCACTGCAAACCCAACTGGACGTAGCACTGGCAATGGTTCCAAGTGTTTCGTAATAGGCATCTGCGTCTCCGACATGGGCGACATGATCCGCACCTTCCAAGATTGTGAAGCAACTCGAAACTCCCAACGATTCCGCTACTTCGTGAATGATTGAACTCCCATCAACTTCCGTGATGGGAAGTCCACTCAGGGAGATCACGCCGCTTCCGAAAGGAACCGTTTGATCTGAGGTGCCATGAATGGAAACCATTGGTTCATCTCCTTCACTGATGTAATCTGCCGTTTTCAAAGCGCCTGCGACGTTAATGACTCCGATCACTTCAGAGCTATAGCCGGGATTGCCTGATTCTCCCTCCAGGCCGCCTCCCATGCCTAGAGCACTTTGGTCCACTTGCTCTGGAATTTCGGATTCTTCATCAACGTAGACCGAATGCAATCCCAAAAAAGCTCCTGCTGAAACACCTCCAATCATGATTCGATCGGGGTCAATTCCCCAGGGATTTTCATCTTCTGCGACGGTCTTCCGGAAATATCGAACAGCGGCTTTTCCGTCATGAACTCCTCGCCACACCGAACGCACCAATGCATTTGGAATGTCGAAGAAATTGTCAATTCCCAATCGGTATGTAATGGAAGCGACAACATACCCCATGCGCGTCAAATCTTGACACAAAGCCAAAACGTCAGGGTTGTCATTTTCGCCTCCTATGAAAAACCCGCCGTGGGCCATGATGATCAGAGGACGATTTTCATTGAAATCCCCCTGCGGCTCGTAGATGTCTACCAGCAAATCTTGACCGAATCCTGTTGAATTGATCGAATTGCCGTAAACGATATCCGATGTGACATCAAACGATTCAAATGCAGATGCAAAACGATAACGGGTGCCGTCACAGTCTGACTGGGCGAGCGAGACCTGAGGCATGTTTACTAACGCCACAAGTAAAAAAGCAAGTATAAATCTCATGATCTTGAGGTATTTTCGTGTCAATAGTACACCACAATTGCTCCAATGTTTCACAGTCAATCGCGTTATTTTTCTATCGAGGTGTTTTGCGCCATAGTAATCGGCGCAATAGCTTTGAATAGCTGCTCGAATCGCCCGTCACCAATTATCGACGCGCTCGCTCAGCACCGTATCCAAGCAATGGAGGACTTTAACATCGCTTTCTTGCCCGGTGCCAACAACGATTCACTGCTTTTGGCAGATGGCTGGAGCCGAGCGGATGCAGGGAGGCTGGTGACCAAGGCTTTTGAAGTGCCCCGGTTTCAGCATGCTCCAGAGATCACGGTAAACCTGTCGCTCAAATCCATGGGTGACCCATGGGACAAGTCTGGAGCGGTCCTTATTCTTCAAGACGAATGGGCTCAATGCATTGAGCAGGATTCGAGTGAGTGGCCTGGCATCGAACCCAATGCCGCCGATGGATTCACGCCAGCCCTGGAAATCTTGCGCTTCATCACCCCGTTTGGTGTGGGACACTATAGCGATACCGAACGCTCTGACGAATACCGCCCGGTATACATACCCAAGTGGGAACAACAAGTGAGTTGGCAAAATGACATTTCACATCTTTGGAGCGCGATGGAAGACTCCATCACCCTAGCGGTCTACCTCGATACATGGAGTGCGGAAGGGCATGAACTTGATCTGAACATCAC
>DAISXU010000227.1:0-2356 GCA_036825655.1 Flavobacteriales bacterium | reverse complement strand
GCTTATGCACCGAAGTCATGCGGTTCGTTTGGAGCTGAATCTCCCTGCTCTCGGGCATAATCTTCGGCGCATCCGCACGTATGTCCGGGAATTTGCAAATCCGTCCACGGACCTGATTGCGGTGATCAAAGCTTCCGGATACGGAACCAATGGTCCGGCCATCGCCCGACTGCTGAAATTCCACGGTGTAACCCTGCTGGCTGTGGCCTGCACCGAAGAGGGCGTCGAGCTTCGTCAACACGGCATTGTCTCCCGCATCATGGTCCTCAACCCTGAACCGTCCACTTTCGCCTCCCTCCTGCAGTACCGATTGGAGCCGTGCATCCACAGCCTCCAGCAATTTGAAGGGTTCAGCGATGGGTGGCAGCAAAGCGGCGCGACAAAGGCCTGGCCCATTCACCTCAAAATTGACACGGGCATGCATCGGCTAGGGTTTGGTGACGCGGACCTATCAACCCTAGCGGAGATCATAAACCGGCCTTCTGCGGAAGTGAAAACGGTATTCAGCCACCTGGCCAGCGCAGACCGACCCGAGCAGGACACCGCTACGGAAAAGCAAATCAATCGGTTCGAAAAGGTCGTGTTCGCCCTTCGTCAGGTCCAACCCAACATCAAGTCTCACCTGCTCAATTCTGCAGGACTTGTCCGATTTCCGCAGCATAGCGGAGATTATGTGCGGATTGGAATTGCGTTGTTTGGCGTGGAACCGTCCCAGGCAGAATCCTTAGAGTTGGAGCCCGTCGTTCGGTTCCACACCGTGATTTCATCACTGCATGATATTCCGGCCGGTGAAGGCGTGGGTTACGGTTTGGAAGACGCAGCGAATCACAGCCGACGCATCGCGACATTGCCCTTGGGGTATGCGGATGGTTTTCCCCGAAACCTCTCCAACGGACAAGGGAAGGTGGTGCTTCAGGGGAAGCAAGCGCGGGTCGTTGGAAAAGTCTGCATGGACATGGTTATGGTCGATGTAACGGCCATTCCCAGCGCACGAGCCGGCGACGAGGTGGAGGTCTTTGGGACCCAACACCGCATCGAAGACTTTGCCGCAGATGCCGGAACCATTCCGTACGAAATCCTCACCCGCATTCCCAGTCGCGTGCAACGGGAGCAACGAGGAGATTGAGGTTAAACCGCCTCCTTCAATCGGTACTTGTAGAGCATTCGATTGATCCACCAGTACATCACGGGAACGATGATCAATGTGAGGAAGGTCGCGAAAGTGAGTCCGTAGATAATGGCCCAACTCATGGGCTTCCAAAACACGTTGTTGTCACCGCCGATGTAAATCCGTGGGTCGTACTCAGTCACCAACGTAACAAAATCAATGTTCAATCCGATCGCCAACGGCAACAAGCCTAGAATCGTCGTAATCGCGGTCAATAAAACCGGCCGCAACCTCGTTCGACCACCTTGGACAATGGATTCCACCACTTCCGAAAAAGGCAGGTGATTTTCCTCCCCCAATTCCTTTCGCTTGCGTTCGCGGATCAAGTCCGTGTAATCAATCAAAACAATCGCATTGTTGACCACCACGCCCGCTAGGGAAATGATACCAATCATGGTCATGATGATCACAAAGTCCATTTGAAATATGACCAAGCCCAACAAAACACCAATGAGGCTGAAGAATACGCTGAACCCAATGATGAATGGTGTGGTGATGGAATTGAACTGCGCCACAATGATTAGAATGATCAAGAATAGGGCCAGCAAAAGGGCTTGTGACAGGAACGCTAGCTCTTTGGCTTGTTCTTCTTGCTGGCCGGTGAAGGCAAATTGCACCCCACGAGGGGCGTTGAAATCCTCCAATGACGCTTGCATTTTCAACACAATCTCATTGGCATTCGCCCCTTCCAAAACATTGGAACTCAGGGTGATCAATCGATCCAAGTCCTTTCGCTTCACACTGCTGAACGTTGTGCTTCTTTCCGCAGTAGCGACGGCGGAGATTGGCACCTCTTTGATTTGACCGTCGGAGGCACTCCGGAAAATCACCTTTTGATTCATCAAGGCATCCACATTGTTGCGCGATGATTCCTCAAACCGCACGTTGATGGGGTAATCATCCTCACCATCTTTAAAGGTGCTTACCTCGCGCCCAAACAAGGCTGTTCGGATGGTGTAGCCAATGTTTTGCGTGGATAGTCCATAGCGACGAGCCTTCTCACGGTCGATGGTAAGTTGGTAAGCAGGGGTACGTGCGGTAAAGAACGAGAACGCTTTACCGATCTCTGGCCTTTTAGATATGGCGGCGACATAATTTTTCAACACAGTCTCAAAATTCTTGATATCACCACCGGCTTGTTTTTCTTCCAGGATGAATGAGAAACCTGCTGTCGTACCCAAACCAGGT
>DAISXU010000226.1:0-2360 GCA_036825655.1 Flavobacteriales bacterium | reverse complement strand
GAATCGTATTGCGCTGGAACGCGCGGGTCTTTGGAGGACATCCATTGTTTCGCCCGAGGGTGGTGAAATCGTGAAAGGAGAAGATGGGTATCCATCCGGTGTTCTCATTGATAATGCGTGTGCATTGATCCAAAAACATGTTCCTCAGCGCGCAGTGGAGGAGCGATTTAACGCGCTCATGGAGGCGCAACAGACCTTGTTGGCTCAAGGGCTCACATCGATCACCGACGCGGGACTCGCTCCGAGCGAAATCCTTCGCCTTGATTCGCTCCATACCAGCGGCGACTTGAAGCTGCGAATTAACGCGATGGTCAGCTCAGCTGATTCTTCAATTGAATGGCTGAGAAGCAATGGGCCCATTCGCAAGGATCGATTGACAGTACAATCCGTGAAGTTTTACATGGACGGTGCACTTGGTTCCCGCGGAGCGCTGCTTCTCGAGCCCTATTCTGACCGGCCGGGTTGGCATGGCTTGGGTACGCAAGACGCCACTTGGTTTCGTTCACAATTGGAGGCGTTGGCAAAGGATAGCCTGCAAGCCGCCACCCACTGCATTGGAGATTCTGCCGTCCGCTGGGTGCTCAATGCTTACCAAGATATTCTGGGAGGTACCAATGACCGACGGTGGCGAATTGAGCACGCGCAGGTTGTCGCTCCCGAAGATTTCGATGGTTTTGGTCGTAACAGCGTGATACCCTCTGTGCAACCTACGCATGCAACGAGTGACATGTATTGGGCTGGCGAACGATTGGGGCGCAACCGTATACGTCGGGCATATGCGTACCAAGAATTGTTGCGTCAATTGGGCATGGTCGCTCTAGGAACGGATTTCCCAGTGGAAGATACCGATCCGCGCAAGACATTCTTCGCAAGTGTGTCCCGACAAGATGCCAGTGGCTACCCCGAAGGTGGATTTCAATCCAGCAATGCATTGAGCAAGGAACAAACCCTTCGAGGCATGACTCAATGGGTGGCTTTGGCTCAATTTCAGGAAACGGACCTGGGAACCATCGAAATTGGGAAGTGGGCAGACCTCACTTGGATGGATCGCAACTGGCTCACCATCGCTCCGGCTGATGTGCTTGAAACACGCGTGCTTGGAACATGCATAGCGGGAGAGTGGTTGTATTTGGCAGAACGATGAAGTTGAACTCCGACAATTCTAAGGTACCGAGGCAGCTACTGGCATTGCTTATCACCTTTGCGCTGGCGGTTTGCATCGGTGCGCTAATCTTATATCCCAGTAAATCGTTGCCCGTTTTGCATCCGGCAGATTTGAATCCGGCATTGGTGGATGCACGGGATTGGAATCGGGCGCAACACAGCATCACACCCTTCGATTTGATCAATCACCACGGTGAGGATATTCATCTTGACGACGTGCTCGGTCAGGTGCTTATTGTTGACTTCTTTTTCACCCGGTGCGCGACCATCTGTCCGATCATGACTTCCAATCTCACAAAGGTGCGTGATGCGTTTGATGGGAAAGAGGGTTGGAGAATACTCAGTCACAGTGTTACTCCACAAGCGGATAGCGCATCTGTTTTGGCGGCTTATGCGAAGCGCATGAACGCTGAACATCCAAATTGGTGGTTCCTAACGGGTGAGAAGAGAGAGGTCTATCGATTGGCCCGGCGCAGCTATTTTGCCTGTTACGATGAATTGAATGGAGGGGATGGTGGGCTGCAAGATTTCGTGCATACCGAGAATGTTGTGCTGGTTGATCAGCAAGGACGGCTGAGGGGGTTCTATGACGGAACCAGTGAATCATCTATAAACCAGTTGATTGAGGATTGCGCTTGGCTCTTGCAAGAAAAAAACTAAAAAAAAATGCAGATCTGCATGTGGAAATCAAATTACCCACTGTACATTTGCGCCCGCTTTCGAAGGAAAGTGAGTTCATTGAAAAGCGATTCGCACCGGAGTAAGCCTTAAAAAGCTTCAGTAAAATTTTTGAAAAAAAAGTTTACTTCTCCTTGCAGGTTTGAAAATGCAACGTATCTTTGCGCCCCCTTTCGAGGGTAGTTCTTTACTTAAAGAGGCGCAAAAATCCGTTCAGAATGACAAAGCTATCGAGCTGAGTTATTGAAAAACAGACTTACATTTGCGTCCGCTTTAAAATTGACGAAGCATTTAAAGAAGCCAGTTTACTGGTGGACTTTTATAAACGTTCTTTGACTTGATGCAGCAGCCCGGAATCTTCTTCGGAAGATTCCTTTAAAAATCCACTTTCCCCCCGGAAAGTGGTATCTCATCCAAGCACGGATGAGATGTTAGATTCCCTGAGATTCTCAACAGATTAAACTTTTTACAATGGAGAGTTTGATCCTGGCTCAGGATGAACGCTAGCGGCAGGCCTA
>DAISXU010000225.1:0-2432 GCA_036825655.1 Flavobacteriales bacterium | reverse complement strand
ATATTCACCAAGCCTTGGAGTCATGCGAAGACCTGCTCCAACAATTTGGCGGGCACCCCATGGCCGCTGGGCTTAGTCTTAAGGTGGAACAATTGGCGGAATTCAAAAAACGAATCAATGATGCCATCGCGCTGCAGTTAAACAATGTCCTGCCAAAGCCGCTTGTGCGCTGCGATCGAGAAGTACACATCAGCGAGCTGTCTCTAGAAGCTTGGAAAGAGCTTCAACAATTGGAGCCCTTTGGCCCCGGCAACCCTACGCCTGTCTTTATCCTGAAAAACGTCGTCTGTGTGCGGCCACCACGGACTATTGGCAATCAAGGTCGCCACCTAAAAATCACCGTAGAGGATGCTACAGGCGACTTTCCGACCATCGACGCGATTGGCTGGAACATGGGCGACTTGGCCCCGCACATCAAACAAAACATGCCCGTAGACATTGCGTTCACATTGGTCAAAAACACGTGGAAGCCTCGCGGCTGGCAGAACCGAACAGAGTTGAACCTTCACCTGAAAGCAATTCGGAAGGCCGACGCTGACCTGCCCGAATCAAGGGGCTAATCGTT
Source organism: Flavobacteriales bacterium (assembly GCA_036825655.1). Classification (GTDB taxonomy): domain Bacteria; phylum Bacteroidota; class Bacteroidia; order Flavobacteriales_D; family Sanyastnellaceae; genus JALQTD01. The sequence continues at coordinate 1,867 of DAISXU010000225.1, read as the reverse complement.
CTGAAACTTTGTCACGAGCCCGGGTGATTCGGAGCGAAGGTGCACGTCGCGCTGAGGAAATGGGATTGTGATTCCACTTGCGCGGAAGGCTTGGTCGATTTTGAAACGAACGTTACTCGAAATGAGTGTGCGTTGCCAGGGCTCTGACACCCAGAAGAAGACGCTGAACTGCAAACCTGACTCAGCGAAATCGGTGAACAAGACGCCAACTTCCTCCTTTCGGATCACACCCTTCTCGCTTTTTGCAGCTTCCAACAAGATCCCTTTCACTGCATCGAGGTCAGTGCCGTACGCGACACTTACTTCCACCCGAAGCATGGTAGATTCTTCGCCTTGGGTAAAATTTCGAACGGTTTGTCCCGAGATGAGGCCATTGGGCATCACAATCAAATTGCCGTAACGCGTCACCACCCGTGTTGAACGGAGATCAATCCGCTCCACCCGAACGAGCATCCCATCCACTTCGAGCTCATCTCCGACACGAACACCACCCTCAAACAACAAAACGAACCCGGAAACAACGTCATTGAAAAAATTCTGTAGTCCTATACCCACACCCACCAACAGCGCGGCAGAACCAAACCACAAAGCCTGTAAATCCACGCCGGCCGTTTCCAAAGCAATCACCACTCCCAAAGTATAAATGACCGTTCGGAGCAGTCGCATGATCATAAAGCGAGTGCCTTCCTCCATGCTTGAAGCCTTGAAAATTCGTCTGAGCCCTGCACGAATCGCCCAAAACACAACTTGCGCCACTGCGAGGATGGCCGCAATTTGGAGCATAGACCCCAATGTAAAATGATGATCCCCCAAATGGAATCCAGAACTTAAAATCTCCTTCATGGGTGCAGCATTAGGGTAAAATAGCGACGCCGAAATAACTGGCAATTTTTGTTTTTTGAAGGTCGAGTGATTTCCGTCTTTCCAGCAATTCCTTCAAACCGACCAGCGCGGCTTCCTCTCCATTTGCAATCGCCTCCTCAAGGCCCTCCATTTTGACTTGTAAATCGCGACTCTCGGAACGGTTATCATTCAGCTTCAAATGGTGCAGCGTATCCATCAGTGCCTTCTTCAACTGGTCAATCTCCCGAGCCGGGTAGATTTGGTGAACCTCGCCCCAGCGATCACTCACTTTGTCCTTTTCAATCATGGCATCCGCAACAAAAGATTGGAGGTGCGGGTCCTCGTGCTTTAAAAAGGTATCCAAATTTGGCAAAGCATCTGAATCCAAGGCTGCCTCATAAATGGCCCAAATCGAAGCGCACGCCTCGTGTTTGAATTCCATTTCCAGCCCTTCAAAATGGTGCGAAGCAAATTCGGCAAAAGAGACAGAGGTTAAGTCCTCACTAGCCTTATCGATCGATTCATTTTCTGACTCCCCCTCTTCAACTGTGGACTCGATTTGAATGGACTCCGAACTGTAGAGCAGCACCAATCGAATCAAGTCCGCCTCTAAGACATTGCGATGAGCGAGCAGCGCGTCTGGTTCGATTGCCTTTCCCGGCTCGAAACCGATGGATTGATTTTCGTCCCAATCCGCAGGAACTCGAAGGTTTACGGGTGGTGCAGATGAAGCCCCTGACGCCAACCCTTGGCGCTGGCGGAAAGCCTCACGTTTCTCGGCTTTTTGCTGGTCCAATATCCGTTGCCTTTGGATTTTGTTCAATTCGAGTTGAAGCAAATCCTCGGACATCGACAACTCATTTGCTGCCAACTTGAGATAAACGCCCTGCTGAATGCCATCGGGGATGGCGGCAATGGATTCGATGATGCTGTGGATCATCTCAGACCGGAGTACAGGATCATCTCCTGCTTCACGGGCTAACAATTCCAATTTGAATGCCACAAAATCCTTGGCCTCTTCTCG
>DAISXU010000224.1:2079-2441 GCA_036825655.1 Flavobacteriales bacterium | reverse complement strand
CAAGCATTTGCAAGGGAAACAACTGGAGTGGCCTGACTTGGACCAAACCGACCGAACTTTGCGTTAACATGAGTTTCCCAAAACTGCCCTTTGTGTTCTTCCTGCTGTCCATCGGATGGTTCAACACATCCGCCCAAGGTGACCGTTTCATTTCCGGCCAAGTCCAAGATGCGCTCACTGAAATGCCTGTGCCATACGCCTCCATTGCCATTTACGCTGCACGTGACAGCAGCATCGTTAGTGGAGCGCTGGCCGATGAACTCGGCCACTTCAAGGTCACGGGCATAGGGCGAGGGAGATACCGTTGCGTCATCACATTCATTGGGTATGCCAGATGGGAATCTTCTGTTTTGTCGTTTGGT
>DAISXU010000224.1:0-2069 GCA_036825655.1 Flavobacteriales bacterium | reverse complement strand
CCAGAGTCCCCGCCAGAATTAGACCTCGGCACCATTCAAATCAGCCCATCGGTGGAAGCTGTAGATGCGGTGGAAATCGTAGCGGAGCAAAGCACCATGGAGATGCTAATCGACCGACGTGTGTTTCGGGTAGGCAGTGATTTGACGTCTACAGGGGCAAGTGCCGCCGAATTGCTCACCCGCGTTCCAAGTGTAAGCGTTGACATGGATGGAAATGTCTCTTTGCGGGGATCTTCCAACGTTCAAATTTTGATCGATGGCAAGCCCTCTGGTTTGAGTGGCCCTGCGGGCCAAGCATTTTTGGAACAAATTCCGTCCCAAACCATCGACCGGGTGGAGATCATCACCAACCCTTCTGCCCGGTTTGATCCGGATGGAATGGCTGGAATCCTCAACATTGTTTTGAAGAAGAATAAACTCGCTGGTTTCAACGGTCAAATTCAGGCCACACCTGCAACGAGTGGAAACGCTTCCTCTGCATTGTCCTTGAATTACCGGGATGAACATTGGAGTGTTTTCTCATCGGTCTCTTTGAATCGCAGGGATTTGTTCAGCAGCGGCAGCTTTGACCGAACGCAGCTCCTCAACGACAGCCTGCAAATTCTGCACCAGGAAAGGGACGGTAACGACGTAGACCAATCGGTCGCTGGGCGTGTGGGGGTCGATTGGACTCCGCAACCGGGAACACAGTGGTCGCTCAACAGCAACTTCCGGTGGAGTGATGAAGTCGAATTTGAAACCCTATCCAATCACATACTTTGGGGCGCGAGTGACTTGGAAACTGCTCGTCAAGTAGAACAAACCGGCGTCGATTCGGGATGGGATCTGGATGCTGGATATCGGAAGACTTTTGGGAGCAACGCTGAGCACGTTTTAGAAGTTTCTTACCGCATTTCTCAAAACCAAGGAGATTCCAGGCAAGAGCTTTTCGAATATTCAATCGAAGACCCCAGCGTTTCGCTGAACGATTACAATGACCAGCAGTCAGATAATTTCCGTCAAGTTTTGGCCTTAGACTACACGCGTCCCTTGCCAGAAAACGGTCGATTGGAGTGGGGCTGGAAATCCAATCTAAGCGATCAGTCCGCCACGTTTGGGTACTTGGAGTCAGATAGCCTGTCCTATGAATCTGGTTTATACATCCCCATGGGGTTGACAGAGGTTGCCTATGAATTCAGGTATTTCGAAGACGTCCATGCCATGTATGGGACCTACGGAAAGGATTGGGGTGCCTGGGGAGTCCAGCTCGGCAGCCGTTTGGAACAGGCTTTCACCCGGGCAGAGCTTTCAGAAGAAGGCCAAACTCCATTCACAAATGACTATTTTTCTTGGTATCCATCAGGGAGTTTGAGCTATGAAGCGGATGCTCGAACGACTTGGTCGGCGAGCTATAGCCGACGCGTAAACCGGCCACGAGGAAGGCAAGTGAATCCCTACATGGATGATTCCGATGCGTTCAACATTCGCTTTGGGAATCCAAAATTGAGGCCTGAATACACCCACTCATTTGAAATCAATCGGCTCTGGACAAAAGGCCGTTGGTCCGTGGCGACTGCACTGTTTTACAAGCGGACGACCGATGTCATTCGGCATTACAGCACCATCAATGAATTCGGGGTTCGATCATCCACCTACGCCAACCTTGCAAGCCGCCACGATGAAGGTTTGGAGTTGATCTTGTCAGCTCCTCTTTGGAAAGCCAGCTCTGTTCGGGTCACGGGAGAATTGTATCACCTGGCCAACGATGCAGGGGATTTGGAAGCGGCTACGAATGCAGAAGGTTGGACGCACAACCTCAGCCTTTTTGCGAATTTGGCAATGGGCAAAAACTGGAAAGCCCAAATCAACGGGCGCTACCGCGGGGCTAGCGTCACACCTCAAGGGCAATTCAATGGCCTGAAAACCGTCGACCTCGCTTTTCAACGGTCTTTCCTGAATCGGCAATTGAGCGTTTCCTTGCGCATTTCGGACGTTTTCGACACTCGGCAGTGGTCGTATTACACGAACATCACTCAGCCTCAATTCTTCCAAGAAGTGGTGCGAAAACGAGAGTCACGCAATGCCTTTTT
>DAISXU010000223.1:574-2466 GCA_036825655.1 Flavobacteriales bacterium | reverse complement strand
CCATCTCATCTCCAGACCTTTTCAAATTCACGTGTTCATTCAACAACAACCTGAAGCCCATTTCTTCGTGGATCTCATGCAATCGATCAACACTTGCCCTCCGCTCTTCGTCCGTCATGTTGCCGTAATCCGCGTAGTCGTGGTTGCCCATGATGCTGAATTTACCGAGAGGCGCTGACAGCTCTGCAAATGCACTGATCCACGGCTCGGCCTCTGCTGCAATGGTGTTCACCAAGTCACCCGTGAATAAGATCAAATCCGGTTCCAACGACTGCACTTGTTTCAAAGCATCCAACACCGGCTCAGGAGTTCCTTCAAACGAACCCAAATGCGCGTCTGAAATTTGAACCACGCGAAGTCCCTGGAACCCTTGCCCCAAGCCCTTGATGCCCAAACGATGACGTTCCACGCGATAGGCATATTTTCCCAGCGTAATGCCATGGAGGAACCCACCAAAAACAACCATTGCGGCGCCTTGGCCGATGTAGGAAATGAAGGTGGACCGAGGAATCGGTGCGACTTCTTTTGTGAACACTTGTGCACCTTTTGCTAGACCAAACCGCAAGTCCTCTGCGATTTGAAAGGCCATCAACACAACCTTCGGAACCAACACCACGATGAACAAACCTGCCAGAAAGGTCAAAACCGCCGGGTGGTTAATCCGGAGGTAATTCCATGAAATTGCACTGAATGCGAAAAGTCCATTGACAACCAGCATTTGAAACATCCACACCTTGCGAATCCAAGACCAATTGCCCGAAGTGGACCAAGTGCGTTCCAATGACCGGTAAACCATCCATTCCACCACCGCCATAACACAGGCTATGAACACCAATGAAATCATCAAGCGAAGGAGTGATGGCATGCCGCAAAATTACGGAACATTGTCCCCCTCAAGTGCGAAAAAACGACAAGATTGACCAGATCTTAATAGGCCTGTTCCCAATCCGTGACGCGGGCAGTCGGATCCATCCAATGAAGTGATTCCCCCACCACAACCACCTCTCCCAAAGAACTTTGGCCATGAAGCAAATGCAAGTCATGCGTCGTAATCACGATGCCCTTTCCTACCTGGGCCATGGCATGGAGCTGGCGGTAAAGCGTGGTCCTGCTTTTGGCATCGAGGAAGGCAGTGGGTTCATCCAAAATAACCCATGGACTGCCTTGCAAGAATGCCCTTGCCAGCATAACCCGCTGACGTTGGCCGTCGCTCAAATCCGTCATGTACGACTCCCACCAGCCCAAATCTCCCCAATCCCTTAAAGCTGCCTGATGCTCTTCCCTGGATCCAGGCATCAAACCCAGAACTTCACCTGCTGTCAATCCTGAAGCGGCCGGTGGCACACTCGACACAAATGCGAGCAACTCGGCGCGCATTGCGGGTTTCATGCGGTGTACATCCTGACTTCCAATTTTAGCGCAACCGTCAATGGCCGGCTGCAAGCCAGCTAGAGTCCTGACCAAGGTGCTTTTGCCTGCACCATTGGCACCAATGAATGCGTGAATTTTGCCTGCATCCAAATTCAGATCGCACACAGGACCCACGGAGCGATTTCCGTATCCACATTGCAGGCGGCTCGCAGAAAGGGAATGCACCTTCATGGGGCCCACGTTTTCCTCAACAAGACATATACCAAAAGTGGGCCAGCCAAAATCGACAAGACAGCATTGAGGGGCCACGAGCCTCCTGACCAACGCACCACGCCATCCGCCAACAAGGCCAAAATTGCTCCAGCAATCATCACCACAGGGATCATGGCACGGTGACTCCTCCCCTTCTGAAACATGCGAACCAAATGGGGGGTTGCGACACCGAGAAAGGCAATGGGGCCGCAAGCTGCTGTCGCAATGGCAGTAAGATTTGATGCACCCATTTATACCACCCAGCAGGT
>DAISXU010000223.1:0-564 GCA_036825655.1 Flavobacteriales bacterium | reverse complement strand
AAGCACCCCTGTCCAAATCACGATTCCAGTGCGCAATTGCCGCTCAGAAACCCCCATGCTTGAAGCCGTCAGAGCGCCCAAAGTCCAAGCATCCAACGACCGCTTTTGTGCCCAAGCCCATCCCCCTGCTCCCAAGGCCAGCACCCCCAAGAAAACAGCCCACCACCACGTGGCACGACTGAATGAACCCATGCCCCAAAACACAAATGCCTGAAGGGCCTCCTGAGAAGCTTCAACTTGCAAAACCGTCACCATAGCTCCCACCACATACCCCAGCATCAAACCAAAAACGAGCAGCGTTACGGGATGACCATACCGCTGGCTTACAGCCCATAGAACGGCCAATACGAATCCGGAGCCGAGCAGGGCTCCCAAAGCCACCCCAGAAGCTCCCAAAATAGCTGCGCCTCCCAAGACTGACAGGGCTACTCCGAGGGTTGCGCCGGAAGATATTCCAAGCACAGAGGGACCTGCCAAGGGATTATGAAACCACGTTTGAAGCAACAGTCCAGCGAGTGCCAATCCTGCTCCTGCAGAAGACGACAACAACACCCGCACCCCCCG
>DAISXU010000222.1:0-2622 GCA_036825655.1 Flavobacteriales bacterium | reverse complement strand
CAACGATCTTTTGAGCTACAAGATCCCAAATGGGTGGACCAACGTTCTCAGCAGAGGCATCCATGCTTCCGCTGGTGAGGCTGATAGCCATGATGATCGCCACAACGAGCGTGCCGATGAAATTGCCAATCCAAACCCACGTCCAATTTCGGAAAGTTGCCTTCCAACTACATTTACCGGCCCAGGTTGCCATCGGTAGCAACGCAAAGTTTCCAGTAACGAGCTCCATCCCGAATAGGACGATGCTGGCAAAACCAAATGGGAAAAGGAGAGATCCCACAAATGGCAATTTTGTGAGGATTCCTACCGTGAGGGCCAGGATGACGGCAAGGCCGAGAATGGCGCCAGAATAAAAGCCACGGATCAGCAGGTTTTTAATGCTGACAGTTGCTTTCTTGCCGCCGGCTAAAATCATGCCGTCGACGAGTTCATTAGGTAGGACATAGTCCATCTGGGACGCTGTTGCACTCATGATTGGGTGTTGGTAAGTGAGAAATAATCAACCGCTGACGCGATTCATGAAGCGTGAGAAGACATCTTGACGCTGTGGGGGTATAGAAATTGGTGCTTTATCTTCACCACTTGCGCTTAGCCAATTGACAAAACGTGATAGGAAATCAACTTTTAAAATCATTGAAAAATGGGTAAATGTTTGACTTTTAGAGACGTTGCACCATGGCTTCAAAACAAAGCGCCACGGTTTTAGGTCGGCGATGTCATTCGGTTTGCTTAAGCTCGAGGCTTTGCTCCGAATTGTTCGATGAGCACTTGACGAAGAACGTTTTGAATGTCTTCTGCTGGGATTGCTTTTTGATGCACTTCCCCGATCTGTGGATCTTTGCCCTGCGACCCTCCGATGCTCAGGGTGTAGGCCTCTCCCATCTCTCCCTTGCTGTTTTTTGCCTTCGTGCCTGTCAATCCAATGGCGCCCATGAAGGCTTGCCCGCAGGTGTTGGGGCATCCGGTCCAGTGGATCTTGAGCTCTTCGGGTAGTTCGAGCTCTGCATCGAGTTGCTGAGCTGCTGCAATGGCTTGGTCTTTGGTGTTTGTTAGGCCAAAACTGCAGTAAGTATTACCTGTGCAAGAGACCGTGCCAGCGGCGATGGCACCTGGTTCAAGGGGGAAGCGTTGCAACAATGGATCTGCTTTGAAGCGATCAAGATTGGCCGTAGAAAGTCCCACAATGATGACGTTCTGGTCCTCAGTTAGGCGAACTTCGCCAGTTCCATATTGGAGGCTTGCAGTAGCTAAATCGTGAAGGTCATTTGCAGTGAGTCGCCCAACACTCACATGGAGTCCTGCGAAATATTCTCCCGCATTTTTTTGTGGATGAATTCCGTAGTGAGACCGTGGTGTGGTGTTGAAGACTGAACCTGGATCGTCTGGTAAAGGGCCAAAAAGATCTTCAACTTTGCTTCTAAAGGTTTCGACCCCAAGTTGGTCGAGATACATGCGAAAGCGGCCTTTAGGACGCTTATCACGCTCACCGTTATCACGCCATAAACGGATCACGCAATCAGTCATCTTGCAGATTTCATCTTGTTTGACCCATGCATTCATTGGTAGCGCATAGGCATTCATTTGTGAGGAGAGGATCCCTCCGATCCACACACCGAAACCCATGACTCCATCGCGTTCAACGGGGTGAAAGACGATGTCGTTGTGAAGTAGGAAGTTGTCTTTGGCACCAGCAACGGCAGTGTTCCATTTACGGGGAAGATTGGAATAATCTGGATTCCCTTCGCAATGGTTCGTGAGAAAGTCTTGAAGCTCAATCGTAAAGGGGCGTGTGTCAACAATTTCGTTTGGATCAATTCCTGCTAATGGATTACCAGTCACATTCCGTGGGTTGTCAAAACCTGACTGAATGGAACTAAGGCCAACAGATTTTAGACGTTTTAGGATATCGGGTAGGTCATCAAGTAAGACTCCTCGTAGTTGAAGATTTTGCCTGGTTGTAATATCGCAGCTTCCATTTTCGCCATAGCGTTCAACAACGGAAGCGACAACACGAAGTTGCTGATTGCTGAGAACACCATTGGGAACTCGTAGGCGAAGCATAAACTTGCCGGGAGTCTTGGGACGCCAAAACATTCCATACCATTTTAAGCGAAGCTGAAGGTCAGTTTCGTCAACCTCTTCCCATCCAATACGGGCAAACTCTTCAATTTCATCTCCTACGAGCAGACCATCTTTTGAAGCCTTCTTCTGTTCAATCTTGTTGAGCTTCTTATTTTCTAGAAATGTTCTTGTTGGAATTTGAATGCTCATAGCACTGCTGATTGACAAAGGAAATCGTCGGTTGACGAGATTCTCAGCACATCAGAAACGGGAGTGCTGGAGAAACTGTTTATAGCGATATACAAGCTGACCTTTCGGTATCGGTTGGAACCAAATAGATGATGATGAGCCCGGAATTATGTTCGATTCGATACAGGAAAGTCTCCTGGTTTCTGGCTCGATGGAATCATCATCGGAACTAGAAACTTGATTCAATATTGGCGACCGATTTCACCGATCCAGCGAACGGCCCCCTGGCGGATCATGGACCAAACCCTTGCCATGGCGGCTAAGTCGCGGTCAAAGTCATTTCGGAATCGTTGTGGTGCCCGGTTGTTCCGA
>DAISXU010000221.1:0-2636 GCA_036825655.1 Flavobacteriales bacterium | reverse complement strand
GCACAATCCAAAAATTCTTCCGGATATGAGCACGTTGCAGTCGCGGGTGATTCGCACGCATCCTGCAGTGCAATCATTTTATTGAATGCACCATTCACGCCATCACCACTTTCAAAAAACTGCACATACATCTGACCTCCCAGAATTCCATCGGTAGTGAATTGACCCAGCAATACTTTCAAGTCTTCTCCCGCAACACCATTGGCCGCCCCATTGAGCAAATACCAAATCCCACCGAGATCATCATTGATGGTCAAAGAACCGCCGGATTCAAAAGGTTGAACCCATGGAGAGTTGCCCTCCAGAACACTCACCCCTACCCCCTGAGACCCACTGGATACTGGGCCATCCAACCCTATCGTAACCCAAGAATCAAATTCCGCATCTGGAATCAAAGGGAAAATGAGTGGATTGCTCGATTCGGCCAATACCGAACCGGTAGGATGTTGAAAAAATGAAGTGCTGGTGTAAATATTGGTTGCGAAGTCTTCGTCCCCCGCAACAGCGCTGACAAAATCAGATTCATTCTCGCAGAGCGCATAGATTCGGTATGTCGTGTAGCCCGTCAAGTCCGAATCTCCGACCATGCCCTCATGGACCGCATATTCTTCAATCGAAATACAGTACCCTTCGTATGCCGTGTAATTACAAGCCTCGGCATCATTACACACCGCCGGGTAATTGCAAGAACCATCATTTTCAGTAGCCAAATAGAAAAAATTCGAGGCCAGCATATCGGTACAACCCAAAATCTCAAACTCGTTGCAAACGCCATCAAAATCATTATCGTTCAGGCAGTCACCATTGCAATCAAGGGCATGATCAGGAAAAACACAGCTTCCATTGTCCGCAACCGTAGCTTCGGGGTCAAAGTTACACGCGGCTGTATTTGCGCATCCCGTGCACGAAACAAAGTCACATGATGAATCACTTTGTGTCGCCTCAGGGTTGTAGTTGCATGCGAATGGATTCATGCAGCCGGCAATAGGCAAAATACAAGAACCATCATCTTCAGTCGCATCGGCATCATAATTATCGGCCATGGCATTGGTGCATCCCATCACCTCCAATTCATCACACGTTCCGTCCGAGTCTATGTCATTGAGGCAAACTCCGCCGCAGTCGTAGTATTCGGCTGCAAAAACACAGGTAGAAGCGTTGGAAATCGTAAAGTCGGGAGAATAATTACAGGCATCCAAATTCATGCAACCGACGCAGGACGTGAAATCACACGAATCGTCTGAAACGTTCGCGGTCATGTCAAAATTGCAAGCTATCGGATTTATACAGCCTAAATATTCACAAGCCCCATTGTCCTGGGTGGCTTCGGGATCATAATTATCCGCTTGCACATCGGTGCAACCCACGCAACTGCTATAATCGCATGTTCCATCTTCAAACTCAGCTTCTGGATCATAATTGCAGGCCGAAGCATTGGTGCAGCCAGGGTTGAGGCAACTTGTGAAATCACACGAGTCATCATTGTAAACCGCATTTTCATCGTAATTGCACGCATTCGAGTCCGTGCAACCCACGCAGGTGAGGTATTCACATGAACCATCGTCCGAATCGACCTGAGGATCGAAATTACAAGCCCATACATCCGTGCATCCTTGGCAGTCTTCGTAGACGCATGTTCCGTCATCTTCTGTAGCTGATTCATCGTAATTGCATGCTTCGGGATCCATGCAACCGCCTACCGCTGCAGGTGGCACCAGATCCCAAACTTCTGTGCCTAAAAATCCTTGCTGAAGCTGTTCCGAATCATTTGCACCGTTGGCATGTACTACTTGTGCATTTAGGATTCCTGATGGAATGGATGCTGTGGTAATCTGCATCACCAAAACCCTCAAATCATCGCCGGCAAAGCCATTGGCTGTTCCATTCAATATGAACCAGAGCCCTCCCATCTCATCACTGATCTCAAATCCCAATCCGTCATTCGGTGAACCCGCTACAAAATGCTCGACAAATGGTTGATCCGGACTCTCAATGACTGAAACATCCATTTGTCCCGGGACAGATGGCGCACTCTCCAAACCAATCGTCAACCAACTATCGAACCCCACTTCCGGGAAATAGGAAGTTAATGCAGCGATCACACCACCGGAAGTTCCTCCCGTAGCAAAAGGCGTATTGAACATTGGCTCATCCAATTGAATCACAAAAGGATTATCGGCTCCGCCATACAGCGCGGATACAAAGTCCATCTCATTTTCGAGCTCAACGTAGATACGATAGGTCGTCATTCCAGACAATTCAGGCATCCCCGAATCATCCCCATGGACCATGTACTCCTCAACAGCGAAGGTGGTTTGGCCATGCAATGAAGACTGCACAAGGCTCAGAAATACAACCAAGAGAGAGCAAAACAAAAACGAAAAATAGGAACCTAATTTCATAAGTACTCGAATTGAATTACTTCAGATACGAGCGTTTCCTAACTCTGGTTACAAAAACACAGGCAAAAAAAAAGGGAGGCACAATGCCTCCCTTCTCTAATAATTCTGGAATTATTGCTTGATCAACTGCACCGAATGACGCGATTCACCCGAAAGCATTTGCAATTGGTAAATACCATTGGCTACGCCTTGGAAGTCTGCTACCACTCGTACTTGCCCCAGTGCATTGAATGC
>DAISXU010000220.1:0-2846 GCA_036825655.1 Flavobacteriales bacterium | reverse complement strand
CCAAAGTCAGTTGCGCGGCTGGAGCCATTGACTCTTCCATGAGCTTGGTTTCCAGCAGGCATTGTCTTTTATCGACTTGTGTTAAGGTTCCGTGGTATCGCCCCCCCTTGCCATTGACAAGAATGAACTGATCACCCACTTCCGCTCGGAGAACGCGAACCATGTGCTTTGATTCTTCCGAATCCAACGCGTGCAGCGGGTGCACTTCAGGAGCAAAAAAATACCGCATGCGCAAATTTAAGCGGTCTGGACGAGACGATAACTCACTGCCTTACAGGGGCACCTACCAGCATTTCTGGCGTCGCCATGGCTTCAAATTTTTCAAAATTGATACAGAAGAGATCGGCCAGCTTGGACGCCGCTTTTGCATACTCCTCACGATTCGACCAAGTCTTCGATGGAATCAATAAGTCATCAGGAACTCCTGGACAAACCGTAGGCGAGTTCAAGCCAAATACATCGTCTTTGTGGTAGGGCACATGATCCAAATCGCCCTTCATCGCAGCTTGGATCATTGCGCGGGTGTACTTCAACTTCAAGCGCTCTCCCACTCCATATCCTCCTCCGCTCCAACCGGTATTGACCAGCCAAATGCGCACACCATGCTTTTCCAACCGCTCTCCTAGCATGGCAGCATATTCTGTAGGAGGAAGCGGCATAAATGGAGCTCCAAAGCATGCACTAAATGTGGCTTGTGGTTCCGTTACTCCCACCTCTGTGCCGGCCACCTTGGCCGTGTATCCGCACAAGAAGTGGTACATCGCCTGGCCATTTTCAAGCCTACTTATCGGGGGCATTACGCCGAAAGCATCGCACGTGAGAAAGAAAACATCCTTGGGGTGGCCTCCCTTTCCTTCAGGGATAGCGCCCGGTATGTGGTGCAAAGGGTATGACACGCGCGTGTTCTGGGTCACTGTCGAATCCTCGTAGTTCGGCGTGATTCCATCCGCTGCGAATCCGATGTTTTCGAGCATTGCGCCAAACCGAATCGCTTGATGAATCTGAGGTTCTTTGGAAGCCTCGAGATCTATGGTCTTGGCATAACACCCTCCCTCCATATTGAAAATGCCCGCATCTCCCCATCCATGCTCATCATCTCCAATCAAGCTCCGGTTTTCATCGCTACTCAACGTTGTTTTTCCTGTGCCCGATAGGCCAAAGAAAACCGCTACATCACCGTTGGCATTCACATTCGAAGAACAATGCATCGGCATGACTCCGTGCACCGTTGGCAACACAAAATTCATGACCGAAAACATGCCCTTCTTGATTTCTCCTGTATAAGCCGAGCCAGCAATCAAAATTATCTTTTCTGTAAAATCTACAGCGGTCACGTTTCCTTGGCGGCATCCGTGAACTTCAGGGTTTGCTTCAAAAGAGGGGGCACAAATAACCGTCCATTCAGGTGCCGGTACCAAAACGTCCTGCTCATCCAAGCGAATGAACATGTTGTGCACGAATAAGTTGGCCCAAGCCTTCTCGGTAATGACGCGTGTGCGAATTTGTGTGGTTGGATCTGCTCCTACCGCCGCATCGCGAACAAAAACACTTTTGCTCTCCAAATGCCGGGTGATGTCCAAGCGCAAACGCTGGAAATGATCCGCGTTCATAGGTTGGTTGATCTCCCCCCAGTCGACGGTTTCAGCCGTCTGATCATCCTTCACTAAAAACCGATCCTTGGGGGAGCGTCCTGTGAATTGTCCCGTGGATATGGCCAATGCTCCCGAGTCGGTGAGCACGCCTTCTCCCCGAAGCAGGGTTTGCAGAATCAATTTTGCGGGAGGAAGGTTCCAGTGGGCTCGCGCCACTCCTTCCAGTTTGACTGCCTCCAAAGAGGCGTCAAAGGGGGTGTTTCCTAAATGTTTCATTGGAGAATTGTTCATTGCACTTCTCATTTCAAATGTAATTAAATCCTTGGCTCCACGGCTTTCTTGCGTCGCATAAACTGAATCAAAAACCACAACCAACTTATTATCAACAACATACCACCTAGCGGCGGAGCCAGTCGCAGCGCATTGCCTTCCACCCACTCCGGGGCTATGGATTCAAGAAGCAGCACACCTGAAAACAAGAGCACCCCGAGTACAAGGAATCGCTCAGGCCAAGGGATCCTTTGGTTCTCAAGCCAAACGCTTCGCATCAAAACCAAAATGAGCAAACCAAACCCCATTTGTCTCATGTAGTCAATGGCAATCGACCAGCGCATTTGCAAAATCGGATCCACCATCGCGTGCCGGCCGTATGCCGCGAGGGCAATCGACAAGGCCACAGCAGAAACGCCAAATGCAACCCAAGTTTCATTTTCCTTGTTTAAAAAGCGCATGCTGCAAACCTATCTTTCGGTATTCCCGTTCTGCACGATATTTGCTTCAAAGAAATCAACAGCAGAGGCCCATATTGCCCACATGTGAGCCTCAGTCACTTTTTTCATACGACACAGGTAGATTACAAGGAACAGAACCACGCGATCAGCATGAAGCCATTTTGCCGAAAAATCAAATCCACAATTTCCGTAGCTCTGGTTTTCTGCTGCGTGGCCTTGACGGGCACAACCCAAGCCCAAATCCCATGGAACTGGTCGCTGCAAACGGGTGCCCAAGTGTCGTTGCAAGGAGAAGAAATGCCTCATCCCTTCGCGGGGGGATTGCGTGCACCTCAGTGGTCGCCTATCGACATGGATGGGGATGGAGATGAGGATCTATTCATGTTCGATCGAGACGGAAGCCGGATTCTCGTTTTTGAACGTGAAAATTCAGAATGGATCGAACGCCCCAATTGGTCCCAAGGATGGCCAGAAATGCGCCATTGGGCCTTGCTCCGCGATTTTGATTGCGACGGTCTCCCCG
>DAISXU010000219.1:0-2848 GCA_036825655.1 Flavobacteriales bacterium | reverse complement strand
GGCCAACAAGTCAGTAGCATCGTCTGTGCCGAGTTGTTCGCCCTCCATGGCAGCTAAAGCAAAGTCGACAAGGAGTTGGTTCCCAGCAGGACTTCCTTTGAGCAAATCATACCCGCCATTTGCTTCAGACAAGTCTCGAAAGTCGTAGGGGAAGGTGGGGCGAGTGGTTCCGCGATAAGGAGACTCGTAGGGGTTGTTGTCCGGTTGGGATTCATCGTAAGCTGTTTCATCAAGGAGCCGATTCCAACCTGCTTTCATGTACTGGTCAACGGGGCTTTTCCTATTGAATCGTGCGGCCCAATCAGGTAGCTCATCGAAGTAGTAGGTGCTGCTGATGAACTTGCCCTCGTTTTTTCCGTGGAACCAAAATGCACCGTCAGCGCTGTGTCCTGCTGGCAGGATGGCACCTCGGTCCTTCATGCTGATTCCTATGACTTTGGATTGCCCTCCTGTGGCCAACTTTAACTCGTCTCCCAAGGTGGTAACTTGAAGCCTATGCGGCGACATGAATCCAGCGGGTTGATTGGGATCATCCGCTCCCACAGCCCGGACTGAAGTGTCGCTGGCACAGTAGACACTCCCTCCGGATGCCCGGTCGTACCAGTCATTGGCGATGATTCCGTGGTAGGCTGGTGTGGTTCCTGTGAAGATGGAGGCATGACCTGGCCCGGTGTAGGTGGGTGCGTAACCGAAGTGGTGATCACCACAAACAAATCCGTGTTGAGCGATGCGTTTGAATCCGCCCTCGCCAAAATCATTCCAGTACCTGTAGAGGTAGTCTGCGCGCATTTGGTCTACCGTAATGCCCACCACTAGGGCTGGCCTCGCCCCCAAATCCAAAGGCGCATTCTGCCCCATGGCCGGCCCATTTCCGCAAAGCATAAACACCCCGAGTGCACAACTCAAAATAATCCGTTCCATGGCCCGAAGATAGGGAGGGAACCTTGCTCGTTCAGGCATTCATGGACCTCCAAATCAGCCAACCAATGGCCAGGCAACCTCCCACGCTAATTGCTATGTTGGCTGCGGCAGCAAGTGGTGCTCCTGACGCCCAAAGCTGAATGGTTTCCTGAGAAAAGGTGGAAAAGGTGGAAAAGGCGCCACAGAACCCTGTCGTAGCGAAGAGCAGCCAAGTTTGTTGGTGGCGAGAAAGGTGACCTGCCTGAGGAGCCAACCAGTTCGTGATCCCGACGAGCAGGACCGTGGCCAGGACATTGGCCATCAAGGTTCCCCAAGGAAAGGTAGAGGTCCATCGTACCGTGAACAATCCGATTCCATAGCGTGCAACACTGCCCAAACCTCCACCAAGGAAAACCGCCAGTGCATTCATTTCACAGGGCTTGTTAGGGGCATAATGCGCTGCCAAATCCACCAGCAAAGGCCACCCCAAGCGGCTCCCCAAAGCGCCCCAGCGAGCACGTCACCAGGGTAGTGAACACCCAAGTAAATCCTGCTGTAGCCGATCAGGAAGGCCCAAAAAACAAGGCCCAAAAGTACCCGGCCTCCTCCGAGGAGCAAACCAACCAAAACAGCAATTCCCATGTGATTGGCTGCGTGGGACGAGAAAAATCCATAAGCCCCTCCGCGGTATGGCCCCTCCCATCCAGCAGGTGTCACGAGGTGCAACTCTGCAGCCAAGGCAGGTTCATGGGAAGGGCGTGGTCGCTCCACCAAGGGTTTGGCAATTCGTGCCGACCCCATGTCCGTTCCCGCGAGGCTCAAGGCAATTGCACCGAGGGCCCAGCTCCATCTTTTCCATGTCTGGAATCGCGTCTTCAATCCCCACAAAAGCAATGCATAGAGCGGCAGCCAAGTCCAAGTTTGGGAAATCCACCACATCAGGGCATCTCCTCCAGGCCATGCGCCATTCAACGCCAACAGCACTGCTACATCTGCATCGACCAGTGGGTTTCCCGCACCAAAGACTTCCATCAATTGTAAATGGCTTCAATCACGTCTTGGTACTTCGCCAAGATGGGCTTGCGCTTCAACTTCAGGGTGGGCGTCAATTCGCCCCCCTCTATGGTGAAAGGCTCGCTGAGCACACGGATGACTTTGACCTGTTCCCACTTGGCAAATCCACTCATGAGTTGGTTTACATCTTTTTCGATGCGTTCTACGATTCGAGGTGCATGGGCGATTTCTGCCAATCCAGGGAATGCGAGGTCATGGCGTTTGCACCATTCTTCAATGGCCACTGGATCCGGAACAACCAAGGCCGAAGGGTGTTTTTTGCCATCACCAATCACCATCACTTGTTCGATGAACAAGGAGGCCTTGAGGGCGTTTTCAAGCAATTGCGGAGAAACGTACTTTCCTCCCGATGTCTTGAACATTTCCTTCTTTCGATCGGTAATTTTCAAAAAGCCTTCGTCAGTGAATTCACCGATGTCACCCGTGTGGAACCAACCATTTTGAATGACTTCGGCTGTTTTTTCTTCGTCCTTGTAGTACCCCATCATTACGTTGTGTCCTCGGACAAGGATTTCTCCATCACTGCCAAAATCAACCTCTACTCCTTCGACCACTTTTCCGACGCTCCCAATGCGCAACATGTTGGGGCCATTGAGGGTGTTTACCGAAACGACAGGTGAGGTTTCCGTGAGGCCATATCCTTCAAAAACGGGGATGCCAGCTGCATTGAAGAAACGCGCAAGGCGTGGTTGCAAAGCTGCACTTCCGCATGCCACGGCTTCAATTCCAGTCAAGCCCAAGGCCTCTTTCACCTTACTAAACACCAATTTCCGAGCCAATCCGAGTTGCCATTCGTAAAAGCCGCCATTTCGGCCATCGGGCTCCCATTTAAGCGCTATGCCTACAGCCCAAGCGAAAATTTTCGCCTTGACAC
>DAISXU010000218.1:0-2893 GCA_036825655.1 Flavobacteriales bacterium | reverse complement strand
AAGTAGGACTGGATGATGGCGAAAAGAACTTCCTGCTCACCGCGTTTCAAAACATCGTAGCGCAAGATGATGTCGTTACCTATGAGGAATTTGAGGGGTTGAGTTTCACTTTAGAACAGTGGTTTCCCGGGTCGACGGATCAACTGCTAGAAAACTTCAAGAACTCTGGTATTCGTTTGGATTTCTGAAGGTGGGACTGCGCCAGTTTAAAGGGAATTTTGGGCTCTTGCAACTGTTCGAGGATGGCTCTTTAAGCGTCCATGGCCTCTACGGAAATCACGGAACTTTTCAAGGCACCAAAACGGATGATCAGTACCAGTGCATTTGGAAAAATGGAGACGAAGAAGGCAAACTGATTTTTCAGATTCACAACGGCCAATTGACAGGCCAATGGAGTGGAACCGCTTCAGCCGGCCCAGTGATTAGCAAGTGGTCTGGAACAGAAGTACGGATGCCCGAGAACTGGACGATACTGCACGACCTCGGGACCATGTATGTTTTCTTCGGGAACCTCGCAGAGCGTGCTGCTCAGGAAGCCGAAATGAAGTTTGTGAATCAGGAAATCCGGAAATGGGATTTGTTTGTTGACGGGCGCTCATTCCATTACTCGAAACTCACTTCGGAATCGGCAGAGTACTTTTTTGATGTCATCTACGACCACCTCTATGTGTGTGAGGATGGAACGCCTAGCAAGAGCCCTTTCGAGTTCTTGAATTTGGTTCACGCAAACATCGTTGATTATTTCAACGAGGGAGTCTTGGAGGGATCGAACATTCGAACCCTGTTGTTCTCCTTGTTTCAACTCTGCGAAATCGACGGGGTCACATCCGAGCAAATTCATCAACTCGCGTGGTTTGTGGAGCAATGGAAACCGACATGCCCTGAAGTTGAGGGGGTTGAAGCTCTGATTAAACTAACCGGCTTGCAGCATGACTTGGGCTCCTTAGTCAGAAATGAAGAATGGCCTCCGTTGGACCGATCAACCTTCCAAAATCCGAGAAAAAGCGCACAAAGGAGCGCAGGTGAATTGCCTACGCCAATGATAGAATCTAGAATATTTCACCCGATGAATGATCCGTTTTATACTTACTGCGAGCAGATGCACAAAGAATGGCTCGATGGAGAACTGGACCTGCATGGTGTCCATTCCGACTTGTTCGATTTGGATTACGCACCAGAGCCTTACATGGTTGTGAGCCAAGGGAGTAAACCGCTCTACATGCTGCTCACCAACCCTGGAGCCCCGATGGCTTTTCAACATCGCACGCAGGTGCCCCGGTCGTACCGAGCATTTTCTGAAGTTTCGAGTACAATCTACCAATCAGACGAATTCGCCAAAGAAGGCGGAGCCAATGCGCGCAGGCGGTTGCGTAAGAGCTTGGACTTTTCATTGCTCCTGGACTGCAATGGACTCGTGAACGTTGAGACCATTCCTTTTCACAGCGCCACGTTGAATAAGAAGAAGGCCTTGACTGCCTCAAAAGAATCTCAATTTCTTCAGTCATATCAAGCCAAACTGCGAACATTTTTGAGCGACAAACCCACTTTAATCGTCGCAGCCTGTCGTTCAGATAAGTCCATTTCGAAGGACACTGCCATGAATAGCCCTTGGATCAGGTTTCAATGTGAATTGGCCTCCATCGATTTGACCACGGTTTCGATGCGAACGCTTAGCCAAAAAGGTGATAAAGTAACAAGCGCGCTATTCACTTCCGGCAACAAGCACCTCGTCTTAACCATGGGATCAAACAACCTGCCGAGCTTGAATGAGATTTAAAGATTCAACTTGCGTGTGCACCCATTTTGTTTGAGCTGATGAGGAAACACCGAAACATGGAACGAGAGGTTTGGGATTGCCTGGAAGCCATAGGCCTTCACTCAGGTTCCATTGCGGATTGCGCGCAACTTTCAAAAGAAATTCGATTTTTCACGGGAATGAAAGTTTCGGCAAGCACCTTGTATCGGATGCTCAACCCTGTGGCCCAAAAGGTGGCTGCTTCCAATTATTCAATTGCTGCTGTATTGGCCTTTCTGGATGTTGTAAATCGCACAAATGAACAAGGTGACATCCGCATCAATGGTGTAGGGAAAAATGAACTCCAGGAGTCAGCGCTCTACTCGTTCGTAGTTCAGGAATTTCATCGAGAGACACAGGGATTTGAAGATTGGTTCACTGCGCTGCCCATTGGGCATTGGTCCACCGGACTAGACCAGGTTATCATCGGTCATGCCCTAGCACACGTCCTCTCTCAAGATCGCCAGTCGCTAAGTTCCGAATGGAAACGCAGGCTTTTTTTGACAGCGCAATTCCGAACTTACTATTCTGAAACCTTCGTGGACTTAAATTCTCCTCAAAAAGGGTATTTGGATGTTCTCAGCTTGCAATTTGAGGCCATGAACCAAGAGCTGGTGAACCAAAAAGGAGCCACAGCATTGGCGCTCAAGGAATCCCTGCTATTCAACCTTTCAATCCGCGCCTTTCAGTCGTTTTTGATGGACAATGCGGAAGGATTGACTCAATTCAAAAAGTACGTAAAATCTAAACCATTCAATTTAATTAAAAAAGACTTTTCAAAACTTGGTATTTTGGCGAGAATTCGTTTCATGTGCATGGAGTTGCTCTTATCAAAAGCACCCGAAGTCAAGGAGGCCAAATTGAATTCGATTAAGCAAGAATTGAAAAACCACTTTACATTGTTCATCAATCCCCAATTGAGGGAGTTTGCCTATTGCATTTTAATGGACGCCCTCCTCTTGAACTCTAATTCAGTCAGTGTTACGAACTTGTTATCCGACATCCCCTCTCCGAGCATCACCTTCCTTCGCGGCGAACCTTCCATCTCGCGCATGAGCCTTTATCGAATTTTGTTTGAGGGGAATCAGGATGAACGGC
>DAISXU010000217.1:0-2930 GCA_036825655.1 Flavobacteriales bacterium | reverse complement strand
GCGGTACGCCGGTTTTCAAGACCGGTGCGATCGACCAACTCTGCCAAACCTCCAAAGTCCGCGCAAATTTACGTGAAACAAATCAATTTGTTTCACTTTGTCCGCAGATTCTTGGCAGGGGAGGCCGCAGTGAGGGAACCGCTGTGTTTTATTTGGGACAACATGCTCTGTAATCATGTTGAATTGAATTGCTTAGCCCATTCACAGCGCTGTCAAATACAAGGTGATTATGAATGAAATTTACATCGCAAGCAACATTTAGAAACCCATTAAGGTTATTTTCATTGACAACCAATTGAACCCAAATCCATTCTCAATCATGTTCATTCGTTCCTCAGATTTCCTTCGTGCATTTTCCAATGTTTTTTATCGTGTAGTCGCTTTCATGGTCGGTTTGGCTTTGATGCCCGGTGTTGTGGGGCAAATCAATCATGGGGGGCAACCGGAGTGGCAGATTGACATAGCGACCATTCCTGCGCTTCGACTTCCCGATATTGATCGTGAATTGTTGGATGCGCAAGACGCTGTGACAGATCAGTACAAAGAGGCACCTTGGCGTTTCGGAGTTGAGTTCGAAGTGAATGTTGACCCTTCGCTCGAAGGTCTTTGGACGATAGAGGGAAATGAACGCGTTTGGAGAATGCGATTTGACGCAAGCGATGCATTGGGGATTAGCTTTTTCTTTGATGAGTTTAGGTTGCCGAAAGGGGGACATTTGTTCGTCTGGAATGCAGAACGGACAGACTTTATTGGAAGTTTTGATCATCGCAACAACAAAGATTGGGGTACATTGGCCATTGGCCAGACCATGGGGACTTCTGTGATTATTGAATACCGCGAACCCCTTGTGGTTGACTTCCAAGCGGATCTGCACATCGGAAAAGTGGTGCACAGCTATCGGAGCATTCACCGATACGCTCAGAGTCTAGAGGAGCGGGGACCTTACGGCAATTCTGGAAACTGCAACATCAACGTCAATTGTCCAGAGGGAGCACCTTGGTCGGTGGAAAGCAGAAGCGTTGCGTTAATCATCCAGGGCAATTTTGCCGTTTGCACGGGCGCTTTGGTCAACAACACAGCGCAAGATGGCACGCCGTATTTCCTCACAGCTAACCACTGCTTGGGCAATCCCAACAACTGGACATACATCTTCAACCACGAAATTGAGGGATGCACGGGCAACACCAACAATGCTCCTGCATCGGATGTGATTTCAGGTGGTACATTGAAAGCTAGCAACGCAGGAAGTGATTTTGCTTTGATTGAATTGAGCGATACGCCTCCAGCTTCATACAACGTTCAATACTCCGGTTGGGACGCAACAGGAGTGTCCCCGGCGAACCTCACCGGCATTCACCATCCCAGTGGTGACGTCAAGAAGATTTGCTTCGACGAGGACGCTCCGTCTATCCAAAACGTTGGCGGTGCGGCAGTTTGGTACATCAGTGAATGGGAGGAAGGTGTCACCGAGCCGGGCTCTTCGGGATCTCCGCTTTACGACGAAAATCATCGGATAGTGGGTCAGCTGTATGGCGGAACAGCAGCGTGTTCGGGCAGCGTCAACAATGGCGAGCCCGATTGGTATGGAAGATTCGATGTGAGTTGGGATGGCAATTCTGCTGCAACGCGACTGCGGGACTGGTTGGATCCGTCAAATTCAGGAGCACTAGTGGTGGATGGTTGGCCCGAAGGGGCTATCGCATACAATGATGATGCAGGCATCCAAGTAACAGGGATTCCGACAGATTTTTCATGTGGCGCAGAGCCATTTACACCCAGTGTGCTTTTGAGCAATTCTGGGTTGAATGATTTGGTTTCTGCCACCATTACATACACTTACAACGGAGCACCAAGCGAATCCATCGATTGGACAGGATCACTGGCTCAATTTGAATCAGAAACATTGGCTTTGCCAGAATTCATCGTTGTTGATGGCGAAAACACATTGGACATTCAAGTCATCAATCCCAATGGAGTATCTGACGAGAATGAGTTCAATAATGCCGCAAACGTGAGTTTTGTGACATCATTGGGTCCTACAATTGACTACGAATTGGTCATCATTTTGGACGATTATGGAAGTGAAGTCACTTGGGAGTTGAAAGAATTGGGCCAAGTGCTATTTTCAGGTGGACCTTATGAAGATGATTTGGACGGCACTGAAGTTGTCGTAGACTTTTGTTTGACGGATGGTTGTTACATTTTTGAAATATCCGACAGCTACGGAGATGGGTTGTGCTGCGAATACGGTGAAGGCGCATGGACAATATTGGATGAAAACGGCGATGAAGTTGATTCTGGCGGCGAATTTGAAGAATTCGATCAGTCTGTTTTTTGTACGGAGATTTCTGCCGTTGGATCGATCCTTGATGCTGAAGGGCCATCCGTTTATCCGAATCCTGCGACAACTGCTATATACATGGATGCACAGGATTGGTTGGGTTCAGATGTCCGTGTATTTGATGCTTCAGGAAAGTTGATTGATCGTTTCGTTTTGCGCACAGCATCAGAATCAATTGATGTTTCGAATTGGTCGCCTGGCTTGTATACGATTTCAACGGTGCACCGGACGCTCGGCTTTTCTCAGCAGCGTCTGATCGTAGAATGATAAAGCTTAGTTTGATTCATGGAAAACGGACCATCCGAAAAGGTGGTCCGTTTTTGTGTTCTACCTAAGTCGCTTGTGGTTTTGAACCGATCTGCTCTATTGAATGATAATAAATATTATGTTAAATAGCCTGGGAGTGATAGAGCAGGCATAAAAAAAGGGACTCAAACGAGTCCCCTTTTTGATGATTTGAAATTAAGGAAAACACTATTTCAGAAGGCCGCTCATTTTCAGCATCAAATCATCCTGTCCTGTCTTCGCATAGATGTCGCGTAACGAACGAATCGTGTCGATGTCCTCAGCATTAGCAGTATGCGCCGCT
>DAISXU010000216.1:0-2949 GCA_036825655.1 Flavobacteriales bacterium | reverse complement strand
GAGGTTTCGCTGGAAGTGGTGTTAACGGCGCTATTGGTGTTGTTAATTATGGGGGTGTTTGCAGGAATTTTACCAGCTTTGCGGGCGGTTTCCATCCGGCCCGTAGAGGCAATTCGAACGGAATGAAAAAAGGAAGAATCATATTTTTGGTCGTGTTTTCATTGCTCATCCTGGTGAGTGGCGCTTACACGCTATTTTTCTTAAAGGCCAAAGAAGAAGCGCCTCAGGCATTTTTTGATACGGCTTCCCCAGAAGTTGGTGACATCCGACTGAAGACCATGGCGTCGGGTAGCATTCAACCGCGTCAGGAAATTTTGATCAAGCCACAGATTTCAGGCATTGTACGGTCTGTTCGGATTGAAGCGGGTGACACGGTTCGAGCAGGAGATGTTTTGGCTGAAGTGATGGTGGTTCCCAACATGGGGGCCTTGTCAGCGGCAGAGGCTCGGTTGCAGCGTGCGCGCATCGCACTTGAGGATGCCAACATGAGTTTCGATCGCAATGCCGCCCTGCTAAAGGATGGGGTGCTGTCTCAAGCGGCCTTTCAGCCATTTGAGACGGCCAAGCGGCAAGCGGAGGAGGAAGTTTTGGCCGCTGAAGACAACCTTCGGATCATCCAAGACGGGGTTGCCTCGCGTTCGGGCCGAGCGTCGAATACGTTGATTACCTCCACCATTTCGGGCATGGTGCTCGACGTTCCCGTTCGGGAAGGCAACAGCGTCATTGAGGCCAATAATTTCAATGAAGGAACAACCATAGCGAGCGTTGCTGACATGAAGGACCTCCTGTTTGTAGGGAAGATTGATGAAAGCGAGGTGGAGAAGTTGAAGCCTGGAATGGAACTCATTTTGACCATTGGAGCATTGGAAGGAGTGGATTACTCAGCTACACTGGAGTACATCAGTCCCAAGGGAGTGAAGGAGGGAGGGGCCATTCAATTTGAGGTTAAGGCTGCAGTCCAAATGAAGGCCGGTCAGTTTTTGCGCGCCGGGTATTCGGCTACAGCAGAGGTGGTGCTTTCTCAACGCTTAGGGGTTCTCAAACTGAACGAGTCATTGGTTCAATTTGATGGAAGGCAAGCTTTTGTGGAAGTTGAAACGGAACCTGATGTCTATGACCGGGTGGACGTGCAATTGGGATTGTCGGACGGACTCGAAGTCGAAATCACAGACGGACTCTCAGGGAATGAAGCGATTAAGAAGTGGAATCAACCTCAATACGAAATCGATGGCGTTAATTGAATCAATGGAATCAAGCGGGAATTGGCTTTTCAGGTGGAGGAGCTTTCTACCGTTGGCGTTGTATGGATTAGCTGTCCCGGTTGCTTACTGGTTGCCAGATGGATGGAGTCCAGGTTTTCAGGTGGCAGGTTGGTGGTTGTTTTGCTTGGGCGTCAGCTTCTTCGGACTGTTCATCCGAGCTTTGACCATCGGTTTTACGCCGCGGGGGACGTCAGGTCGCAACACGAGCGAGGGGCAAGTAGCAGAATCGCTCAATACACGAGGGATTTATGGCATGGTGCGTCATCCACTTTATGTTGGGAATTACTTCATGTGGATTGGGATCGTTCTTTTTGTTGGAAACCAATGGTTTACCTTGGTAGTTAGTTTGTTGTTTTGGGTGTACTACGAGCGGATTATGTTCGCTGAAGAGGCCTTTTTAAGAAGGAAATTCGATGCGGATTATGTGCGGTGGTCCATGAAGACTCCTGCTTTCATTCCACAGTTCAGGGGTTGGGTAAAGCCATCGGTTTCCTTCTCCATGCGCAATGTCCTGAAACGAGAGTATAACGGTTTTTTCGCTGTGTTTGTCAGCTTCGCCTTGATCGATGGAATTCACTGCTTGGCCTCAGAAGATGAAGCCATACACAACCAGTGGATTTCGGATCATTGGGTTTTCCTTACTGCAGGTGCAGCAGCGGTCTTCCTCCTACTCAGAACCTTGAAAAAGCGAACGCGTGTGCTCGATGTTGAAGGCCGAGAATACGTTGCTTAGGTAACCGCAGCACGGCGAACAATGCGCCGAAGTAGGCGGGGAAAAAATCGCTTGAGGTAGGCGCCGAGTAGCTCAGACCTCCCAATCAAGACTTGCGCTTTCCTCTTTTCAGTAGCCCGAACGAGTTGACGGGCACAAGCTTCAGGAGAAATGCCTTGGCCAGTCTTTTCGTCCATCGTGCCTTGTTTGGAACCGTCGCCAACCACTGCATTTCTGGAGATGTCAGTGTGGATGAATCCAGGACAAACCATGGTGATTCCAATGCCATCCTCATGCACTTCTGCGCGAAGGGCTTCAAAGAATCCGTGCAAGGCGTGCTTGGCTCCGCAATAGCCAGAGCGAAGGGGAGAGGAAAACAACCCCATCAAGCTCGTCACAACTACAAATTGGCCTGCCTTTTGATTTAAAAAATGGGGCAATACAGCTTTGGTCAGAGCGATGGTTCCGAAATAATCGATTTCCATGACGCGCCGATCCACTTCCAAAGAGGTGTCTCGAGCAAGAGAACGTTGGCTGATTCCTCCGCAATGGACTACTACATCGATGCGATTGAAGGCAGTGATTGCTTCCTCAACGCGATCTTTCATTGAACTTGAATCCGCAAGGTCCACCACCAGGGCACTCATGTTCGCTCGCAAATCCACTGGTGCAGATTCGATGACTGAATGGAGCGCATCCAATCTGCGAGAGGAAAGAATAACCCGGTTCCCTCGTTTGGCGAATTCAATTGCTGTTGCGCGGCCAATTCCACTGCTCGCTCCGGTGACCCAAACAACGGGCAGGTCTCCAAGCCGTTCATCAGCGATGGAGTTGACGGGGCGGATGGAAAATCCAGTTTCAGACAAGGCACTCTGTAACGCTTCGAGCGGGAGAGTTTCATCAGCAAACGTCACCCTTGCTTGCGGTGCATCGAGTTGCACCTGCACTTCATGGGTGCCAATCAGCTCTCTCAAT
>DAISXU010000215.1:0-2953 GCA_036825655.1 Flavobacteriales bacterium | reverse complement strand
AATTGGAAGTCAGCAACAAAACGAGATGGGTTTGGAGAGCGATTGGGCATTATGGCCCATTGAAGTGGGGAGTGTACTTGATACTGGCAACGCTGTCTATGTCAATTTCGGAAGCCCATTTCAAGCCATGCTGGGCTGGGATGTTTCGCCCTCTGCCGATGTGTGGGGCGCAGCAATGGGCTATGTGTTGGACCCGTGCTGCTTTCATCGTGAATTGCCAGTGCTGGTCGAAGTGTCTTCAGACCACGGCGTCACATCCGTGGTTTTCGATGTCGGAAACGAGGCCACAATGGACACGTTGGGCATGCGACCAGCGCATCAGCGGCATGAGGTAGGAGGCGCTTATTATTGTGCAGTTCCTTCGGCCGAGGGAGGTTGGATTGCCGCAGGGGCGTACTCAAATGCAGCACATTACGAGGTACTCGTTGCAAAGCACTCACCTGATGGATCGTTGGATGAGGCATTCGGCGAGTCAGGTTGGATTCACATCAACTTGAATCCCGGCGTCAATCATTGGGTCGCCGATGCAATTTTGATTGATGGCCAGCTGTACCTTCAGATTCAGAGTCACAGTGGGGGAGAACTCAATCCGGGTTGGCATCAGTTGGTGATGGATGCCCAGTCGGGGGAATTATTGAATTGGGAGTCCTTAGATGGAGTGGTCTCCGTTCATACCGATGGGTACCACGAAGGAGCGGAGACGAGTGTTGGTTTTTATGATGCTGAGGAGCCACGAGTCGTTGACCCCTATGAAATGTCCGAGGCGGCGTTGACCCCAGCAATTGATCCAGGTAACTGGACAAACATCAAAACGACGTACCATGGTGATTGGGCCCGCTGGATAACAGTTGGCCAGCGACAACAGTCTGGAGCAACGTCCCTTGCAGCATCACGTTGGCTTGATCCCGTCTTGGGCCAGGCAAGTGTTGACGGACATGTGGCCGCCCCGTTTCCTAACCCCTTGATGCGAGGCGGTGTGGTTCACCTCCCAGCGCCATGTGTGGCAAATCCCTGCGAGTTGTATTCTGTTCTTGGTACCCGAGTGTGGTCAACCCCGGTGTCCGCTGGCAATGGTGTTGCCTTGCCTGAATTTCTGACCGCTGGGACGTACATTCTCAGAAGCGTTAAGCATGCAACTGGGTGGCGGCTTTTGGTCCAGTGAAGCCGAGTCTAATCAAGCGCATGATTAAAGCGCCCCACATTGTCACCTCTCCGGATTTTACCGCGATTATTCGAAACCAGGGGTGGTGCAAGTCGAGGGATTTCCAGGACCAAAAAGGAATTACTTTTTACGTTTGAAGTAAAATCGAGTAATGAAAATTCCGTTACCATCGGTGTATGTCTTCAAACCAAAGTGGACTGGGGACATACAGGCAGTGCGAGATTGCTCAGCCGAGGTCCCGCCCAACAGGGTGAGACTGACGCATTTTCCATCGTCCGGCCGTCAAATCCGGGATGTCCACTCGCGTCGATCCCGCTCCCACGGACTGCTCCGAAAGTGCTCCCACCATGGACCACAAAGCCCCGTCGTATACATTCAAATCCAGCGGGATTCCCAAATTCAGGCAACGAATCAGGCGGTACATCATCACAAAGTCCATTCCGCCATGGCCTTGATGGTGCTGTGCGGCCAGCGCTTGAAGCCTCGTCCAAAGCGGGTGAGCATACCGGTCCCGCATTTCAGCGGATTCGCCCTCTTCTAACCATCCGTGCCAATCCCAAGTCGGCCCATGATCCAAGTAGAGCCTTGAAGGGTAACCGTAATGCACGGCCCGCGAACCCAATACTTTGTTGAGCCGATTGTATGGCCTGCCGATGTGGGTGTCAAATTGCAAAAGGATCGACTTCCCTTCGGCCGTCTTGATCAAGGTGGTGTTGACATCCCCGCATCGAACTTGCGTCGCCATGGCCTGCAAGGCAGGGTCGTCAGACCCCGCCAACGCCTCGCTCAAGGCTGCTTCGCGAGAACTCATCGAAACCAAGTGAGTCAGGGTATCCCCGCGCAATACATCAAAATACATACAAACTGGCCCCAACCCGTGGGTGGTGTAGAGGTTGCCATCCCTGCGCAAGTGATGCTTAAGCCGCCACCGGTCTTCGTAGTACGTGGGATCTATCATGAGTTGGCGCAAGTCATGGAGGTAGGCGCATTCGGCATGAGTGAGGGTGCCAAAAACTCCTTCCTCAATCATGCGCAGCAGCCCCAATTCCTCTCCGTTGTAGCAGCAGTTTTCGAGCATGATGCAATGCCGTTTTGTCGCTTCTGCTGTGCGGACGAGTTCCACAGCTTCCTCCGCTGTGCACGCGATGGGGACCTCACTTGCTGCGTGCAATCCTTGGCGCATGGCATACAGCGACATGGGCGTGTGCCATTCCCATGGGGTGCAGATCAGCGCGAGATCGGCCACTTCAGGTCGAAGGGCTTCCTTCCAAGCCGCGTCAGAACCAGTGAAAGCGGCAGGCGCATGGGCAGATTGAAACTGAGCCACCTGTTCCAAGGCACGATCCACTTTCTTGGAGTTGATGTCCGCTAGTGCGGTGACCTGAGCATGCCCTTCTTGGACGAGCCATGCCAGCATGTCCAGCAACCCTTGACCGCGGTTTCCTAGTCCAATGACGGCGATGCGCACTTGAGGCAACGGGTCACCCGATAGGTCGAAGGCACTGCCATCGATGTTCTTCAGGTTCACATTTTGGCTATCACCAGGCTGTCGGCCTCCCAATCCACAAGCATTCAACAAGCCCCCCAATCCCAGCGCACCACTGGCATGCAAAAAATCTTTCCTTCTCATGCCCCCAAGTTAATCAGGGCTTCAATTCGTACACACCAGGCTTACGAGGTTTTAAAATCAGATCGGCCAACTGAGCGGCTTCCTCCGGACGCGCTACAAAATCTATGTCCGAAGTGTCGACCCACAAGACACGCGAACCACGGGCAAATCGGTAATGCTTG
>DAISXU010000214.1:0-2965 GCA_036825655.1 Flavobacteriales bacterium | reverse complement strand
TGGCCAAATCACGTGGTGATCCTGGGCCATTCAGATTCACTTCTTGTGCACCCTACGGTCAAAGCACATGCCTGCACGTTCAATACCGAATCAGGCCCCATCCTTTTGGGCGAAGGCGTTGAGATTCAAGAAGGGTCGCACCTGCGTGGCCCCTTGATGATTGGCCCCCACACCCAAGTCAAAATGGCTTGCCGAATTTCTGGGCCCAGCGCGATTGGCAGACACTGCCGCTTAGGAGGCGAACTGAGCAATGTGGTGATTCACGACTACAGCAACAAAGGTCATGATGGTTTTCTTGGCAATTCCGTGCTTGGCTCTTGGTGCAATTTGGGGGCTGGAACGAACAGTTCCAACTTGAAGTCCAATTACAGTCGCATCAGGCTGTGGAATCAACGGGATGGTCAATTCATCGAAACAGAATTGCAGTTTTGTGGCCTGCTCATGGGCGACCATTCCAAATGTGGAATCAGCTTCATGTTCAATACTGGCACCACAGTGGGCACAGGCGCACAACTCTTTGGATCTGGATTCCCTCCAAAACACATCCCCTCTTTTTCTTGGGGAGGGTCAGGAGGATTTGAACTCCATGGCCTCGACCAGTTCCTAAAAACTGCAGAAGCCGTCATGGCTCGACGGGACGTTTCCCTCTCAGATTCATTGCGAAACCGCATGATTCAATTGCACGGGAATTACAATCGCTGACAGATTGGCGCGTTTTGTGCAGACGAATCGACGCTTTGTCGCGTTATGAATGAATCCTACCAAATGGCATAGCTATTGCTTAGAAAAGGCCCGAACTTTACATCATGCAAGAAACCGACAGGGCCGAAGAAGGCATGTGGCTGTTGAACGAGGAACACGACCACGATTTTATTCCACTGATTTCATCCGAGGATGAGGAAGCGATGCACCGGGAAGAAGTTCCTGAGGCACTCCCCTTGCTATCTCTCCGAAACACGGTGCTCTTTCCTGGCGTGGTCATTCCCATTACCGTCGGGAGAGACCGTTCCATTCGCCTGGTGAAGGAAGCGCATTCTTCCGGTTCGACCATCGGTGTGGTCGCTCAAAAAAACGATGAAATCGAAGTGCCGAGTGCAGATGATTTAAACCAAGTGGGAACGGTCGCTCGAGTCCTTAAAATGCTTCGCATGCCAGACGGGACAAATACGGTCATCCTTCAAGGGCTTAAGCGGTTTCATTGGACAGAATTGGTGCAAGAAGAGCCTTACCTGAAGGCCAGGGTAACTGAATACGATGCTGAGCAACTCCCCCCCAAAGATGCCCAGCACACAGCGCTGATGGAGAGCTTGAAGGAATTGGCCTTGGAGATTATCCAGCTCAGCCCTAACATTCCTTCAGAAGCGGGTTTTGCCATCAAGAGCATCGACAGCCTGAGCTTCTTGGTGAACTTCACGAGTTCGAACATGAATGCCCCGGTGGAAGAAAAGCAACGACTTTTAGAGGTAGAAGGCATCAAGGCAAGGGCTAACAGGGTGTTGGAATTGCTGCACAAGGAGCGCCAAATGCTCTCGCTGAAGCGTGACATTGCGACGAAAGTCAAAGGCGAACTGGACCAACAGCAACGGGAGTATTTCCTGAATCAGCAACTCAAGCAAATCCAAGAAGAGCTCGGCAATAACCCTCAGGCCCTTGAGATTGCTGAAAAGCGGGCGCGTGCAGACCAAATGGATTGGCCAGCACACGCCAAGGAGACCTTTGACAAAGAATTGTCGAAGCTGGAACGAATCAATTCGCAATCTGCCGAATACAGCGTTCAAGCCAATTACTTAGATCTGCTGCTTGACCTCCCCTGGAATGCTCGATCAAAAGACAACTTTGAACTGCATCATGCTCAGGATGTGCTCGATGAGGATCACTGGGGCCTGGACAAAGTGAAGGAACGCATCATTGAGCACCTGGCCGTTTTGAAATTGAAAGGCAACCTGAAGGCACCCATCTTATGCCTGTACGGCCCTCCAGGAGTGGGTAAAACCTCACTTGGAAAAAGCATAGCCAAGGCTTTGGGACGTGAGTACGTTCGCATGAGCTTAGGTGGCTTGCGTGATGAAGCCGAAATCCGAGGGCACAGAAGGACCTACATCGGTGCGATGCCAGGCAGGATTCTTCAGAACTTGAAGAAGGCCGGCACCTCCAATCCACTTTTTGTTTTGGATGAAATTGACAAATTGAGCCGGGATGCCCATGGCGATCCATCTTCGGCCATGCTTGAAGTGTTGGACCCCGAACAAAACAGCACGTTCCACGACAACTACCTCGACATCGATTACGACCTGAGTCATGTGATGTTCATCGCAACATGCAATTCCCTCAGCAGCATCCAACCGGCTTTGCGCGACCGCATGGAGATCATTCACGTCAGCGGTTACACATTGGAGGAAAAGGTCGAGATTGCCAAGAGGCACTTACTTACCAAGCAAATCAAAGAGGCCGGCTTCACTTCCAAGGACATCAAGGTTTTGAAAAAAACCATTGAGGCCATCGTCGATCAGTACACCAACGAATCAGGTGTCAGAGGCCTGGACAAGCGCCTGGGTAAAATTGTCCGAAACAGGGCTCGTCAAATCGCCATGAATGAGTCGTTTGAAGTCGAGGTTAAGGCCGATGTACTCAAAGAGATTTTGGGGCCTTCGCACAGCGCAACGCGGTATGCAGGCAATGACGTTCCTGGAGTGGTCACGGGTTTGGCATGGACCTCCAACGGTGGCAAAATCCTCTTCATTGAATCGCAACTTGCGCCTGGTAAAGGTCAAATGCAACTGACAGGAAACCTCGGTCAGGTCATGAAGGAAAGTGCCAGCATTGCCTTGTCATTCATCAAAGCGCATGCTCCTGCCTTGGGCCTCGAATCCGACGTGTTTGAGAAGCATAACATTCACATCCACGTGCCTGAAGGCGCCACTCCCAAAGATGGACCCAGTGCCGGTGTTACCATGCTGACCTCTTT
>DAISXU010000213.1:577-2989 GCA_036825655.1 Flavobacteriales bacterium | reverse complement strand
GGCTGTAGCGCAAGAACTTGTCTTCCATTTCAACGAAATACAGGCCAGATGGGAGGTCCGAAACATCCATTGAATTCAGGCCCTGGTATCCCAAAACCCTGCGGCATTCCCTGCCTGTTTGGTCACGGAACGTGACGGTCGACACCCGCTCCAATTCAATCACGACCAATTGATTCGCAGGATTGGGGTACATGGCCGCCTGAGCAGCCTGTTCACTGGCGATGCCTACCCATTGCTCTTGTCCTAAATCATTCAGCGGAGGAAGAACGACGTCGTCTTCTTCTTCTTCAATGACGGGGTTCTCCCAGTCGATTTCGCAACTCGAGAAGCCACTTCCCCAGGCCACCAAATCCGCTTGAATCTCCGGGTTTAGGAGAGAAAAGAGCAGCCAATCTCCCCGGCGAGCGACTGTTCCATCGCAGTTCAGGGCTAGCCATCCGCTCGGGCGTTCAAAGAATGTGTTGTACACAGCGTTGCTGGGATGATCAGCGTACATGTTAAATGGGAAGTCAAAGTGGGTGGCGCCGAGCCAATTGTCCACCGCGAACCTGCGTTCTCCATAGTGTGTCGCTTGAACAACAGCGGTGTCCGTTGTTACCACGGGAGGGCAATTGGAAGGGCAGTCTCCTGCCGTTGGATGAGCCTCGATTCCGTAGATGAAAATCCACTCGAAAGCATCCTCTTGTTCTGCAATGAACGACCTGACTGCCGTGTATTCTCCAGAGTTGAGGTCGAGGTTGAAAATGTCACGGAACCTCGGACAAGTGATGCTGCCATTGGCGACAATCACGGGCTTCTCACCAGCTAGCTTCTCGTACAGGTCAACGGGATTTCCATCGGGGTCGTACGCAATGAAGTTCCTAACGGTGTCACCAACGGCGTAGCCTCCGGACATGTCATTGAATTCACCATGATACAAAGGAGATTCGATGAGTTCCGAATCTGCTGGTTCTACATCCAGACCGATGTAGCCGTATTGTGCATGACCCATTGAAATCATCAATGAGCACACTCCCACTAAGAAAAATAGACGCATGAGGTTTCAGATCTTGCCTCGGTGTAACAACTGACCTGTGTCAAGGGTTGCTCAGGTGTAATTACTTAACACTTAAATAACATTAGAAGGGTGATCCCCAAGGGGATAAGGTGAAGTCTGTTGTGTCGGTCAACGTGTGTAAAAAGGCAACCAAGGCATCCCGCTCCTCATCAGTTAATTCCATCTGAAGCGGCGCTTGCCCGTTGGGACCAAATCCGTCAGGGGACAACCTGTGATTGAGGTTTGGGTGAGGTTGAATGCCATCTGCATAAAAGTCAATGACTTCCCTGAGTGTCGAAAATCGCCCATCGTGCATGTATGGTGCGCTTAGTCCAACATTTCTCAAGGAAACAACTCTAAACAAACCATCTTGACCGCTGATTCCAGTTTCGTGCGCCAAGCCTCCATCTCCCGTTGCAGCGTAGTTTGTGTCTAATCCATTCACCATCAGCTCAGATGGGGTGTAGAAATTCAGTGATCCGTGGCATTGTGCGCACCTTGTTTCGATGTTAAAAAACAGGTCTTTGCCAAGGAGTTCTTGGGTTGAAAAACTTGCGAAGTCATCTTGTAGCCCTAAATCATACCGGGAGTGCGTCGATTGCAGGCTGCGTAAAAATTGCGCCAAGGAAGCGGCTACCCGCGACACTGTGATGGTCGAGTCACCGAAGGCATCATGAAATAACCCACCGTAGTATCCCAGTTCCTCCAGCCTCATAGGCAGAGCTTCGAGGTCCATGCCCATTTCATCGGTGTGAGCGATGGGTTGCAACACTTGATCTTCCAAATTTGATTCCCGTGCATCCCAAAACAGCCTGCGCTGGTAGGCCAAATTGACCAGTGCCATGCTGTTCCGAAAGGTTAGGCCATCTCCAACGCCTTCAGAGTAGGGCTGAGCGTCCGCAAATCCATGTTCGGGTTGGTGGCAACTTGCACATGAGGTGGATGCATCAATGGAGAGCTGCTCGTCATAGAACAGAACCCTACCCAAAGTTGCGCCTTCATCCGTGATGGGGTTGCTGGAGTCGTTTACACGGAATAGCGACATCGCGGAGTTGTCTAACCAACTGGAGGGGTAGGGATGGCCAGCATATGCAAAAGTCACCTCAGGCAGGCGAGGATGCTTCACTTCTGATTCAGGCAGCTCAAGCTGGTTTTCAGGTTTCTTACAGCCCAAAACGGTTGCAACCATGCAGGATGCAATCCAGAGCCAATGGCCACCTCGGGTCATGGCCTCAAGAGTTCGATTTCCGTGCGCATCGTGCCTTCTTGAATCCCTCCGCAGGTGATGCGATAATCCACAAGGACGTAATAGGTTCCTGGCGCACATTCATTGCCGGCGGCATCTGTTCCATCCCATCGAATGGGCAATCCGGCAT
>DAISXU010000213.1:0-567 GCA_036825655.1 Flavobacteriales bacterium | reverse complement strand
ACTTGTCCCCAGCGATTGAATACTTGCAAACCATACCGCTCCATGATACCCAGCACTTCGAAGTCCAAATCATCTGTTAGAAACGGCCTGAAGGTGTCGTTCTTTCCATCTTGATTGGGTGAAATGACATTGGGAAGGGTGATGCTTGAAGCATCGACGGCTGCATCCGGATCTTGATAAACCCAAACGGAATCCAAAGCGGCACAACCGTTTTCTTCGAAAACGACTTCCAATGCATACCATCCAGGGAGGTGAGCAGTCGGCGATAGGCTGCTCGTGTTGCTCATTCCACCTTCGCCTTCGATCCAGCTCCAGGCATACAGCGCCGTGTACCCTTGGGGTGAAATGGAAGCGTTTTGTACTTCCGCACTTGGTTCCTTGCACGTGAGCGTATCGGTCCATCCGGCTTCCACCTCGGGAATGGTGAAATCTGAAGTCGCGGTGAAACTGGTTTCGGTGGTGCAGCCGTTGGCCAAATTGAGCACGGTGCAAGTCAAGGTTCCTGCGCTGGTCTGAGTCAATTCCAGGCCATTCTCTGTGAACGAAGCACCACCAGATGCTTGCCAT
>DAISXU010000212.1:0-3048 GCA_036825655.1 Flavobacteriales bacterium | reverse complement strand
ATAAGAAATTATTTCTTCGGAAGTCTCGTGATTTTCTCTCATGTTTCGCGGGTGCGAGCCTTGAACTCAGGGTGCTGGTCCAATTTGTTGCCACCGAAACTTTCTTGAACTTGCGTGCATGAATCGCTCCTTCTCCATTGGGTTCGCAGTAGCCACTATGTTGGCAATGGCCATTTTGTCGGGGATGTTGGCTCATGCATTCGCCCCACCCCATTCCATCCATGAATGGAGGCAGCGCGATGCGCTTTCACAAACCCTGCGCTACCTGGAAGATGACCGAGGTTTTTTTGAGCCCGCCATGCATTTTCAACACGCTGAAGGTGGCCAAGGCGCGGGCGAATTCACGGGCCTGTATTACATGAATGCCTGGGTGTGGAAACTCGTTGGTCGACCCCTCCACTGGACGTTGAGGTGGACCCAAGGGTTGGCGCTTTTTCTGGGGCTGCTGGCCTTGGTGCTCGCCGTCCGCAATTGGACCGGCTCAGGATCCCTCGGCGCGTGGTCTGCCGTCGCAGTATTTGTATCCCCTTTGGTCCAATTTTACGGAGTCAATTACCTCGTGAACCCCACCTCCTTGATGGCTGTCTTCGGCGCATGGTGGATGGGTTCGATGAGCGAGCGGCATGGAAACCGAAGTAAGGTTTGGCTGATTGGAGCTTCCCTTCTCCTAGCCTTCGCTGGATTGCTGAGGCCTACGATGTTACTCGGGGCCATTCCGCTCATTTCACGGTGGTTTAAAACGCGACATGTTCCAGTGATTTGGGGTCTGTTCGCGGGGCTGCTTGCCCTCACCGCAGTGGGGGCTTGGATTGTTTGGGCCAAAGCTTACAACCTCCAGCACCAATCGCCTTACTTTTTGACGGATTTGCGGCCCATTTGGAACGCACCAGACGTGCGGGGAATTTGGTCGGATTTGATTGGCGTTCGCTTTCAAGAAATCTACCATGCCCACATCCGTTGGGTTTTCGCTTTCATTCTGCTTGCGACCTTTTTTCGTTCTTGGAAAAAAAGAGAAGGCCTGGCCATCCCGTTTGGGTTGACATGCCTCGGCATGGTGGTCTATGGATTGTTGTGGTTCAAAAACTTAGATGTCCATGATTACTACCTGATCGAAGTTTTGATGCTGCCTCCGCTGGCCATGGCGTGGGTCTTCCATGTTTGGAAACAGGCACAAGTCCCCAAGGCAGTTTGGGGGATTTTGCTCTTGGTTTTGGCCTATCAGATGGCACACAGTGTAGCAAGGAATCGCATAAAATGGGGCCAAACGGACGGTTTCCTCATCGAACGTTTTATCCCAGAATGGGAGCGCAGGGAATGGAAATGGTACCATGCTGATCGGGCAGAGCGCCTCGCCCCCCTTCCAGCATTCAGTGAACGCATGCTGGAGTGGGGGATACCAGAAGATGCTTGGGTGTTGAGTCTGCCAGATCCCAGTCCCAACGTGACTTTGACGTTGCTCAATCGCCTAGGTTTTACGGGGCTTTACGAAAATCACCTCGAGGGGAAAGACCGGGTGGCGTGGGCTGTTTCGAGGGGGGCAGATTATTTGGTGATCAACCGTTCCGACATCACCGAGGTGGGTGATTGGGGCGATTGGCTTGCCGTGCCATTAGGAGAATTGGAGGGAATTGTGGTTTACGACTTACAAGCTGCCCAACGTATTCAACCTGAAAACGAACGTTAAGTTCCCACCAGATGGCAGAGTGACAAATTGTCAGTCAGGGCAGATGGATTAACTTTGCATTCCTATTTATCTCGCATGCCAGACCAAGCACCTCGCCCCCAAGACGCCCATGCCCTGCTCGCTGAAGAGCACCAGGGAAGCCCGATGGTGACACCTTCGCAGCCAACGCACACCAAGAAATTGTACTTGGAGAGCTATGGTTGCCAAATGAATTTCAGCGATTCCGAAATCGTTGCGAGCATCTTGAACGAAGCAGGTTATGCAACGACGCGCAATGAGGAAGAAGCGGACCTCATTCTGCTGAACACCTGCGCCATTCGGGACAATGCGGAGCAACGGGTGCTCAAGCGCTTGACGCAATTCAAAAAGGCCAAACGCGCTCGTCCCAGCCTCGTGGTCGGCGTGCTGGGTTGCATGGCAGAGCGGTTGCGGGAGAACTTATTGGAGCAACAGAAATTGGTGGACTTGGTGGTAGGCCCAGATGCCTACAGGGATTTGCCCAATTTGGTGGATCAAGTGCACGGTGGCCAAAAAGCGGTAAATGTTCTGCTCAGCAGGGAAGAAACGTATGCAGAAATCAGTCCAGTGCGCCTTGACGCCAATGGAATTACGGCTTTCATCAGCATCATGCGGGGATGCGACAACATGTGCAGTTTTTGCGTGGTTCCTTTTACGCGGGGGAGGGAGCGGAGTCGAGATCCGCAGAGCATCGTCCGTGAGGCGCATGAGTTGTTTGAACAAGGCTACCGAGAGGTCACGCTTTTGGGCCAGAATGTCGACAGTTACAAATGGAACATTGACAACAAGGGCCAAATCAAGGATGCGGATCAACCAGTGGTCAGGTTCGCTGAATTGCTCGAGCTGGTGGCCGGCGTGAATCCTGACCTTCGGGTGCGGTTTTCGACGTCACATCCGAAGGACATGACCGACGATGTCCTGCATGCGATGGCCCGTCACGAGAACATCTGCAAGTACATCCATTTGCCGGTTCAATCGGGCAACAGCGAAGTCCTTAAGCGCATGAACCGAGGGTATACGAGGGAATGGTATTTGGACCGCATCGCTGCCATTCGACGCATCATGCCTGAATGCTCCATTTCAACGGATATCATTTCAGGATTTTGCGGTGAGACGGAGCAACAGCACGAGGACACGCTTTCGCTAATGCGCGAAGTGAAGTACGATTTGGCCTACACGTTTAAGTACTCGGAGCGCCCGCGAACATTGGCCGAACGCAAATTCGAAGACGATGTTCCAGAGGAGGTCAAGGGACGTCGTTTGCGTGAGATCATTGAGCTCCAAGGTCAGCATAGCCTAGTCCGCGTCGAAGAGCTAGTTGGTAAAACCCACAGGGTACTCATCGA
>DAISXU010000211.1:0-3060 GCA_036825655.1 Flavobacteriales bacterium | reverse complement strand
GTTACCACGCCGAACACGCGAAAGATTGGGTCATTCGGCTCGGAGATGGAACAGAAGAAAGCCACAAGCGCATGCAGGGTTCATTGGATAAACTATGGCCATACACCGGCGAGATGTTTGTCCCAGTAGCGGATGATCTTTGGTCTACCGAAACAGGGTTGTGTTCGCCTTTGAACAGCATTAAAGCCGCCTGGGCTGATTCCTTGGCCCAAACCTTTCATGAGGCAACTCTGACCATGCCAGATCTCGACGGGTGGATGCATCAAGGAGGTAAATCAGGGAACCACACCGAGCATTTGGGATACCTCCTGGCAGAAATGCAGAGTTTGGCCAGAAAGCACCCCGGAGTTACATGGTGATGGACACCCGCCGCGTTTGGAGGCATTTGGAGCAGGTGAAGGATCCTGAATTGCCCTTTCTCCATGTGGTTGAAATGGGAATGGTGCGGGAGGTGTTGTTCAAAGGCGATGAACTGGTAGTGCGAATCACCCCGACCTACAGCGGTTGTCCAGCAACCGATGTCATCCTGCAGGACATCAAAAAAGTGGTCATGGCCTTGCATGAAAAGGCCACCGTGGAAGTTGTTCATCACCCTGCTTGGACGACCGACTGGATCGGGGAAGAAGCCCGGTCCAAGATGGAAGCCAATGGCATCGCTCCTCCTATAGGATCTAGCTCCGACAAAGCTTTTTTGCTCGGCAAGTCGCACACCGTTCCCTGCCCGCTATGCGCTGGAAAAAACACCACGTTGGTGAGTGCATTTGGATCAACAGCTTGCAAAGCCCACTACACCTGCGCCGATTGCTTGGAGCCATTTGACCATTTCAAATGCTTCTGAGCCCACTCATTTCTTGAGGGCCGTAAATTGCTTTTCGAACAAGTTGTTGTAAACGCCTCCTAAAGTGACGAGTTCGCTGTGTGTTCCTTGCTCTGCGATGCACCCCTGGGCAAAAACAAAAATCTGATCAGCCTCTTGAACAGTGCTCAAACGGTGAGCGACCACTAAACTCGTTCGGTTCTTGGTGATTCTTCTTGTCGCCTCTTGGATGAGCCTTTCACTCTCCGTATCGATGGAAGAGGTCGCTTCATCCAAAATCAGAACCGATGGCATCGTAACGTAGGCACGCATGAATGCAATCAACTGCCTTTGGCCAACAGACAACATGGCACCTCGCTCGCGCACCTCCAAGTCCCACCGACCGGGCAAAACATCGATGAAAGCATCTGCACCAACGGCCACCGCCGCTTCCTCAAGCAGTGCTTCAGGAATGGAATCGTCGTACAACGTGACGTTGTTTCGAAGGCTATCTGAAAACAAGAACACTTCCTGCGAAACCATCCCCATTTTCACCCGCAAAACGTCCAACGGAATGTCGCGAACATCCACACCATCAATGGTAATGCGCCCCCTTTGCGGCTCATAGAAGCGGGAGAGTAGCGCAATAACCGTTGACTTTCCAGCACCTGTAGCTCCGACGAAGGCAACCGTAGAACCTGGTTGAATTGAAAAAGACACCCCCCGCAAAACCCACTCTTCTTTTTGATAGGCGAACCAAACGTCATGAAATTCTATTTCCGCTCGAAAAGGCACATCCAGAATGGTTCCCTCATCCCTGGCCTGCTCTTCCAATTGCAAGAGGTTGAATACCCGCTCTGAATTGACGATTCCCATCTGCAGAACATTGAACCGATCTGCCAATTGCCGAATGGGGCGGTAAAGCATGAACACATACAAGATGAACTGAAGCAATACCCCTAAAGTCATGCGTCCGGAAACCACATCTTCTAGACCAAACCACAAGAGAAGCGCGACGCTGGAAGCAGACAGCAATTCAACGAATGGAAAGAACACACTGAAGGCCCAAATGGAACGAATGTTGGCGGCTTTATGTGCCTGGTTCAAATCACCGAATCGCTCCGCCTCCCGATCTTCCCGATTGAACGCTTGAACAATGTGCATGCCCGTCACATGCTCCTGAACAAACTCATTCATTTTCGCAACTTGATTGCGCACGTCCACAAATGCCTTTTTGATTGCTTTTTGGAAAATCCGCGTAGCGTAAATCAAAACAGGTATGGGCGCTAAGGCCAACAAGGCCCATTGCCAATCCAAAACAAACATGGCCACAATGACAACAGTCAACGCGAGCAAATCCCCGACTGCATTGAGAATGCCATTGGAAAAGACATTGCTGATCCCATCGATGTCGCTCACGTGCCTCGTGACTAAGGTGCCTACAGCTGTTTTGTCGTAAAAAGGCAACTTGAACGGGAGCACCTTTCTAAATAAACGCGTCCGCAGGTCCAATGAAACCGATTCTGCCACCCAATTTGCAAGGAATGTTACGCGGTATTGGAGCAATGCCTCCACCAGAAGAACCCCCACAACAGCGAGGAAAACGTGCAACAAACCTGCCTCATTTCCTTGTGCAATTTCAACATCCACAGCGTGCCGGATGAGCGCGGGCCTGACCCAAATCAAGGCACTCAGAACCATAACTAATCCTCCCGTGAACAAGAAACGTCTTCGATAAGGCGCCGCCTGACGAAGCAGTAAAAACAGCAAGTCTCTGTCGAACACCTTGCCCGCACGTGACGATCCACTCATGCTTCAAAGGTACGCGGCGCCCACCACCTCTGGCACCGATCTTTTCCAAATCTCTTGGGGATAACCGACGTGGCTCAAGAACAACCCATCAGCAGGTGCTGATTTGCCTGCTTCTGAGCGATTGCATGAAGCAATGACCTCCTCCATGCCCTTCGCCTCCCTCCTTCCATAGCCAACCTCTAAAACTGTTCCCACCACAGCCCGCACCATGTTGCGCAAAAACCGATCTGCTGTGATTTCGAAACGCAAAACAGATGGGGAGACAACGACCAGCTCACACCTCCTTACGTCACAGATCGTAGTGGAAGAGCCGCTCCCTGCCTTACAGAAAGCTGCAAAATCACCTTTTCGAATCAAA
Source organism: Flavobacteriales bacterium (assembly GCA_036825655.1). GTDB lineage: Bacteria > Bacteroidota > Bacteroidia > Flavobacteriales_D > Sanyastnellaceae > JALQTD01. Next base: position 94 of record DAISXU010000211.1, on the reverse strand, counting down.
TGCCGCGTGGAAGCCTGCATGGCAGGCACGTCCAAATCTCGGTAAATCCGCGCCGACCTTCCCACCAAAAAGGGATCCTTAGCCGTGTGCATCC
>DAISXU010000210.1:0-3069 GCA_036825655.1 Flavobacteriales bacterium | reverse complement strand
CAAATGCGACTGGACGTGGCCTTAGGAAATGACGACCCCTTTTTCAAGGACAACTTGCTCACCGAAACAGCATCCATCCTCGACTCCATGATGGTGAAGTACATGCTGCATCGTTTTGAAGGGGGGCACGCCATTGATTCTGATTTGCTACGGCACATCGTCACTCCGCAATAACTGATTAATTTTGTCCCAACCGAACTGCACGATTTTGAAACAACTTTCACAACTCTTCTCCACCATCTTCCTAGGATTTATGGTGTTCGCCAATGCCTCAAACGCCCAAACTCAGCGCACTTGGCCCCATGCTATTACCGAGCAGGAACGGGATTATGTGGAGCGCATTGGTTTCGAGCCCTCTGTTGCCCGCGGAATCGAAACGCCTCCTCCATATGACAACATCCGAACCGCTGCTGAGTGGGAAGAAGTCGAAGCATTGACCATTTCTTGGACCAGCTTTCCCTGCATTCAAAAGCAAATCGTGGAAGCGGCCAAGGAAGAATGCACGGTCATCATCTTCGCAGAAGACATGGAAGAAGTCACGGATTACCTCACGGGGAATCAATGCGGTGGAGCCTTGACCCTCGAAAATATTCAAATCGTTCCAACGGTGTACAACAGCATCTGGATCCGCGATTATGGTGCCAACACAGTCTATGGATCTTGGAACGACGACCGGGTACTGGTCGACTGGCTGTACAACCGACCGCGTCCCGAGGACGATGCAATTCCCGATGTGCTGGCCAGCACCTTGGGGCTAGAACTATACAGCACTACCGGCACTCCCAACGATTTGATGAATACGGGCGGCAACTGGATGTCAGATGGATTCGGCACTGCCTTTGCTTCCGAATTGATCATCGATGAAAATGATGGCGGGAGCACGTGGTGGACGGATTATCCCGATCACTCCGAAGAAGAAATCAACCAAATCATTTCAGATTTCCACGGAGTCGATACCTACATCACCATGCCCAACCTGCCGTTTGACGGAATTCACCACATCGACATGCACATGAAGCTGCTGGACGAAAGCACCTTGCTGATGGCGGAATACCCCGAAGGAACGGCCGATGGCCCGCAAATCAATGCCAACTTGGAATACGTCCTTTCCAACTTCACCACGCGATGGGGCACCCCTTTTGAAGTGGTCCGCATCCCCAGCCCGCCCGAACAAGGATTTGGCGGTGGCTATCCGGATGAAAACGGGTGGTACTTGACCTACACCAACTCCGTATTCGTCAACAACACCATTCTACTCCCCACCTATTACACGGAATACGACACGACGGCATTGCGGATATACGAAGAAGCGCTGCCAGGCTATAATGTCGTGGGAATTGACTGCGACAACAACGGAGAGGCGATCATCTCGCTTTCGGGAGCGATACACTGCATCACCCACACCGTTGGAATCGAAGATCCGCTCATGATCAGCCACTTGCCACTGCCTGATACCGATGATACTGTGAGTGATTATGACGTAGAAGCGTACATCAGCCACCGCAGTCAGATCGAGAGTGCAACCATGCATTGGCGCACCAATCCCGGTTCGGAATGGACCGCAGTGCCCATGGCATTGATTGATGGCGAAACCGAAAATTGGTCAGCGAGTATTCCTGCACAACCGCTCGAAACAACGGTTTATTATTATGTCGAGGCCAACGCGAACTCAGGAAAAACGGGTACGCGTCCGATGCCAGCCCCCGACGGGTGGTGGTCGTTTAACGTCAACGATGCAAGCCTCGGGATGAACGAAATTGAACAGAACTCCCCATTGCTTCAGGCCTTTCCAAATCCGGCCGCGGCAATCACGTGCATTCCATTGCAATTGCGTCAAGCCGCAGAAGGGCAACTCTACCTCAGCAATGCCCTCGGTCAACAGATTCAAATGATTCACAGCGGAGACTTCCGCGGGGGTGAACAGAAGTACTTCTTCGATGCCCAAGGCATGGCCGCTGGCGCCTACCTATTGACTTTGGATTTGGACACGGGTGAGCGATGGTCCCAGCACCTCATGATTCGGTGATTCGCCAACGCTTCGGCTTGATTGCACAAAAAAGCCACCCGCTGGGGTGGCTTTTTTTGCTTCCAATTGAGCGCAGTGCTCGTAAGAAACAATCAGTCCCTGCGGCCGAGCAAACGGAGCAAGAAAAGAAACAAATTGATGAAGTCAAGGTACAAGCTCGTTGCTCCTAAGATGGCGAGCTTCGAACCGGCCTCACTTCCATACTCCACCCCAGCGCCGATGCGTTTCAATTTTTGAGTGTCGTAAGCAATCAATCCAGTAAAAACGAGAACACCTCCGATGCTTATGATGTAATCGAGTTGTGCCGAACCAATGAACCAGTTGACGAAACTCGCAATGATGATCCCGATGAGCGCCATCATGAGGAGACTCCCAAATCGGGTCAAATCCGTATTGGTCGTATATCCTACGACAGCCATGACAGCGAATGTCGCAGCAGTGATGACAAAGACCTGAGCGATGCTGGACATGGTATAGACCAAGAATATACTGCTCAAGGACATGCCCATTATTCCACTAAAAGCGAGAAAAAGAAGCGTCAGTGAGGTGGAAGACCAACGTTGAAAACCCAAGTTCATGGCCAGAATAAATCCGAGAGGCGAGAGCATTACAATCCAACCGAGCATGCTCATTCCTCCTGTCTCCAAGTTGTACAACTGTGCGATGAGTCCCGATTCAACCGTGTAATAGGAGGCGCATGCCGTCACAACAAGGCCAGCGACCATCCAGCTGAAGACATTTGCAATAAACTTCGATACGGCCGATTGGTCCTCGACAAATGATTCCTCAAAAATCTGGGGGGATTCAAATTCATTCATAGCACAAATTTGCAACCATTTGGGTCATCATCGTTCCATGAAGGTTGCCAAAAATTGTTCTCAAGCCGCTGGCTTCAATCAAATCTTCAATTCCGACCGTAGGCTGAACCGACCGCAAGCTGCATGAATTCCCTGCGTGTTTTGTGGTCATCTAAGAAAGCGCCCGTAAAAGCGCTTGTGGTCGTGACGGAGGCCTTTCTCCGAGTTGCAGCGGGCGCACGCGAT
>DAISXU010000209.1:0-3172 GCA_036825655.1 Flavobacteriales bacterium | reverse complement strand
GTGGTTTCCGGCGAACATTTCAAAGGAATTGGATGTGGTCATCCTCGGCATGCATGCCCGCACCGACAACCCGGAACTCCTTGCCGCCCAGGCCATGGGGATTTCGGTTCAGTCTTATCCTGAATTCCTCTTTCACGCAACTCAAGACAAAAACCGAGTGGTCATTGGGGGAAGCCATGGAAAAACCACCGTGACGTCCATGGCATTGCATGTCTTAAACCGGCTTGGACGGGAGGTCGATTTCATGGTGGGTGCCCAACTTGATGGCTTTGACCGGATGGTTTCTTTAACCGACAACCGGGAATGGGCCATTTTTGAAGGGGACGAATACCTGAGCTCGCCCATCGATCGAAGGCCCAAATTTTTCTGGTACAGGCCCCACATCACCCTGCTGACAGGCATTGCATGGGATCACATCAATGTCTTCCCTTCAGAAGAGGATTACTTGCAACAATTTGAGCAGTATTTAACAACGGTTGAACCCAATGGTGTAGTGGTTTTTTGCGAGGAAGACCCCAAGCTATCGGAATTGGTCTCGAAGGCTCAGGGAATTCAACCCATTGCCTATAGGACGCCACACTGGGTCCGCAAGGGAAAGGGAGTTGAATTGCGATTCGCTGATGGCGGGAGTTGTTTTACGTCCCTCGTTGGCACACACAATTACCAGAATTTAGCAGGCGCTCGCGCGCTGTGCTGCGCCATGGGCATTTCGGGTCAAAAATTTGATGGAGCCATTCAAGACTTCACTGGAGCTGCACGGCGATTGGAAGCCATTGAAACTTCGGAAGACGCTACCGTTTACCGAGATTTTGCTCATGCCCCATCCAAGCTGCGAGCAACCACTGCTGGTGTTCGAGCCAGTTTTCCAGACCGAAAGCTCTTCGCCTGTTTCGAATTGCACACCTACTCTTCTCTGAACCGAGATTTCCTGCCGACCTACGCTGGAGCTTTGAACGCCGCCGACGAAGCTGTCGTTTATTTTGACCCCGAGGTGCTAGCGCACAAACAACTTCCTGCTTTGGAGGAAGAATATGTCCGAGCTTGTTTCCAGCGCCCTGACGTGAAAATTGTCACATCGAAGGAAGCCTTAGAACAAATCTGGGCCACTTGGCAATCAGGTCCGCGAGCCGTTCTGTTGATGAGCTCGGGCTGGTTCAGTGGTGCAAAATGGCCCAACCAATCTCAGAATTAAGCCAACCCTACGTCCAAGGTCATCATGATGATGAAGCCTGCGATGAAGCCTAAGGTTGCCAAATCCGTAAACCGATCCCTCTGCGTTTCAGGGATGACTTCTTCGACCACCACGTAGATCATCGCTCCTGCAGCAAATGCGAGGGCATAAGGCAACAGGGCTTGCACCTGCATTACAGCATATGCACCGATGACTCCTGCGATGGGTTCCACGATCGCAGATAACTGACCAAACCAAGCTGCACGAGCCTTTGAAAGCCCTTCCCGACGCAGCGGCATGCTCACAGCGAAGCCCTCCGGGAAATTCTGCAACCCTATGCCAATTGCAAGCGCCACGGCTGCTCCAATGCTCGCCCCTGGCAATCCTGCGGCCGCCCCTCCAAACATCACCCCTACAGCCAGCCCTTCTGGTATGTTGTGCAAGGTGATGGCCAAAACAAGCAAGGTAGAACGGTGCCATTTCGTGGTGGGGCCTTCGGCTTCATCCTTGGAAAAGTTGATGTGCAAGTGCGGGGTCAGTTTGTCCAATGCAAAAATGAACAGGGCACCAAGAGCGAATCCCACTGCAGCAGGAACCACACGGAGAAAACCGTCTCCTTTGGACATTTCAATCGCAGGCGAGAGAAGCGACCAAAAACTTGCAGCAACCATGACTCCTCCCGTAAATCCGAGCATGGCGTCAAGCACCTTGCGCTTCATGCTTCCAAAGAAAAAAACCAACGAGGCGCCTGCTGCCGTCAACAGCCATGTGCCGGTGGTAGCGGCGAGTGCAGCCCAAACTGGCCCCACCTCTTCAACCCACTGGGTGATGAGTTCCATCATGGTTGCACTTCTACATAGAGGTTACGCAACACAGACGCAGTCCAAAGGCCATGCCCCGCTATGGTCGCACTCCCGTCGAATGCATGGCACGACTCCACGACAAATGAACAACCAAGCCCAATGCCAAGCGCATCTAAGTGCCGTAAGAACTCATCGCTGCTGTCCACTACGCCTTTCACCACAGCGCAATCCCCTTCGCTCAGCTCTTCTGCTTTAATCAAGGCACGGGCATCGACAAAAGTGCCATCAGACTTCGGGATCGGGTCACCATGTGGGTCGAAACTGGGATGGCCTAAATAGGTGTCCAATCGGTCCGTGAGTTCTTGATTTTCGATGTGCTCCAACCGCTCAGCCAATTCGTGGACCTCGTCCCAACCAAATCCCAATCGGTTGACCAAAAACACCTCCCAAAGCCGATGCCTTCGAATGACATCGACAGCTATCTGCTTTCCAGAAGTGGTCAGTGACACGCCTTTATAGGCTTCATAATCCGCCCATCCAGCATCAGAAAGTTGCTTGATCATTCCGGTCACTGAAGCGGGTTTGGCCTTGACACGCTCCGCAAGGGAATTCGTTGAGACTGGCAGGTGATCCATTTCGCTGAGCTGGTAGATTGCCTTCAAGTAGTCTTCTTTGCTAGATGTGGGCTGAACAGGTATCATGCTGCAAAAATATATATTTAGGAAAGCCTAAACAAATTTTTTTAATCAGCAAATTGAGAGCAGATGCATACTTTTGATTTGAATGAAAACCCTAATCTTACTTCGGCACGGCAAAGCGCACCATTCCGCCATCCACGACATGGACCGAGCATTATCAGATCGCGGCAAAAGTGATTTAGCAATGGCCGGAGAACGCCTCCGGCAACTGCTCCCGCCTGATGCTGCCGGCGCAGTTTCAGCGGCGAGGCGGACCATGGAAACATCCTCAGCGATCAGCAACCTTACAGGATGGACTCCTCCTGCTGGATCAGCTGGTGGTTACCTCGCCCCTGCTTTGTTTTGGATTAAAGAAATCACGTCTTGGGCCGATACCCAACACGTGGGCATTGCCATTGGGCACAATCCAGGACTGAGTGACTTGGCTTCTGAGCTAACCTCGGAGGACATCTGGCTCCCGACTTCAGGATTTGCAAGGATTCAATTCGATGTAGAACATT
>DAISXU010000208.1:0-3229 GCA_036825655.1 Flavobacteriales bacterium | reverse complement strand
CCGCTTGGACATGGGATCCACCGATGTACAGGATGGATAGCTTTCCGGGTTGCCCCTGATGCATAGAATCCATTGTTGCCCATAGCCGGCTGAAGGAGTCGCTGTTGATTGGGATTTCAGCGGCGACTTCAGGGGCTGTGTGAATGCGGGGTTGTGGAACGGATTGGCCAAATACGGCAGCCACAGCGGCGGCTGCAAAGGTGCAGCTGATGATGATGCGCTTGTACCTCATCATAACGCATCGGATAAGGTCAAATCTGCCTGCCAGGCCTGCCAAAGTGCCCATTCGGTTTGGAGGCTTTTATTGAAAAGGTTGGCAATTTCTCGGGCCCCCTGGGCGGTAAAGTGCACGTGGTCCGGACTGGCGAGTGGAGGAGATGATTCAACCCAAGCGGCCATAGAACCAGAGCCACCCATGACTTCGAAAACATCCCAATAAAGGGCATTCTCCTGCATGGTGATTGATTTCATGACGTCTCGAACAAATGGTAGATTGGGATACGTCTGCATGCGCGTTCCGCTTTTCTCGCACATGTCAGACGGACCAATCACAAGGATAGGCACCTCCGGAAGAATCGCCTGAAACAATCGGATTTGCGAAGCAAACCAACCACCAAACCTTCGGATTGAGGCGGTATCCTTGAGGTAGGGCACCGCATTTCCTCCGTATTGGAGCATGATCATTTCGGTGCGAACAGATCTAAGCTGGGCGGTCAATTGTGCGCGGTTCAATTGCCGAAACAAGGTGCCAGAACTACCTCGCATGGCAGCATTGTGGACGACAATTCCGGATTGAGACCAAAGCCCAACGGCGTGAAATTCGGGAGAGATTCCTTCAAAACTGATTTTCAATGTCTCAAAAGACCGCACTGCCCCAGAGTCTTGCGGAATGGGGATGACGAGTGTTGAGTGCAGGGAGTCAACCTTCAGTTGAAATGATTTTAGCGTGTCGTTATTCAATTCCAGCGTCACCGATGACGCTGTGTCAGTCCGGCCCAGAACCAGGTGGATTTGGTCATAGACCTGATTGCGTTTAGAGCTTCTCGGGTGAGGTGTGAATCGTATCCAAGGTGAAATTTCACCCGTGCTGTTATTGTGCTGTGCAAAGGCGGCGAACATTCCATATCGGTTGTGTTCAATGGTGCTGTCGACTTTGCCGAAGCGGGTGAATCGTTTCCAATCGCTGGACCATTCCTGTTTCATGGAAGGGGAAGGAATGGGTTGGGCCGGCGCGAGAAACCCAGGTCCTGAACCGCCCCACGTTTCCTGCCATTTTGAACGAAGTACACCCGTGATACGATCGCCTTCAATTTGCGAGTCTCCAAAGTGAAAGACGTGCAAGCTCGGAGAGCGCACCGGTGCGTTAAGTTTGGAAAAGAACGAAGCTAAGCGCTCAAACGCGCGTTCGTTTCCCTGCAGCAACAGATCGGGATGTAAGACATTGGCGGCATCTTCACGATCATACGATTCGCCTTCCACTGAAATGACCTTAACGGGCATTGCAGTGTCGGCATGCGAAGTGTCTGCTTCCATTGCGGACGCCACTCCTGCAGCCGTTTCCAGTGTATCCTTTTCCTCTTGAATAGCGAATTGCTGGTAATTGTCCAGCAATGTTTTGATTTCTTCGACGGTGACCGTGGAGTCTTCTTCTTGAAGGTCGACCCAACGAGGGAATTTCCAGATGAGGGTCTCAAAAGAGGCGGGGCGAGAGAGGAAGAGAGATAGGGCCAAGAATACAGCCGCTAGAAAAGCGATGGAGTGAGAGACCGGCTGCTTGTTGGGTTTCATTTTGTATCCGGCACACACAGGGTTTGGCCGATGCGAATGTAATCAGAGATTTCATTTATTTCTGCCAAATCCTCTGGCGTTGTGCCGGGATAGCGTTGAGCGATATTCCAAAGTGTATCTCCTTTCTTCACAGTATGTAGAATGCAACGCACCCCTTTAACCGTTGCAGATTCTTCAATGACAGCAACTGTTGGATCGTTCGGTTCTGCATTTCCTGTTTTGCCATTTGAGGTGGCTGTTTTCGCCGGTTCGGGATTTGCATCGATTTGCTCTGCAACGAGGCGAGGAATACTTGTCCCATACTTTTGGGCGTCAGCGCAAGACAAAAATTCAGAAGTCCACCAAGGCAGAAGCGTGGATAGCGTCTGTGAATCGATGACACCATCAGCGATGAGTTGGCTGCGATTGATGCCTTCGCCTTCGCAGGCAAGAGGTTGCCACGTCTGGGCTTGTTCAACCCAATCCAAATCAAACGAGGGACGCTCAATGTTGACCATGAAGCGGCTCAAGACTTTCAACAGAACCAACTGCTCATCAAGACTTTTGTCGTAACCCGGTGCCCCAGTCCATCGCGTGGCATATGCCATTCCTTTCCAATAAGCCACAAGCACGCGATGCGGATCGTCGGGAAATCTGCGCTGCAGGCGTTCCAATTCACGAACGAATGCTCGAGTCGATTCTACCACGAGTTTTCGCTGGTCGATGCCGTTTGCTTGAAGTAGCCCATAGGTTTGGCCCATCGCGCTATTCATTCCCCAAATGCCAGCATGATCATTTTCCTCATGTGCGGCATTGAATACTGAGATCAATCCAGGAACCCATTGAAAAGAATTGGGCAAAGAGGCAGCCTGTAACTCGCTTGTGATGAATCCTCCATACCGACCATGCAGAACGCCAATAATTTGAGCACGGTGGTAATTGTTCTCAAATAAAACTTGCATGGTCTGGTCAATGGCCTCTTTGTTCCCTCCCCACGGCAGCAATGCCGTCTCGAGTGGATCCAACGCCGGAACAGCCGTTTTCAAGGCTGGTTTAGATTCCTGTACTTTCCAATCTGGGTTGTCACGCTCAAATGCCCGAAAATCCGGCAATTCAGACCGCTGTTGAACGCGCAAGGACCACTGCTCAGCCAGTGATTGAGCTGAACATTCAGTGCTTGGAATCAAGACACGCGCAATCACGTTGATACAGATCAACAATGGAAGGGAATGAGCCTTGGAGGACATAGTGCAAAGGTAGACCCTGACTTTGTGTTTTTAGGGTGCTGTATAGCCCTGAATTTTGCGCTCTAATAATGATAGCTGTATTAGTATAATAAAGCTATGAAATATTGTATTTAGCTTTTAAATGATTTATATTTGAGTACAGGTCATGGGACGTTTACGTCCTTGGAGGACCTAGTTGTGAATCGTAGTGAAGCATCTGCAACGGCGGATGCTTC
>DAISXU010000207.1:0-3264 GCA_036825655.1 Flavobacteriales bacterium | reverse complement strand
CCAACGAGGAGTACCGCTTTCAATACCACGTTCTACCTGATGACATTCGCGTAGCGGATCCATACAGCGAAAAGGTGCTTGACCCATGGAATGACGAGTGGATTCCGGAAGCCACCTATCCAGATTTAATCCCATTCCCAGCGCAGTTGACCTCCAATGAGCCGGTTTCAGTTTTGCAAACCGGACAAACCCCTTACCCTTGGACCGATGGAGGGTTCAGCAGGCCTGCAAAGGAGAGGTTGGTGATTTACGAATTGCTTGTTCGCGATTTCACCGAAGAGCGGAATTACCAGTCCATATTGGACACGCTGGATTATTTGGAGAACCTCGGCATCAACGCCATTGAATTCATGCCGGTGATGGAGTTCAATGGAAATGACAGTTGGGGATACAACCCTACGTTCTATTGCGCATTGGACAAGGCGTATGGCACACGGGAAGCGTTCAAGGAGCTGGTCAATGCCTGCCACAACCGGGGCATTGCTGTGATTTTGGACATCGTCTTCAACCACGCTGACCTTCCCAATCCGTTTTTGAAAATGTATTGGGAAAATGGAGCGCCTGCGACCAATAATCCCTGGTTCAACGTGGAAGCGCCCCATGCCTTGAATTGGTTTTTCGATTTCAATCACGAAAGTGGAGCAACCCAAGCCTTCACAAAACGAGTTTTAGACTATTGGGTTCAGGAATTCCATGCCGACGGTTACCGGTTTGATTTCTCACAAGGCATGTCCCAAACACCAAATGGAAATGGAGGGTATGACCAATCGCGCATCAACCTCTTAACGGATTACGGAAATCACGTTTGGGCACAAGACGATGGCGTCTACCTCATCCTCGAGCACTGGTGTGACACGAGTGAAGAAATCGCCCTGACGAACAACGGCTTCATGGTTTGGGCGAATGTGGCACACGACTACCAAGAGGCAGCGATGGGGTACCCATCCAACCTGGGTTGGGCAAACTACCAAAGTCATGGATTCAATCAAATGGCGGCGGTTTCTTATCCGGAATCGCACGATGAGGAGCGTTTGATGTACAAGAACCTCGCTTTTGGGGCCTCCAGTGGAAACTACGATGCAAGCAACCTCAGCACAGCACTTTCGCGCATGGAAGCGATTCAATGCTTTAACATAGCCCTGCCAGGCCCCAAGATGATTTGGCAATTTGGTGAGGTCGGATACGACTACAGCATCAACACCTGTTCGGACGGGGTGACCATCAATGAAGGGTGCAGAACGGATGCCAAACCAGTGCGGTGGGATTACCGACTGGACGACCAGCGCTACAACATCCACCAGGTGATCGCAGGACTGGCTCATCTCAAAAGGAATTACGCCACCTTCAGCACCACCGACTTCAACTGGGACGTCGCCGGAATGGGCAAACGGCTCCTGATGTACCATCCGGAGATGGACGCTGTTGTGGTTGCCAACTTCAACACTCAGCCCATCAACATGGTGGCTGGATTTTCACACACAGGGACCTGGTACGATTACTTTACGGGCGACGCCATCGAAGTAACGGACATCTCAGCGGCACAACTTTTTGAGCCCGGCGAATACCACGTCTACCTCGATGAACCTGTCACCTGCCCTTCCGAGCTCTTGCACATGGAAGAGCTGGATTTTCAGAGCGCAACCTTGAGCACTTGGCCCCAACCTGCCCAAGGAGGCCTGCAGTACGCGATGGAGCTACCCGCTCCTGGCACGTACCAAATCCAATGCTTCGATTCCTCGGGTGCGCTTCTCTTGGATGAAACTCGACCTTCCAGTTTCAATGGCCCCACATGCGGCACCATCGACCTTAAAGGCTGGTCCAGTGGACTGTATTACATGACCATTTCACAGGGAATCCACCATGAATCCACGCGAATTTTAGTCGTCAGTGAATAACTGATTCGGGCATAAGGTGTAAAAACTACACTTTGTTACTAAGTTTGTCCCTACAAACCATCAACATGCGCAACCACATTCTACTCGCACTGCTTGCATGTGCTATGAGTTCCATGGCTTGGAGTCAGACCCTGAAGGGGAAAGTAACCAACTCCAATAACGAGGGAATGCCTTCGGCATCTGTTATCGCGAACGGAGGGACAACGGGGGTTTTTACGGACTTGGATGGGAATTACACCCTCAACTTGTCCGAAGGAACGCACACCATCGACTACACGTTCATCGGCTACGCAAAGGAATCCAGAAACATCGAACTCGCTGCTGGCCAGACCTTATTGGTGAACATCCAATTGGAAGAGGATGCGGTGTTCATTGGGGACGTCGTGGTGATCGGTTATGGGGTTCAGCGCGCAAAAGAGGTTACTGGCTCCATCACTTCAGTGGATTCCAAACAAATCACAGCCGTGCAAACTCCTTCTTTCGAAGCAGCTCTGCAAGGACAAGCCGCTGGCGTTCAAGTCTCGCAGTCTTCTGGTGTTGCTGGCGCTCCGTCTTTGATCCGCGTGCGGGGTGTTGCTTCGGTCTCTGCAGCTGGCGACCCGCTCTACGTGGTGGATGGCATTCCCATTACCCAAGATTACTTCCTTCGTGGCAATTCAGGCGCGTTGAACAACAACCCACTGGCCGCAATCAATCCCAATGACATCGAATCCGTGGAAATCCTGAAGGACGCTGCTGCAACTGGGATTTATGGTTCTCGAGGGGCCAACGGGGTGATCCTCATCACGACGAAACGGGGCCGAAAAGGCACGAGTTTCGAATTCAGTTCACGAGCGGGCCTGGCCACGCCTGCGACCCTCCCCAACATGATGAGCACCGAGGAATACCTCGCCCTTCGTCAGGAGGCATGGGAGAACGATGGGGGCACGGGATACGTTTGGCTTCCCAACATGACCAGTGCCGCGGATGATGCGGAGACGCGGAAGGAGGCCTATTTGAATGCGTTAGGCACAAACACGGATTGGGTCGACGAGACTGTTGGCACCGGCATCAAGAACGCTTACAGCTTTGGAGCGCGCAAAGGGGGAGATCGCTACAATTTCTATGGCGGAATTAGCTATGACAACAACGAGAGTTACCTGCTCGGAAACAGTTATGAGCGGATCAGCGGTCGAGCCAACCTCGATTTCAGTCCGACTGAGTGGATGACGGTCATGGCGAGCTCTTCCTTAAGTCAAGGGCGAAACAACCGGATAGATGCAGCCTGGTCCGGAGGATTGGGAGACGCCATGTCCAATGCATTGCCCTACTATCCGGTGAGGTACAATGAGGCGGAGATTTCTGCGGGCGGGGACACATTGCACCAGGA
>DAISXU010000206.1:0-3309 GCA_036825655.1 Flavobacteriales bacterium | reverse complement strand
ATGACAGCCTCATTGGGCTCATCAAGGCAACTGCCCCCGCAACGAATTTCCTCTTCTTGACCAACTCAGATAGCTATTACAGCCGACGCCCCAACCCCTCGGCCCTGCTTGTTCGAGAAGCCATGTTCCAACTCGCCGCGCGCCACCAAGCTGGCGTTTTTGACTTGTTCGATGCGATGGGAGGTTTGGGTTCCATTCGGATTTGGAAAGATGAAGGATATGCTCAACCCGATTTGATTCACTTCACACGCAATGGCTATCGAACCGTAGCTGATCTATATTGGGACGCGCTCATGCTCGACTGGGCAAACTCTGAGTCTGCATCGAAGCGGAGGGTCATTGTACCTACTTCCGCTCATACCAAATCACTCGACTGGCCCTCAACTGACACCGTAAACGTGGATCCTGCCTCATGGAAATCCTGAACGATCTTTTCCATTGGTTCGCGTTTCAACCGCAAGCGCCCTTGACCTTCACCCGCTTGGGTTTTTGGATTTACCTCGCTGTGGTCCTCACAGGCTTCGCCTTCATGGAGCGAAAAGTCGCGCTTCGCAACGCCTTCCTCTTTGGCGTTAGCTTGCTGTTTTACTGGAAAACGAGCGGTTGGTTTTTCCTTATCCTCTTGTTCTCGACTGGATCAGATTGGTGGATTGGCAAACAAATAGGCCAAAGCTTAGGGGCACGTCGCAAAGGTTGGCTCGCTGTCAGTTTAACCATCAATTTGCTGGTTCTCTTCTACTTCAAGTACGCTTATTTTTTCGCTGACAGCATCAATCCCCTCCTCGGGACGCATTGGCAACCAGCGAATGTCATTGGACAAGCGAGCAACGCGGTTTTCGGCACGAGCTTTCGTGTGGACCGCATCTTGCTGCCTGTAGGGATCAGTTTCTACACCTTCCAAACCATGTCCTATGCGATTGACGTGTACCGCAAGGAGATCGAGCCAGTCCAACGCATTTTGGACTTTGGTTTCTATGTGAGCTTCTTTCCGCAGCTCGTGGCCGGACCGATTGTTCGGGCCAAAGACTTCATTCCACAACTGTACAAACCATACCAACTCACACGGGCAGGCTTTGGAATGGGGCTGTTTTGGATCCTCAATGGACTGATAAAAAAAGTCTGGTTGGCTGACTACCTCGCTGTCAATCTCGTGGACCGCATCTTTTCGAGGCCCGAAGCGTATTCGGGGTTTGAGAACTTACTCGGTCTTTATGCATACAGCTTGCAAGTCTATGCTGATTTCAGCGGCTACACGGACATGGCCATTGGCATTGCGATTTGGCTGGGATTTCGCCTGCCACAGAATTTCAATGCCCCTTACAAAGCGCGCAACGTGGGCGAATTTTGGCAACGCTGGCACATGAGCCTCTCCTCTTGGCTCAAGGACTACCTCTACATCCCGATGGGTGGGAACCGCAGTGGATCCCTCTTCACGGTCATCACCTCTGGCTTCATCTTGCTGTTCTTCGCATTGCTCGTGCCGGACTTGGGTGTGCTCCTCATCGCAGCAGGTGCACTTTGTTTGACCATCGGAGCTGCCTTGTGGTTTCCGCGCTTTAAACGCTGGGGAATCACCAACATCAACGTGATGCTAACGATGCTGATTGGCGGCCTCTGGCACGGTGCAAGTTGGAACTTTGTGCTCTGGGGAGGGCTGAATGGACTGGGAATTATCGCTTATAAATTGTGGCGCAAAATCAGTCCTTGGGAGGGGTACAACCGATGGTGGAAAGCTGCGATTGGAGGAATCATCACTTTTCATTTCATAACAGCAACCCGGATTTGGTTTCGCTCGGGTAGCAAGACGACATGGGATTCCTTAGCTGAAGGGCACAACCTGCTCACCGAGTGGTTTACCGCCAATGCCATGATTCACCAGCTGGGCCAAATCGGCGCTAGTCCATTCCTCGAAATCCTTCAGGGTTATGCTCCGCTGATCGGATTAATGGCGGCAGGTTTCACCATTCACTTGTTGCCCGATTCATGGAAAATGCGTTACAGAACTTGGTTCAGTGAAGCTTCAATAGGAGTCCAATTGGCGCTGAGCGTCTTGGGGGTTAGCCTGGCATGGCAAGCGATGCAAGCTGGGATGCAGCCCTTCATTTACTTCCAGTTCTGATCCCTCTATTGCTGAGCCGCTTCTGCCTCAATGGGCTCTATCTCCCCGTAAGCGCTGCAGGCAGCATGGCGTGAATTGCAACTCGTCAGCACAACAGCAAAAAAGAGGGTGCCCAATGCAGCGACTATCAATCGCTGGATGTTCGTGTGGTCGAGGTTACGTGAAGTCATGGCACAAGTGGTCAAGGTGTCGTGGTTTCAAAACGAGCGGGAGCACAATTTAGTACATCCCTTTTAACCTTTTACCTTTGGCCATGAAAACCTTCGCATGAAAGCTCCTACGAAAACTGCTCCCAACCGCACCATAGCCATTACAATGCTGGTGTTGATCACACTTCACGCTGTATTTGCTTTGAACCATGTGGTCGATTGGAACCTCCCACCTTGGGTACGAACAATTGACGAGGGACTCGGCGAGCAGCGGGCCATTTTGATGATTCTCGAGGGAATGGCCGCGGGTGTTCTTTTTGTAGACTTGATCACCCGATTTGATGAAATCAACAAACGCGTCAAGCCTTTTCATGTGCTCGGCGTGGCCATTGGGGTCATCGGTTTGCTGGCGCAAATCTTTGTGTTTTTCCTCGACTCAGCCCTCTCTTTGGCCTGATTCAATCCATTTGGTACTGGTAATCGCCCTCTTCCAAGCGTGAAGGAAGCGAGATGTACAAACGAAACCTCTGCTTCACGTATTGAATGAATTCATATTGTGACCAAATTTTAAGCATCTCATCCCCCGGGTCGCAAAATGCGATGAAGGCATCAAATTCAGGTTCTTCCAAATCAATGATGTCGTAATCCACGTACTTGACAAATAACTCCCTGAGCAACGACCTTCTGCGGTCGTCGTTCTCGAATTGAGCCACCAACCGCTTAGACTTCTCCTCCCTGTTGAGCATTTGGTACAGGAAAGTGATGGGGCTGCTGAAGGCATCCACAGAGGACACCCGGTAATCCGTTTCATCGTAACCCAGAGCCTCGATGTCGTGGAGGATTTCGCGCAATTCGCGCGGAGCAACAACTTCTGCGATGCCAACGCGAACTTGCAAGCGATGCAACTCGATCTGTACATCTACCGAACGACTTGAGTCCGGCACGACCCAATTGCGGGTGTGAAAACCGATGGCCCCAACGGCCAATGTGTCGCCTGTTTGAGCTGCGATGACAAACGAACCGGTTGCGTCTACAAAAAGT
>DAISXU010000205.1:0-3333 GCA_036825655.1 Flavobacteriales bacterium | reverse complement strand
AGCACGTCCTGGTGTGATCATTGGTAAAGGAGGAACGGAAGTGGATAAGCTCCGCGAGGAATTGAAGAAGTTGACGGGCAAGGAAGTCCAGATCAACATCTTCGAGATCAAGCGTCCTGAATTGGATGCGCGTTTGGTAGCGGAGAGCATTGCTCGCCAGATTGAAGCGCGTATTTCTCACCGCCGCGCTATCAAAATGGCCATCGCTGGTACGATGCGCATGGGGGCGGAAGGCATTAAGGTCAACATTGCTGGTCGTGTGAACGGTGCGGAAATAGCACGTTCTGAGTCCTACAAGGAGGGGCGCATACCATTGCACACCTTCCGCGCAGACATCGACTATGCATTGGTAGAAGCACATACGACTTATGGTCGCATTGGAGTGAAGTGCTGGATCTGCCGTGGTGAAGTTTATGGTAAGCGTGATTTGTCACCCGTACCAGCGCAGAAAAAGACGAACGACCGCCGTCCAAACGAGCGTCGGTCTGGAGGTGGACGTCGTCCCCGCCGCTAAACAGTAAAAGACAGCAAGGTTATGTTACAGCCGAAAAGAACCAAGTTCCGTAAAATGCAAAAGGGCCGTGTGCGTGGTAACGCGCAGCGCGGTGCAACTCTTGCCTACGGTTCATTTGGAATCAAGACCCTTGAGGTCGGCTTCATTACATCGCGGCAGATTGAGGCGTCACGTATCGCCATCAACCGTTACATGAAGCGTGAGGGAAAGGTGTGGATTCGCATTTTCCCAGACAAGCCGATCACATCGAAGCCTGCAGAGGTTCGTATGGGTAAAGGTAAGGGTGCGCCAAGCCACTGGGTTGCTCCTGTGCGTCCAGGTCGTGTGCTCTTCGAAGTAGAAGGCGTTCCCATGGACACTGCTCAAGAGGCCCTTCGTTTGGGTGCTCAAAAGCTTCCTGTGAAATGCAAATTTGTAGTACGTCCAGATTACGCTAAGCGATGATTGAAAACGCAGAAATCCGTAAGCTCTCGGATGCCGATTTGCAGGAGCGAATCGAATTGGAGCAGAATGCTTTGGCGAAGTTACGTTTCAACCACACGGTAGCTGGTTTGGAAAGCCCCAAGGCCATTGTAAACAAGAAGCGTGACATCGCTCGTCTGAAGACGGAGGTGAACGCACGTAAGAAAGCGAACGCATGAGCACCGAGTTGACCTCAGCGGCCCCTGACCGCAAGCTCCGGAAGGAGCGGATTGGCGTGGTCTCTTCCACGTCCATGGACAAGTCCATCACCGTAGTGGTGGAGCGGAAAGAGAAGCACCCCAAGTATGGGAAGTTCGTCAAGAAGACGAGCAAGTTCATGGCACATGACGATGCCAATGATTGCAACGTGGGTGACACGGTGCGGATCATGGAAACACGACCCCTGAGCAAGAGGAAGTGTTGGCGCGTCGCCGAAATCATTGAGCGCGCTAAGTAAGCCGCTTTAGAGAAAAGAAACAGTTAAGGCTAATCAATAATGATACAGCAAGAAAGCCGCATGAAAGTGGCCGACAACACCGGCGCAAAGGAAGCTTTGTGCATTCGTGTGTTGGGCGGTACACGCCGCCGCTACGCCAGCATTGGCGATAAAGTGGTGGTTGCGATCAAGGATGCAACGCCCAACGGAAACGTGAAAAAGGGAACGGTGTCCACAGGGGTTGTTGTTCGTACTCGGAAAGAAGTGCGCCGTCCAGACGGTTCGTACATCCGATTTGACGACAACGCCATCGTGCTGCTCAACGCCGCAGGTGAAATGCGTGGAACGCGTATTTTCGGCCCTGTAGCTCGTGAGTTGCGCGAAAAGGACTTCATGAAGATTGTCTCACTTGCGCCGGAGGTGCTTTAATCCAAACAGCTATGTTTAAGCGATTCAAAGTAAAAAAGGGCGACACGGTTAAGGTGTTGTCAGGCGGAAGCAAAGGCAAAGAAGGTACCGTTTTGAGCGTAGACCGCAGCACGGACCGTGTCTTCGTTGAAGGCGTCAACATTGTTAAGCGGCACCAGAAGCCAGGTGCAGCGAACCCACAAGGTGGCATTGTAGAGAAGGAAGCTGGCATTCACATTTCCAATGTGATGGTAGTTGACGGCCAGGGCAATGCTACACGGGTCGGCCGTCGTCGAAATGACGAGGGCAAACTGGTTCGTTATTCGAAGAAAACCAACGAGGAAATTAAGTGATGAGTTACCAACCACGCCTCCAAGCTCAATACCAAGAGCAACTGGTGCCGGCGCTCAAGGAGCGTTTTGAGTACACCTCGGTGATGCAGGTTCCTCGCATCACAAAAATTTGTTTGAATCAAGGCCTTGGAAAGGCCATCGCCGACAAGAAGATCATTGAGTCCGCTATGGATGAAATGACCCGCGTTTGCGGACAAAAGGCGGTTCAGACCATTTCTACGAAGGACGTTTCGAATTTTAAACTTCGGAAGGGCATGCCCATTGGCGCAAGGGTCACTTTGCGTCGTGAGCGCATGTATGAATTCCTCGATCGTTTGATTGCCATTTCTCTTCCTCGTACCCGTGACTTCCAGGGCATTCGCCCAAAGGGCTTTGATGGCCGTGGAAATTTCACGTTTGGTGTGAAAGAACAAATCATCTTCCCAGAAATCAATCTGGACGAGGTGAAGTATTTCAATGGAATGGACATCACGATTGTGACATCTGCTAAGACCGATGAAGAAGCCAAGGCGCTTTTGGAAGGTTTTGGTTTCCCCTTCAAAAAGAACTGAGTTATGGCTAAAGAATCAATGAAAGCCCGTGAGCGCAAGCGCGCTCGTATGGTCGCTCGTTACGCTGAGAAGCGCGCGGCCCTCAAAGCTGCAGGGGATTGGGATGCTCTGCAAAAGTTGCCGCCTAACAGCGCAGCAGTCCGTATGCACAACCGTTGCCAAATCACTGGTCGCCCTCGCGGGTACATGCGCCAGTTTGGTATTTCCCGTGTGCTTTTCCGCAAAATGGCTCTTTCTGGGAGAATTCCCGGAGTGAAGAAGGCCAGCTGGTAACCCCTGAACGAACGATTATGTTTACAGATCCCATTGCAGATTACTTGACACGCATTCGGAATGCGCAGTCAGCGGGTCACAAGGTTGTTGAGATTCCTGCTTCGAACATGAAGAAGGAAATGACAAAAATCTTGTTCGATAAAGGGTACATCTTGAATTACAAATTTGAGGATGAAGGCCCACAAGGAACCATCAAAATTGCCTTGCGTTACGATGCGAAATCGAAGCGACCAGCAATCACGAAAATCCAACGGGTCAGCACCCCAGGTCTTCGCAAATACGCCGGTGCAGGTGAGCTGCCACGTGTATTGAACGGACTGGGTGTGTGCATGATTT
>DAISXU010000204.1:0-3377 GCA_036825655.1 Flavobacteriales bacterium | reverse complement strand
AGGCGCTGTCGGCGATGAAGCACACAGTCAGTACTTCTACGGTAGCGGATGAGACGGCATCATTGTGCAAAGTGATTGCTCCGACCCACCACTGGTTAGAATCATGGGGCGATTTGCAGATTGAAGCGGACCGAATTGACTTGGTGCAGCCAACCATTTCGCCGTTGCACAACACACGACCTTGGGGTGAAAGCCTTGTGCGTTGGTCCGGTGTCAACCAAGATTGGTATACATACGTGCGATCAACCCATGCATCCGATTACACATCCGATGCGATGTACACCAACGCCGCATGGAACAAGGCGGTTCACAATGGCTTCATTGGAGTTGATGTTATGCCTGGCCAAGCCGTTACGTTTGCAGGTACGGGAACGTCGCAAGCCATTTCGGAATTGAACGGTCGAAAGGGAGGTGCTGTTGAATTGGCGCTATACCAGAAAACAACCATGGGTGCCGGCCAACATGCTGCCAACCCCATGCTCCAGGAAACACCAGATCCGTTGACGAAGGTCACGTGGGACAACTACGTGACCATGGCGCACTCCGATGTGGATGCGATGGGCCTGAACGGCTTCATTGGCCAAGAAAAGCCAGCAAGCCTGGTCAAGGTTACTGTCGCCGGCACTTCGATGGAATTGCCTGTATTCCCTATGCCAGGCCAGGCGCCTGGAACCATTGGCATTGCCTTGGGCTATGGCCGAGGAGGCAACGGAGAAAACATTGGAAAGGCAGCTTTTCAGACCGGAGAAAACGGCTCATTCGAAACGGGTTCAGACGGAAAACCAACTCCTGTTGGGAAAAACGTATTCCCTTGGACAGCTCAATCAGGTGATTTCACGGATTATTCGCAGTACGATGTGACTGTCGAGGCCACAGGAGAGACGTATCCTCTGGCATGCACGCAGATCCAAAACACGTTCATGGGTCGTGAAAGCATCGTTAAGGAAACTGACTTTTCGAGCTACTTCGCTGAGCGAGATGCCAAGAAAGGAAAGGCTTCATGGAACGAATTGATCACGCTTGCAGTGCATGAAGATGTCACTGGGGACGGCGAGATCGATGCACAGGATGGGAAACCAACATCCGCCTTTGATCTTTGGCATGAGCATCCGGTAGAGGAAGTAGGTCACCGATGGGGAATGACCATCGATTTGACAAGTTGCACGGGCTGCAGCGCGTGTGTTACAGCATGCCATATTGAAAACAATGTTCCCGTAGTGGGCAAGGATGAGGTTAGAAGGCACCGTGATATGCACTGGATGCGAATCGATCGCTTCTTTGCCTCGGATTATAGCCTCGAGCGTGGAGAAGAGGAAGGAACCAGTGTCATCGGTTCTTACCGTAAGATGGAAGATCCATCTGCCAATCCACAGACGGTGCACATGCCAATGATGTGCCAGCACTGCAATCATGCTCCATGCGAGACGGTATGCCCCGTAGCGGCGACCACTCACAGCAATGAAGGCCTGAACCAGATGACCTACAACCGTTGCATCGGCACGCGATACTGCGCGAACAACTGTCCGTACAAGGTTCGACGATTCAATTGGTTCAACTATCCGGGTTATAAGAAGTTTGCCAACTTCAACCCAGCGCAAGACAGTCTCATGCGGATGGTCTTGAATCCAGACGTTACGGTGAGAAGCCGTGGGGTTATGGAGAAGTGCAGCATGTGCGTGCAGCGCATTCAATCGGGCAAGCTCGATGCGAAAAAAGCGGGAACACCAGTGCCGGATGGATCAGTCGTTACGGCGTGTGCAGAGGCTTGTCCAACCCACGCGATTTCATTTGGAGACTTGAACGATAAGTCTGCTGGAGTGCGAGCGATTTCTGAAAACAACCGCGCTTACCATGCATTGGAGGAGATTGGAGTGAAGCCCAACATCTTCTACATGACGAAAGTGCGAAACGTAGAACCTAACCAAGCCTGATAGGATCATGCAAAGAGAAGCTGCCATTCGGGAACCTCTGATACTAGGGGACAAGTCTTACAAAGACATCACCGACGATGTGGTCGGACCCATTCAAGGGGACGCTCCCATTGGATGGAAAATAATGATTACCATTTCCAGCATCATCGCCGTTTACGGCGTTGGATGCATCCTGTACCTTTTGGGCACGGGCATTGGAGTATGGGGATTGAACAAGACCGTTGGATGGGCCTGGGACATCACCAATTTTGTTTGGTGGGTCGGAATTGGTCACGCGGGAACCCTCATATCTGCTGTATTGCTTTTGTTCCGCCAGAAGTGGCGAATGGCCATCAACCGTTCTGCGGAGGCGATGACCATTTTTGCGGTGATCATGGCCGCGATTTTCCCAGGGATTCACATGGGACGAATTTGGGTGAGCTACTGGGTACTTCCCTTGCCCAACCAATTCGGATCGTTGTGGGTGAATTTCAATAGCCCGCTGTTGTGGGACGTTTTTGCCATTTCGACTTATTTCTCGGTCTCCCTCGTCTTCTGGTACATTGGACTGATTCCTGATTTTGCGACCATCCGTGACCGAATGACAAAGCCATTCGCCAAGAAGGTATACGGCTTGTTGAGTTTCGGTTGGAGCGGTCGTGCCAAGCATTGGAATCGCTTCGAAGAAGTTTCCCTGGTACTCGCAGGTATCGCGACGCCGTTGGTATTCTCGGTTCACTCAATCGTATCCATGGATTTCGCCACATCGGTGATTCCCGGATGGCACACGACCATCTTCCCTCCTTACTTTGTTTCGGGGGCAGTATTTTCCGGTTTTGCCATGGTTCAGACGTTGCTATTGATCATGCGTAAGGGCATGAAGCTGGAGAATTACATCCACGTGAAGCACGTCGAATACATGAATATCGTAATCATCGTTACGGGATCGATTGTGGGCGTGGCCTACCTCACCGAGTTATTCATCTCGTGGTATTCCGGTGTCGAGTATGAAAGCTATGCATTCATCAATCGTTTCAGCGGCCCCTACAGTTGGGCCTATTGGATCATGATGACCTGCAATGTTATCAGCCCACAACTCTTTTGGTTTAAGAAGATTCGCCGGAGTTTGGTAGCCACGTTTGCGCTTTCCATTGTGGTGAATATCGGAATGTGGTTTGAGCGTTACGTCATTATCGTAACGTCGATTCACCGGGATTACGATCCTTCGAGTTGGGGAGAATTTCACCCCACGAATATTGACATTGGTGTATTCATCGGAACGCTAGGAATCTTCTTCACGCTGTTCCTCGGTTTTGCCCGATTCTTTCCTGTTTTGGCATTGAATGAGTTGAAGACCATTTTGAAGTCAAGCGGAGAGAATTACAAGAAAGCTCAAGAAAATAACTGACCCTTACAGCCATGAATAAGGTATTCCATGTAATGTATGATGATGACGATACGCTGAAA
>DAISXU010000203.1:0-3400 GCA_036825655.1 Flavobacteriales bacterium | reverse complement strand
GGCCATTTCTTGGCACCTCAAAGAGACGTTGGGGCTAGCCGATGATAAGACACGACGCATCGTCTTCCATGAAATCACGAAACCAGCGATCCTGAAGGCCATCGAGCACCCACGCCATGTAGATGTGGCCCTGGTCAATGCCCAGCAGGCGCGCAGAATCTTGGACCGATTGGTGGGATTTGAGCTGAGCCCCGTCCTCTGGAGGAAAGTTAAACCGCAGCTCAGCGCTGGAAGGGTTCAATCCGTAGCCGTTCGGATTTTGGTTGAGCGAGAACGCGAGATCCGCCAACACAATTCTGTAGCGACTTACCGGGTCGTCGGTGAGTTTTTAACGCATGGAGTGCCATTCAAAGCGACGCTGAATGAGCGTTTTGACTCCATCGAAAAAACCAGAGATTTTCTCACGGCGGCCTTGACAGCTACCCACACGGTCACTTCGGTTGAAACAAAACCCACTACACGCAAGCCGGCTGCCCCTTTCACCACCTCGACCCTTCAGCAAGAGGCTTCGAGGAAGCTCGGTTTTTCAGTCTCACGAACCATGAAGGTGGCGCAGGACCTTTACGAGGCCGGTCACATCACTTACATGAGAACGGACTCCACCAATTTGAGCGAGACGGCACTGGAAGGCGCGGAAAAAGCGATCTTGTCATCCTTTGGGGATGCATACCACAACCGCCAAACCTATTCCAAAAGCGCAAAAGGGGCTCAAGAAGCCCACGAAGCCATCCGGCCAACTGATTTTGGAGTTCCTTCGGCCACAGATGACCGCGACCAACAGCGCCTGTATGAGCTGATCTGGAAACGCGCCATTGCCTCTCAAATGTCCAATGCGAAATTGGAAAACACCACTGCGCACATTGACGTAGAAGGTCGCAGCGAGTACTTCGCAGCCAAAGGCCAAGTAATCACCTTTGATGGTTTCCTGAAGGTTTACCTCGAAGGGTCTGATGACGAAGGGACTGATGAACACGACAAAGACCGTCTGCCTCAAATGCAGGTGGGTCAGACTTTGGACCGCATTTCAATCGTAGCGACGGAACGCTATTCAAAACACCCAGCGCGCTACACCGAAGCAAGCTTGGTGAAGCGGCTTGAGGAATTGGGGATCGGTCGTCCATCAACCTATGCCCCAACCATCAGCACCGTTCAGAAAAGGGGGTACGTGGAAAAGCGTGACCTCGAAGGAGTGCCTCGAGCTTATCATGTCCTTGAAATCGCCGACACGTCGCTTCAGGAACGCACCGAATCGGAGATGGCAGGCAGCGACCGCAATAAACTCATTCCCACGGACATTGGCTCAGTGGTGAACGATTTCTTGCATGAGCACTTCGACAACATCATGGATTTCAACTTCACGGCCAACGTGGAGAGTGAGTTCGACAGCATTGCCCAAGGGGATTTGGATTGGAGGAAAATGCTCAAAGATTTTTACAAGCCGTTCAAATCCAAAGTCGATGAGGTCATTGAAGTCGCTGAAAGGCCCAAGGACAGGGAGTTGGGCGTTCATCCTGAATCTGGGAAGCCGATCATTGTCCGAATCGGACGGTTTGGCCCAATAGCCCAAATTGGAGATGCTGAAGACGAGGAGAAGCAATTTGCCTCGCTCCTGAAACACCAGTCGATTGAGACCCTTACCTTGGAAGATGCGCTTGAGTTGTTCAAACTTCCGCGCCGGTTGGGTGAGCACGATGGGAAAGTGGTTACCGCAGCCATTGGCCGATTTGGCCCTTACGTGCGGTACGACGGGAAATTTGTTTCCCTCAAGGCCGCGGACGGGGATGACCCATACACCATCGGATTGCCTCGCGCCTTGGAGTTGATTCAAGCAAAAATCGAGGCAGACGCCAAAGCATTGATCAAAGTATTCGATGAGGATCCTGATACGAGAATCTTGAATGGACGATTTGGTCCTTACATCAAGCATGGAAAGAAAAATGTCACCATTCCCAAGGGAGAAGAACCTACTGGAATTGACTGGGCTCGTGCGTTGGAATTGATTGAAGAGCATGCAAAAAGGCCCAAACGCGGACGGAAGAAATCTTAAGGGTGTCATTGTTGGCATAAATTGCGGAAATTAGCCGCCCATGAGCGATGCGATTTATGACCTGTTATCGTCGGTAGACACGCCCTACTTCAGCAATGCGGAAGGCACACCTCGGCTAGCTGAAAGGATTGAGGTTCATCGGTTTGACTTTCGGCCGGAAATTGAAGGGGCCAAAGTGGCCATCCTTGGAATCCAAGACGGAAGGAGGTCTGGGGACAATGAAGGGTGCGCAACAGGCCCAGCCGCCATTCGGAATGAACTGTATCGAATGACGCCACCAAGAAATTGGCAGCACACCATTGACCTTGGAGATTTGAGGCCAGGGATTACCGAACAGGACACGGCTGCAGCCGTCCGCTCATTGGTCGGTGAATTAATCGAGATGGGGGTCATCCCCGTGGTGCTGGGTGGCGGACAGGATTTGACATATCCCATGTACCAAGCCATGGAGCCGTTGGGTCAAGCCATCAACTTGGTGAGCATAGATTCCAGGCTGGACTTCGGAGCAGACCCTGAAGACATGACCTCACGGAATTTTTTGAACAACGTCATCCTCCATGAACCCAATTACTTGTTCCATTTCGCCAACATCGGCCACCAAGGGTATTTAACGGATCCTGACACGCTGGACTTAATGGAGCAAATGCAATTCGATGCTCTCCGTTTGGGATTGGTACACGAAGATCCGCGTGCGTTAGAACCTGTGCTGAGAAATGCCGACTTGGTTTCTTTTGACATGGGCAGCATTCGTGCGGCCGATCACCCTGCTCATAGTGAGGCCGGGCCCAATGGCCTGGATGCATTGCAAGCTTGTACCCTGGCGAAATACGCAGGATTAAGCGATCGCCTCAAAGCGTTTGGGGTGTTCGAGCACAACCCAGACCTCGACATGCGGGACCTCGGAGCAAAAGCAGCGGCACAGGTGGTTTGGCATTTTCTGGATGGCGCATGCAACCAGGTTTCAGATTTTCCGAAATGTGACAAAGCTGAGTACACACGCTACGTCGTGGACTTGCCGGACATCGATCATGAAGTGGTGTTTTTGAAAAGCGGCAGATCGGATCGCTGGTGGATGGACATCCCTTACCCTCCCGCTTCCAATCAACACGCAAAGCGCACACTCACAGTTCCATGCACCTATGAAACGTATGAGGAGGCCTCAAGGGGAGAACTCCCAGATGCGTGGTGGAGGATGTTCCAAAAACTCGCCTAGGGCATTCGCGCACTTGTTCTAGCGGAAGGAGCCTGAGCGCGCGCACGAACGTCCAGTTTCCAAAAGGTTGCCTCTGTTCTTCCCAAGAAAGTTTATCCCTTTTCACACAAGGTTTGTGAATTTCTCTATATTAGCAGACC
>DAISXU010000202.1:0-3438 GCA_036825655.1 Flavobacteriales bacterium | reverse complement strand
CGAGCTCCGCGAGAACAAGCAACCCGACTCGGCTGAAGACCAGCCCCAGAGCTGCACCTCCAAAACTCAGCAATCCACCTTCCAACAACAACAACAAGAACACCCCTGATGGTCCGCTGCCCATGGTCCGCAGAAGAGCGAGTTCGTATTTGCGGGCGAGCAGGTTATCGTAGACCGAAATGAAGATGCTTGCGAAGCTGATGAGCATGATGATGAGCGCGATGGACCGGAGGGTGTTGAGTCCAATCCCGAAATTTTGCGTTAGGCGGTTGATTTCGATTGCGGGCAATGCCACCTGCATGTTGCTATCTCGGATCACATTTGGAATTGTTAGAACGGCCAACGGATTTCTTTTCTTCAGAAGCACTGCGGTGATTTCACGCTCACTTTCAGCCACCGTTTCGCCGTGGCCATCGTGCACCGCCCAAATGGTCTCGATTGAACAATGCAAAAGCTGATCGATGACGGATTGACTTTCTGCAAGTAAACCGACGACCGTAAACGTTTTGTCCGTGTGCACATCGGTTTCGTCCTGAAGTCCATGGGCACTGAAAAAGGTGTCGCCTACTTTGAGCCCGGTTGTCTCCGCTACCTGTTGACCGATCACCACTTCAAATGGCGCCCTGATGCGCCGTCCTTCTTGGAGTGCAGCATTGTAATGATCCAGATAAGCTGCTGTGCTTCCAACAATTCGGAATCCGCGGTAATTGTCGCCATATGCCAGCGGAATTCCTTCTTCTATATAGGGATGGCGAATGACCTTCTGAGCGTCCACGAGCCGAATGTTTCCGGTTGGAGCGTCTACGTGGTAGACATTGGCTAAGATCAATTGAAGGGGACTGCCTTTCGCTCCGAGCACGAGGTCGATGTCCTGTATGTTCCGGTCGAACGTATCGCTCAGTTGTTTTTCGCTGAGCATCAGCAAACTGACCATTCCCACTCCAAACGCGAGCAGAATCAGGCTAAGGGTGGTTTGAAGTTTTTTCAATCCCAAGTTTCGCCATGCCATGTAGATCCAACTCATGAGGCTTGAGGTGTTCCGGGATTCAGTTCAACCCGATTGGAGTAACGTGACTTGAGCCGCTGGTCGTGCGTCACAACGATGAGTGCGGCACCAGCTTGAGCACATTGTTCCTCTAATAGACCAATGACCGCTGCGGTTGAAGCATCATCCAAGGCACTTGTAGGCTCATCGGCCAGCACAATGCTCGGTTGATGGATGAGGGCACGTGCAATGCTTGCCCGTTGCTGCTCTCCAACGCTCAGGGCACGGGGTTTTGCCTGGGCTTTGTGGGCAATGCCCAAATTGCTCAGCAGCTCTTCCGCTTTCGATATAGGGAATTTTTCACCCAATAAGAAATGTGGAATGGCGAGGTTTTCCATCACACTCAAGCTTTGGATGAAATGACTTTGTTGGAAAACGATGCCAAAATGTTTGCCCCGAAATCGGTCCAATGCGGGTCCGTTCAACGCGCTGATTTTTTGCCCTTGTACTTCTACGTTCCCCTGCTTCGGATGCAGCAAACCACACATCAGATGCAGCAGCGTTGTCTTCCCACAACCGGAATTGCCCAAGAGAAGCAACTTCCCTTCCTCAGAGCAGGTCAAATCTGGAAACGAGAGTACCGGGGATTCCGGATGGTATTGGAACTGAATGTCTTTGCAAGCAATCATGGAAACCCGAATTTACGAAGGGAGGGCACACCACTGTCCTTTGCTTTACTTTTGAAACGTGAATTTTCGTCAACGCTTTTTACGCTACGGCATCGGAGTCTTCGTAGGACTGTTGCTGAGCATCTTCTTTTTTCAGGGCCGTGGTTGCAACGATTGGCTTCCTGAAAAGCGCATCAAATCCCGTATGCAATTGGATGGCGTCCTTCCGTCTGAGGCCCTCGCGTGCTGGATGGAATGTGCAGATGGCCCTGCCCAGGCATCCAATTCAACCATGATGCAATGGCTGTTAGAGTCTGAGATTAACTGGTCAGCAAGCAGGCCAAGGCAAGAACCGCCATGCTACATTCTGGATACGGCTCCGGGTTGCCCATTGCGGCAATTGGAAGTCTGCTTTGGTGAGAAAAGTGGCGTTGTAAACCTCACGTCCGGATCTGGATTGCCGCCTACCGTGTGCGATTGCCCTGGAATCTCAGTGCTTTAGCGACCAATGACGCTCAGCTTCCCCCGACTGGGCTGGGGCACATTCAAGATCCAAGCCTCGATGATGTACGTACCGGATTTCATCCCTGAGGTGTTCATCACATACGGCGCAGTCGCTGTTTCAAGGTTCACATCATGCACGAGCCTGCCACT
Organism: Flavobacteriales bacterium; assembly: GCA_036825655.1. Classification (GTDB taxonomy): domain Bacteria; phylum Bacteroidota; class Bacteroidia; order Flavobacteriales_D; family Sanyastnellaceae; genus JALQTD01. The sequence goes on along the minus strand of DAISXU010000202.1, from coordinate 1,131 downwards.
GGAATCGGTGATTCGCAGGCGACTCAAGATGCCCTCGCTGCCTGCGTCAAGGGTTACATCGGAACCGATGGACACAGGGTTGGGCGAAAAGCGCAACGCCTCATGCACGATTGGCGTTTGTGTTGCATCAGCAGGGTCGTAGCTGAGGCGATAAACAAACTGTTGGGTGCAGAGGTACAATTCTCCTTGGTTGTTCTCGCCGAAACCAAACCGCGTCTCTTCCCACGGAACAAAGCCTCCAGGCACTTGGATGTCGAGTCGTGCTCCGGTCCAACTGCCATCGGCTTGTTCAGAAAGGGTCCAAAATTTGTGGTCATAAAAACCACAGGCATCGGTGAAGACATAGCTGCTGTAGAGGGATGGAATGTCTTGCCCTCGGTAGCGATAGCCACCGATGACGGAACACCATCCGTTTTCGTGGGGATAAGAAAACACAGGCTGCTCCAAGGTGCCGTCGGGGTCGCAATCTTCGAGCGGTTCGTAACACATCGGGCCTTCCATGAGCCGCCACCCAAAATTGAGGCCGCCTTCGGAGTCTGCGCGCTCCATGCTCACCTCTTCCCAATCGACTTCTCCGACATCACCGATGAATTTATCTCCCGTCAAGCGGTCGAAACTCCAGCGCCACGGATTCCGAAATCCGTAAGCCCAAATTTCATCCAAAGCGTCAGGGTTGGAGACGAACGGGTTGTCCTCAGGAATCGTGTACGGTGCCAACCCATTGACTTGAATGCGAAGCAGTTTTCCCAGAAGCGTTTCGAGGTTCTGACCGTTTCCAATGGGTCCATGGTCGTCACCTCCGCTCGCGCCGCCGGTCTCTCCGGTGCCCGTACCTCCTCCATCGCCGGTGCTGATGTAGAGGTATCCATCCTGAGGGCCAAAATGCAGTTGGCCGCCGTTGTGACCTCGCGCAGGCTGCACCAACTCAAGCACTTCGTACCAATTGTTGGGGTCGGCTTGGGTATGATCGGGATTCGTGCCAAAGCATAGGAGCCGTTCGTCGATGAAGGTTCCAGTGCCATCCGGCCGGTAGCCGTTGTAGATAATATAGAAGAGCCCATTCTCGTCAAAGTTGGGGTCAAGGATCAAGTCATTCAACCCTTGCTCGCTCATGATGCCATAATCGACTAG
>DAISXU010000201.1:0-3443 GCA_036825655.1 Flavobacteriales bacterium | reverse complement strand
GCTTCACCGAGCGCTTCTTACCCGAACCAGACCCATTTGATCGAGCTGTCATGGGCTTGAACACCGCCACATCTTCCTCCAATTCCTATGGACTGTGGCCTTGGCTCGCAGCGCTATTAGGCATTGGTCTCATTGCCAATGCCCGCAGCCATCGAGTATTGAACGAAGCCCTTCGGAAAGAACGTCGACGCATCATCCGTTTGCGAAGCTTGGTTCCAACCGATCGCCTGCCCAATGCGAAGAATACAGGCGTCGCTTCGACAAGGCCTTCGAATGAAGAGAATCCAGAGTTGGGCAACAGCAGTCTAATGCCCAACGGCGACTTTGTTTTTGAGCGTGATGAAGACTTGAAATCCCAGAGCATTCAAACCTTCCTCAACGCCCTGGATGCTGAAATTCAAACCGAAATGAATTGGACCCTGGACGAAAATGTCCAATTCTCAGTAGGGCCTGATGTGCGGGTTGTGATTCGCAATTTCTTGCGCGGTTTGGCCGAAATATCCAACGAAGAAGACGCCATTCGCATAAAAGTGGAGGCTGAGACGTCCCATTGGAGGTTCTGCCTAAGCAGCAATCACACCGAGGCTTCAAAAGCAATGCAAGGGCTTTTTCACGGCAAGGATGCACTCGCCTCTTCGCGCTGGAATGAACTCCATGCTCAGCTCCGAAAAATCGCTGGAAAAATACAAGTAGAGCGCATTTCGCCGATTGAAGAAAAGGTCACATTGACCTTGCCTTTCACCTGACTTCGCTCCGAATCGGGATCAGTATTCCCCCTGGAACTGATTCAAAAAACGCATATCGCTTTCAAAGAAAGCCCTCAAGTCACCGATTTGATACTTCAACATCGCAATGCGCTCCACTCCCATTCCGAAAGCAAAACCGGAATACTTTCTGGAATCAATGCCAGAAGCTTCAAGCACCGCAGGATCCACCATTCCACACCCCAAGATTTCCAACCATCCCGTCCCTTTGGTGATGCGCTTATCCACTTCTGTTTTCAGTCCCCAATACACATCCACTTCCGCACTTGGCTCAGTGAAAGGAAAGTAAGAGGGTCGCAAGCGAATTTTCGTATCCGCCCCAAAGAATTCCTGGGCAAAGCGCAACAATGTTTGCTTGAGGTCGGCAAATGACACGCCCTCATCGATGTACAATCCTTCGATTTGGTGGAACATGCAATGCGCTCGAGCGCTGATGGCCTCATTTCGAAAAACCCGTCCTGGCATCATGATCCGCATAGGAGGATCGCGGCGTTCCATCTCACGCACCTGAACAGAGGAGGTGTGGGTTCGCAACAGCATATCAGGATTTCGATCGACAAAGAATGTGTCCTGCATGTCTCGAGCCGGGTGCTCCTCTGGGAAGTTCAGCCCACTGAATACGTGCCAATCGTCCTCGATTTCTGGGCCCTCAGTCACCACAAATCCCATCCGCTCCAAGATCCCAATAATTTCACGTCGAACGACACTCAACGGATGATGTGCTCCCAAGGGAATGCCACCGTCTGGCCGGGTCCAATCGTTCAAAATTTCATTGCTAGACTCACCTCCTTCGTCTCCTTGTGCACCTTTTGCCACGAGGCCTTCAGCCGCATTCTTTAGCTGATTGACGAGCTGACCAAGTTCACGCTTCTGGTCGTTTGGAGCCGCCTTGAAAGCCGCCATGGTATCCTTGAGGATCCCTTTTCGACCTAGCCAAGCAATTCGAAACTCTTCGACCCCCTCGGAATTAGACAGTGTTTTGCCTTCAATTTCGCTCAGGTAGGCTAGGATTTGCTCTTTTAATTCCATGATTAACGAATCACTTCCATGGTCATGATCACATCCTCCATTGGTCGATCACCCGCGCCTGTTTTCACGGCGGCGATGGAATCGATGATGTCGAGGCCTGAAATCACCTGACCAAAGACTGTATACTGGTTGTCCAAAAACGGAGCGCCCCCTTCTTCCATATACCGCTTGATGGTTTCTTCCGAGTATTCAAACTTCTCATTCTGATTGAACTGCTCATTGGCTCGATCCGCTCGGGCCGCAATGTTTGCCAATTCAGCTTCATTGAACGTTCGGCCGTGAACCAAGTAGAACTGGCTGCCTGAGCTGGCGCGCTCTGGATTTGCCTGATCTCCTTGGCGCGCAGCAGACAGCGCTCCTTTGAAGTGCAAGTGGTCTTTTCTGATTTCTGCAGGAACTTTGTATCCAGGCCCCCCCATGCCTAAGCGCTGGGACAATTCTGCTCCACGGCTATTCGGATCACCCCCTTGAACCATAAAACCTTTGATTACCCGGTGAAAAAGCAAGCTATCGTAAAAACCCGTTGAAGCCAATTCGATAAAATTATCGCGGTGCGCGGGCGTGCTGTCAGACAATTCAACCACCATATCACCGAAGCTTGTCTCAATCCGAACTTGTCGACTCAGGGCAGCCGAAGAATCGGGTGCTTCCGCCTGAGATTCCGTGTTTTCACTGCATCCAACGACGACAAAAAGGGACGTTGCGATCACAAATAGTGCGGTATGTTGCTTTAGAAACTTGAATTTCATGACTTTTTGAAGATATTTGGGGTTCACTGCCCTGCAAAGTTAGAAGACCCGATGCGAAAAGCGACCCTTTCACTCAGCCTATTGATGACTTCTTTCATCTTTTTAGCCACAAGTTGCCACGAAGTTGAAGAAACCATCGCCAACGTCGTCGTCCTAAATGAACTCGGAGCTCCGGTTCAAGGCGCATCGGTTCGCTTGTTTGCATTTGGTTCCGTAGACCAAGATTTTGTCGGTGAGCCTCGCTTTGACACAACAGCGGTGACGAACGCCGCAGGAACCGTCAGTTTCAATTTCTCCACTTTCTATGTAGAAGGACAAGCCGGCTTTGCCGTCTTAGACATTGAAGCTTCGAAAGCTGCGCTCTTTGGAACAGGCCTCATCAAAATTGAGGAGGAGCTGACCAATGAGGCGACGGTTTACATCGAATAAAAACCGAAACGTCCCATTATTCGGGATTCTCATCAGCGATCCACGCGGCGAAATACTCCAAAAGCGCGCGTTTCATGAGCAATTCTTGCTCTTCCTTTGATACGGCAGGAATTTCTCCTGTTCTTTCAAAATGTGGCCATCCGTCCTCGTCCGTGCCCAATTCCTTGTAAAATCCCATTGGGGCCAACAGCGTGCACACACCTACGTGCATCACCTCCAGCTTTTCATCTTTCTTGAATGTGCGAGAACCTTGTCCGCATTCTTGCAATCCCACGGTGAAAATCATCGTCGTGAGATCAGGAGGCTCGCCAAAACGATCTTCCATTTTCTGGACCAAACGGCCCCATTGTTGTTCAAATGCGTAATCCATGTTGAGCCTAAAACGCTTGAATTCAATTAAAAACCCAGAGCATACGCTCCGGGTTCTTCTTTTTTGTCGGGATGACTGGACTTGAACCAGCGACCACACGTC
>DAISXU010000200.1:0-3459 GCA_036825655.1 Flavobacteriales bacterium | reverse complement strand
ATGAGGGGATTCTCCATGGCCAAGCACTTGAGCATGCATCGGCTTGCCTCCTCCCAATTGCCGCTGATGAAATGCAATTCGGCAATGCTTGATTTGAGTTCCCAATTGTCCGGCCGCAATTTGATTTCGCGCATCAAGATGGCAATGGCTTTTCCCTCTTGCTGCAATTGCATCCAAAGGTTTGCTGCGAGCTGTGATTGTTGAAGACGATTCTCCTCGCTGCAGGCGAGCAATCCATCTTGGGTGAGGCCTAACGTTCTTTCTGCAAGGGTGTAGTTTTGACTTTGAACATGAATGTTGGCAATTCCAAGCCGAGCGCGGGCCACTTGACAGGGGTCAAACGATCGCTCTTCAGCGCCGCGGTACATCGCCAAAGCAGCAACAGGACGACTGGATTCGAAGAGCGAATCTCCGCGCAGAAGCATGTGCTCAGCTTCGTTGACTTCTCTGGAAAGTACGGGTGCTTTTTGGGCGAAAACAGCTCCGAGTTGGCCGAGGCAGATAGAGGCCAACAGGAACAGATTTCGGGTAAAAAGCATGGTACAAACTACCCATCAATCGTGCACATTATTGCTCGGAGAAATGGAATTGTTCACAGACTGAGGCGCAAAAATGGCCTCTGCTCAATCGTTCCAAATGACGTCCAGTACGGTGTTGCCAACGGCTTCGAGTGTAGGCTTGCTGATCACACGCATGTTGTCCTGGTGGGTATGATGAAAAGGACCATATCCCATGGGCAATACCTGCACCTGATAGTGAACGATGTTGGCAGAAGGAACGCCTCCGAGCTGGGAGACAAACAAATTATCGTCTACGGTTTGGGGCGTCACATCGTTCTTGAAATAATTGCTGTACCCCAAATCGGAAGCGGCCTTCCAGATTTTGCGCACAATGGATGGGGCGAAGGCCATAGAGGTGCCTTCCCGATTGAAAACGGCATCCTTGGCGCCAACCATATCCAGTAGAATGCCATACTTCGCTTGGTATCCAAACTTGTGCGGTTGATTGGCCCAAAATTGACTCCCAAGGCACCACGTGGTGAGGCTGCCATTTCCGGTATTCGCCCATTCTGGCGCGCCGTAGTCTTCCGCATCAAAAAAGATGACATCAATTCCCACATCAAGGGTTGTATCTGACCCAAGAATACGTGCGACTTCGAGCAATACGCCCACGCCGGAACCGCCGTCATTCGCTCCATCAATGGGTTCTCGGATGCGGATGGTGTCCTTGTCAGCGAACGGCCGTGTATCCCAGTGCGCATAGAGCATGATTCGCTCCTGATTTTGAGGGCGAAATTGTCCAATGATATTGCGCATTTCCAATACGGTTCCGTCGTACGCCCGCACGCGACCGGGCTGTTCAATGACCACCGCCCCATGTCGGGTCAATTCGTTTGCGAGCCAATCGCCGCAAGCCACGTGCTCTTTGGAGTTGGGAACACGGGGCCCAAAGTCCACTTGCGATTGAATGTAGCCGTAAGCTGAATCGCTGCTGAATGCAGGTGCTTTGATGCGTTCAACTGCTAGTTTTGTCACAGGCCGTTCTGCGGTTTCTCCTCCACAACTGGCCAGCATCCATGCGCTCAGGAGCAGCCCTATTGGGAAGGGCGCTATCAACCGTCTCAATCGCGGTCCCATGTGCTGCCTTCTTTTCCGTCCTTAATGGTAACGCCCAATTCGCTCAACGCATTTCGAATGGCGTCAGCCGTCGACCAATCCTGATTGGATTTGGCTTCACTTCTCAGGTTTACCAGGAGGTCGAGCAGTGGGCCCGTTTCATTTGATTCTTCGCTTTTTGCACCTCCCTCGACTTCGAGACCAAGCACGTCAAGAACGTAACCGTTAATCAGTGATTGGAGGGTGTCTTTTTGGGTTTTGCTGATGGCCAATTGTCCGTCTTGAACTTTATTGATCAACTTGACCGCATCGAATAAAACACTGATTAAAATCGGCGTATTGAAGTCATCTCCCATCGCATTTGCACAACGAGTGGAAAGCGCATCGATTTTTGCCTCGGCATTATCCTTGTCCGATGTTGCAGGAAGGTTCTTGAGTGTCTCCAACGATTTCATTAAGCGCTCAAGCCCTTTCTCCGCGGCTTGCAAGGCAGCATTGGAGAAGTCCAAGGTGCTTGCATAATGCCCTTGCAGCATGAAGAATCGCACCGTCATGGCTGAATAGCCCCGTTCGAGCAAGGGGTGACTGCCCGAGATCAACTCCTCGGGTGTGAATCCGTTGCCTTCTGACTTCGCCATCTTTCGGCCATTGACCGTCAGCATGTTGCCATGCATCCAATACTTCACGGAATTTCCTTCGCCGGTTGCCCCAGCGTTTTGCGCAATTTCGCACTCGTGATGCGGGAATTTCAAGTCCATTCCTCCACCATGAATGTCGAATGCGTTGCCCAAGTATTTGGTGCTCATTACTGAGCATTCGAGGTGCCAGCCTGGAAATCCTTCACTCCAAGGTGAAGGCCATTTCATTAGATGAGAAGTGTCCGCCTTTTTCCACAAGGCGAAGTCCAGGGGGTCGTTTTTTTCGTCTTGTCCATCGAGGACGCGCGTGTTGTTAAGCAGGTCGTCTATTTTTCTTCCGGAAAGCTGGCCGTATGGAAAATCTTCGCTGAACTTGCGCACGCTGAAGTAGACGCTGCCATTGGATTCATATCCGTAGCCGCGTGCGATGATTTGTTTGATCATTTCGATCTGTTCCACGATGTGGCCTGTTGCACTTGGCTCGATGGAAGGGCTTTTGATGTTGAAGATCCGCATCACATCATGGAAATCATTGGTGTACTTCTGTACGATTTCCATCGGTTCAAGGTTTTCGAGCCGCGCTTTCTTGCCAATCTTATCTTCTCCGTCATCCGAGTCCCCGGTCAGGTGACCAACGTCGGTGATGTTTCGCACATAGCGTACTTGATAGCCCAGGAAGATGAGGTGCCGGTAGACAATGTCAAACGTGAGAAACGTGCGGACGTTGCCCAAGTGTACATTGCTGTACACCGTTGGACCACACACGTACATGCCCACATAAGGGGCATTCAATGGAGTGAAGAGTTCCTTCTCTCGGGTCAGGCTATTTTGGATATAAAGGGGCGTATGGTCGGACATAAAAAAGGGCGATGTCTTTTGAGATACGAGCGATGTTCAGCGGATGCGCAAGTTGCTTGCAAAGTAAATCAAACCAACGGACGAATCGGACGAATTTTCATCCAGATCTTCTGTTCATGGCTTACCCGATTCAATGCTCGAATGTTTCGTTTTTCGTTGATATGGCATCGAGCATGAGACTCGTCATGTCATCAATTGTGATGCGCGGCTGCCAGCCCCAATCGCGGTTCGCAGCAGAATCGTCAATGCTCGAGGGCCAGCTCGCTGCGATCGCCTGCCGTTGATCCGGGGCATACCGCAATTCAAATTGGGGCCTTTGTTGCCGGATGCTCTCTCCGACTTCACTC
>DAISXU010000199.1:0-3476 GCA_036825655.1 Flavobacteriales bacterium | reverse complement strand
TAGGATCTAAGGCCACCGTAGTCGTAGCCGAAGGTTTGTCCCCAAAAGGATCAATCGCTCAGTTGACTTCTGAGAACATGGCCTTTTTCACCATCAGTGTTGATGGTGTTCGCCTTGCTTCAGATGCGTCCATCATGCAAGAAATTACGGGGCTCAAGGAAGGGGGGCAGTACAATGTTTTCATTGATTATGTGTCTCCGGAATTTTCGGATGTGCGCACCATGCTGAGGTTGAATGCCAATGGTGGTCGTGGCGCAGGTCATTACAGCTTTACAATTCCATCTTTTTTCCAGAATGAATTGCGGTTGGAGTCCTTCGTTCCAATGTCGCCTTCGGGCATGGGTGCTGGCGGAATGGACCAGATGTCGATGAACATGAATGTTGGGCAAACCAGTATGAACGTGAGCATGAATACAAATGCAGGCCACATGAGCATGGGCCTGGGACAGCAGCAGCAGCAACCAACGATGTCACAACCTGCGCAACAGCCTCAAACAGCGGTGCAGCCTACTGCACAACCGGTGCAGACGCAGATTGTCTACGTTGAAGGATACTCAGGTCAGATTGGATGCGAAAAGCCTGTTTCTGCAGATCGATTCGAGCGCATGATGGCACGCATTGAAGACGCGAGTTTCAGCGACGACAAAGTCAACGTGGCGAAACAAATTTTGCGCACGAATTGCCTTGTGATTGAGCAGCTCGTTGCGATGTTAGAGGAAGTGGCGTTTGACGAAGGCCAATTGGATCTTGCCAAATTCGCCTACGATCACATCTATGATTTAGAAAATTATTACGAAGTGTACAGTGTTTTCGCCTTCAGCAGCAGCAACGACGAGTTGGACGAATTCCTTCAGGGCAAGTACTGATCGGTGCGAACAACGCCTTTTTGGATTTCAAGGGCTTCACTTCATCGGCAAGGAATCATCTCATCAGATCATGATCAGGTGACTTTCAATGTCTGTGACAATTTCATGGAACCTATTTTGAATTTGCTCTTGTTGTAAAAGGTCGGAAACAGCGGAAGTCATAGAGGGGTCACAAAGTCTGTCCTTCAAGCAAATTTAGAATACAAAAAAGCCCACGAACAATGGGCTCACGGGCTAATTTTCTACATTCCTTTCAGTGGAGCTGGCGGATTCATGGCACCCCCAAAATCCCTCAGCATTGGCGGATATTTCAGAAGGTGGACCATCAATGAAACCTACGATGATTCCTGTCTCTGTTGTTCAAAAAGAACACTTGCCAGAGGTAACGCTGTGAGCGCCGCATCCTATGGATCTTGGCGCTGTGAATCAATCACAGAAGCCGAACACCATCAGCCGGGATTTGGTCTGACAAAGCGAATCGACCAATGCAGAAAATCATTCCGCAGTTAAGGCATCATGGGCGGCGTCGAAACCTGACAGCACTGCCCCCGGCACCCCCATTTGGCGGTGCTTATCAAAAATCTCACCCGCAAAAAACACACGATTGTCCAATGGCTTTCGGATGGTTTTGAGGTCTCGAGATCGTTCGCTGTAAGCGGTGGTCCAGGTTCCCTCGATGTGGGGCGTTTGGCCCCAATTCTCCAATCTCCATTCCCCGGTATAATGCTTCGATGCCGCTCCTTCAAACATCGCATCCAACTCGTCCAATGCCGCTTGGACCATGGCTTCTTTTGAGCCCAAATCGAAGTAGCCTCCGGCATGCGCGCCCTGCACCAACAATGCCAGCACATGGCTCGACGCTTCCTTTTTGTATGCCACATCGTAAAACGCCTTTTCGCCTTCCGACACCTCACACGTCACCACATTCGGGTAGAAGCATTCCTCAAAACGCAGAAACATCTTGAATCCCGTAAGGAAGTCAATGCGTCGCAACGCTTCTACTCGGTCCAATTCCAATGAGGGATTGAATTCAATCACGTCCCTCTGCAATGCCCCCACAGGCACCGCCAAGATTAATTTGTCTGCTTGATGAAGCTGACCCGAGGTTGTCAAAATCTGGATGGTCTCCCCTGACAAATCCACTCGCGAGACGACCGATTCGTGAATCACGTTGGCTACCACGTCTTCTCCCAAGTTGTCCATCACAAAGTCGTACCACGTCGAATGTCTGAACTTGGACTCCGGCAAGAACTCGTAATAGCGATCCATGAATTTGTCGGTCAATGGACGCAGTTCCTTACCGTCCCATGTGCAGGAGCTTTCCAGGCGATATGGAATGAGGTCTTCATCAACCTCATCGCCCGGTTTGCCTTTTATTCTGTTGAGGACAATAGGATTGCTGTGAATCCACTCTGCACCCAAATCGATTGGAAAATCTGCCAGCGTCGTGTCCTTCTTCAATCTTCCGCCTATTCGGTCGGTCGCCTCCAACAAAGTGTAGCTGACTTCGTTTTGCTCCATGACTTTGGCTGCAGCCAAGCCCGCAGGCCCCGCACCCACAATAACGACATGACCATCGTACGCGTACGGTCTTTCGAGGGCGGTGGTTGCTGGCACATGCTTGACCGCCCGAGCAGCCCAATTGCCGCAACTAGATGACAAACACACAAAGACAATTGCTGCAGTTGGGGTGGCAAGGTCTCGAAGTTTCATGGTGGAAAGGTAAAAGCCGACAGGCATCCGCACCATTGACCAAGGTCAAATTCAAACGTTGGCCCTCACCCGGCTCAACGTCTCCTTTCGCATGCATAAAAATGAAGCAAGGTCTGTCAGGGAAATACGCTGAAGCAATTCGGGGTGAGCCTCTGTGATTTTCTCATACCTGTCTTGCGCAGACAACGAGCGGAAGGCAACTTTTTGCTCCAAAAAGTTCGTGTGCTCAGAGAGCCAATGGAAACCCAAGCGAGCGACGTCCGAGTTGTGCTCGGCTAGATGGGCAAAACCGATCGAGTTAATTTGAACCAACGTGGAGTCCTCCATCAATTCAATCGACTCGTTGGAAGCCTTCCCGTCAAGTGCCCCCATCGTGGCCAGGATATCATTCTCAAATGCAAACCAATTGCAGACGGCCTCTCCGTCATTCCAATGGTAAGCTTTGGCACTGCCTTTGACCAAAAGATAGAAGCAATCATGGGGCCTCCCCTCCGCCATCAGCGTCTTCCCTTTTTGTAAGGACAGACTTTTAGAAATCGCCGAAAGCGTGTCCAACGATTCCCCAGCAACTTGGCCTTGAATCGTCCCAAGAAATGTTGTGATCTCGCTATTCGTCATAACACCCAAAGGTAATGTCCACTTTAATTATGAAGCCGGCGGATTTTGAACCCCTTTCTCAAAGCCCCAATCTGCCCGATTGTACTGGGACTTCCAGTCAATGCAATGTCAAAAGATTTGTGTTGGCCATGTTCGAGCCAGTATCGAACTCTGCTTAAACCATTCTGCCTACAAATCGTCAATAATTAAAAGCATAAGATTTCATATCAGATTGGCTACCTATATTTGTTTGAGCAACACCCCCTAAGGAAATGAACCACGCATTATCATTGAGAATAA
>DAISXU010000198.1:0-3479 GCA_036825655.1 Flavobacteriales bacterium | reverse complement strand
GGTCAATAGCTCTTGGTTGGGGGATCGCATCCGTTACAACGAGCACGTGCACGTGGGTGTCGCGGTGGCAGTAGAAGATGGCCTTCTTGTCCCAGTGGTTCGCTTCACGGATACCCTTCCTTTGACGTCAATTGGAGCGCAGGTAAGGGAATTTGCAGGAAAAGCCCGTGACAAGAAACTTCAACCCAGCGATTGGGAAGGGAATACCTTTACGATTTCCAACTTGGGCATGTTTGGAATCGACGAATTCACGGCGATCATCAATCCCCCAGATGCTTGCATTTTGGCTGTTGGAGGGATTCAAGAAGTGCCGGTAGTCAAAGACGGTGCGGTTGTTCCTGGGAACGTCATGAAGGTAACGTTGAGCTGCGACCACCGAGTGGTGGATGGAGCAACAGGTGCGGCATTTTTACAGACCTTGAAGGCGTATTTGGAAAATCCCGTGACCATGCTGGCGTGAGCCTTTTGAATTGAATTTGAGAATGGCCCTTCCAATTTGGAGGGGCCGTTTTGTTTTCCCGAAACACCTGAACGAACTTGCACCCACGATGCCTTCGGTTCAACTTGATACCCCCATCGAATTCGTAAAAGGGGTCGGCCCTCAACGTGCAGACTTTTTGCGCGCAGAATTGGGCATTCACACAGCAGGAGATCTGATTGAGCACATTCCATTCCGGTACGAGGATCGCTCAGGATTTGTGGATGTCGCTGGAATTGAATCGGATGCAGCCTCCATTCAGCTAAAAGGGGTCATTTCCAAGGTGGTAGAAGTGCCAAGCAAACGGGGTAAGCGTGTGGTCGCGCAATTCGAAGATGCCTCGGGAAAACTGGAATTGGTTTGGTTCAAAGGGGGACGATGGATTGTGTCCCAACTGCCATTGCACCAACAAGTTGTGGTGTTTGGGCGCCCGGCGCGATTTGGTGGCAAGTGGAACATCGCCCACCCTGAGGTGGAGCGTTGGGATCAATTCGAGTCACGCAAAGGAACGGGTCTGCAACCGGTGTATTCAACCACGGAGAAGCTCACCAATCGGGGACTTGCTTCTGCTGGATTGGCCAGGTTGATTCGAGCGGTTTTAGGACAAATCGATTTCCAAATTCCCGAGACGCTCCCGCCTGATTTACTCGCTGAACTCAAGATGCCATCGAGGGATGAAGCTTTCAGGACAGTTCATCAACCGGCGAACTCGAATCTGGCGGATCGCGCGCGCAATCGGTTGAAGTTTGAGGAATTGCTTTATCTGCAGCTGATCCTGGTGAGAAAGAAGCAAATCGCTACAACCGATCAGCCTGGGGTGCGCTTTGGAGCTGTGGGGGATCGCTTCAACACCTTTTTCTCAGATCATCTTCCATTCGCATTGACCGAGGCCCAGAAGCGGGTCATGCGCGAAATTCGAGCTGACACCAACACGGGTTGGCACATGAACCGGTTGTTGCAGGGTGATGTGGGCAGTGGGAAAACGGTAGTGGCGCTTTTAACAGCGTTGTTGGCCATTGACAATGGCTTTCAGGCTTGCGTCATGGCGCCCACAGAAATCTTGGCAAACCAACATCTCCAGGGGTTCAATGAGCTGTTGTCCAACATGGATGTTCGTGTTGAACTCCTGACGGGATCAGTTAAAACAGCGGACAGAAAGCCCATCTTGGCCGGATTGGCTGAGGGGACCGTTGACATTTTGATCGGGACTCATGCGCTCATTGAGCCCGGGGTTCAATTCAAATCGCTTGGGTTGGCTGTGATTGACGAACAGCATCGATTTGGTGTGCAACAGCGCGCGAAACTTTGGGCCAAATCTTCACCTCCTCCTCACGTGCTCGTCATGACCGCAACGCCGATCCCTCGAACTTTGGCGATGACGGCCTATGGGGATTTGGACGTCAGCGTGATTGACGAATTACCACCCGGACGTAAACCGATTCGAACGGTCCACCGAACAGATGCCTCGCGTCTTCCCGTTCAGAAGTTCATAGAAGACGAAATCGCCTTGGGGAGGCAAGTTTATGTGGTATTTCCCCTCATCGAGGAAAGCGCTACGTTAGATCACAAGGATTTGATGGACGGTTATGAGAGTTTGTCGCGCAGGTTTCCATTGCCTCAATACCGCCTGAGCATCGTTCATGGTCGCATGCGCCCAGAAGACAAGGATTTAGAAATGAAGCGATTTGCTTCTGGAGAGTCCCAAATATTGGTGGCAACAACGGTGATTGAAGTCGGTGTGAACGTACCGAATGCTTCAGTGATGGTCATCGAATCAGCGGAGCGGTTTGGTTTGGCACAGTTGCACCAATTGCGAGGACGGGTGGGAAGAGGAGCGGAGCAGAGTTACTGCATCCTCATGACGCGCGATGAATTGAGTAAGGAGGCTGCATTGAGGATGGAGACGATGTGCCGCACCAATGATGGATTCGAAATCGCGGAAGTTGACTTGGGTCTCCGGGGTCCGGGTGATTTGATGGGAACTCAACAGTCGGGCGTTCCGGATTTGAAGATGGCGGATTTGATGCGTGATCGTGAGGTCCTAACTGCCGCACGTTACATTGCATCCCGAGTGCTTGAGGAGGATCCAGAGTTGAAAAACCCAAAGCACGCTATCCTCAATCGGGAGTTGAAACGTGTTGCTTCGGGACGTCCAGATTGGAGCAGGATTTCATGAACTTGCCAGCATGAACTCGGATTGGAAAGGATGGGCTTTGGGGGCAATCGTAGCTGTGGTCGCAGCCGTTACTGTTTTTTATGCGGTGCCTTATGACCCCAGTGATTCGCAAGACCCTTTGGAAATTGCGGGTGAGGGCTGGGAGGATTGGACCCTTTGGGAAGGCCGAGCGGCCTCCGATTGGGGCGTTGACCGCATGATGCGCTTTCAATCTGGTGCGGTCACGCTTTGGTTCGCACCTGGAGCAAATTGCCCCGTGATGGACTCGCTGGATTGGTTGCCATGGCCGGGAGGTTGGTTGGCTAACCCAAGTGGTGAGCAATTGAATTGGGGCAAAGGGCCAGTTGAGGCAGAAATGATGGCCGTTTGGCATCCCCAGCGTCATGGCAAAACGCAGCTCTTCCGCAAAGCTGAAGGCTACTGGAGCACCTTTCAGGCCGTCGATTTATCAGGCAACCTGCTTCCCACAAGTGCTACTTCCTTTGGGATGGAGGTGGTTGGCGCTGAATTCCCGGTGGCCTGGAACGCTTGGCGCCATGGGGTTCAGCAAGGCGAAATTCAGGGCTTGGTCTTTGCTGAAGCCAGTCGAACTTCGGGTCATGCACCTCCACCTCAGTTGTGCGGGCGAGGTGATGGCACGCACTTGCAGTTGGAGCGGAGCAACGGGGATTTTTTGACCGTGTTTGGTTGGACAGATAGCACGGGCATGCATGCTCAATGGGCAGAAAGGGGTTGGAAGTCCGAATCCCTCCCTACCTCAGGAATGGATAGCACGTGGATGGCCATTGAGGAGGATGGGTTGTACTTGGGGCGAGGTGATTGGGG
>DAISXU010000197.1:0-3482 GCA_036825655.1 Flavobacteriales bacterium | reverse complement strand
CACCCACCGTGACGTCACAGCGGAACAAGTCCAGCGCGCCTGCTCCTTGCTCGGACGAGCTGAATTCTGAAGCTAAAAGGGGAAATCAGCGGGTAACGCTAAGGCTGTGAATGAGCGAACGATCTTCGTCTCGAAACTGAATCGTGTACCGTCCAACAGGCCAAGAACTTACATCAAACACAGGCGATCCCGCTCCCTTCCATAGCCGCTCCGCAATCTTTCTGCCTGTGGCGTCAAATGCCACGGCTTGCCAACCATTTTGACCGCAATCAAGGTTCATGTAGACTTCATCTGTGGCGGGATTCGGGTAAAGGAATCGATCGGCCAATCCCAATTCATCCATCCCGAGGGAACATTCGTGCACGGTCAACAGCAGAGCATCGGCGAACGAACAACCGGTATCGGTTGAGCCTGAAAGGATGATACTATAGGTGCCCGGAGCGAAGTCTCCCGGTGCGACGTAGAAAAATTGATTGGTCGACCCATCTTGCCATTCGTAATCATAGCCGAGTGGGCCGTAGATCAAGAGCGGCTCATCTTCGCAAATAATGGTGTCACTCCCAATGCTGAAGTCCGAGGCCTCCACCTCTGGGATGAAGGCTGTGACCGAGTTTGCGCATCCGTTCGCGTCACTGAGTGACAACTGATAGGTGCCCGGCAACAAGCCGAAAAGATTTTGCTCTTCTGACGTGAATTCATTCGGACCCGTCCAAACAAATGTGTAATCAGGAGTGGCGCCGCTAACGCTAATTTCGACAGAACCGTCTGCCGCTTCCGCGCATGATGCCTCCGCGATGGTCGTTTCGGTATCCCAGGGTTCCGGCGCTGAAATCGTGCGGCTCAAAGAGAATTGAGCACCACACGTGGTAGTGATGGCAGCGGTGTAGGTGCCCGGGGCAAGGCCATAAAGCCATGACTCTTCCGATGTAAAACCATTAGGACCCGTCCAAGAACAACTGAAATCGGCACCTCCAAGATTGACAAAAGGCAGCAGAAGGCCGTTGGCCTCAAAATCTTTATCCAGTGGACACGTGACATTTCGTTGCTGTGCATCGGCACTGATGTCACTTTCTTCCAACGTGGAAACCGAGATGTACGCATCACCCGTCTGTCCGCCCCATCCTTCCACTTGGATGAGGTATGTCGCCCCCACTTCCAAGCAACTCGTGTACATGATGGATCGGTAACCACCGCACTGATCATCGCCTGATGCCACCAACTCGAATGACGCCCAATCCGCGCAGTCTTCCACTTTATAAAGGGCAATTTGAGTGTCAAAACTCGCACTGTCCGTGCAAGAAGAAATCATGAGTGGCGCTTCGGTTTCGGGAGAAAAAGAGACCCAACCAGAAGCGGTCACATTGCCATCAGATCCGCACCATGAACCGGGTAAATTGCATGAGCCGTTTGGCGCAGCTGGCGGCGAAACTTCGCCCGCCTGCACCGTTGCACCTGCTGTAGAAATCATAACCGTCGGTCCGTCTACTTCTACCGCAGCGGCATCGCAAGGCACATCGTTCTCGACAAGCAAACTCTCGCCAGCGGTAAACGTCCATACATTGCCAGCGCCTGTTCCATTGAATATTCCCGAAAGCACACCATCCATAACCAAGTCAAAACGGGAGCCTCCATCTCCGTAACTATCCACATGAATTAAGTCCAACGGTTCTCCGGTGCTGAAGCAGAAAGGTCCTTCAACATAAATGGCATTATTCCCATACGTAGTTCCGCCTGAACCATCCGATCCAGCTCCGTCGCAACCCACATTTTCTGAGTTGCCACCACTCGCCAAAAAATCGGCACTCCCACACCCCGAGCCCGACGGCGTCAATTCCCAATACATCTCATAGCCCCATGCATCCGTGTCGATGACAAATTCAATGGCCGTTTCTCCTTCTTCGCACTGCGAAAGAAGATTAAAAGAAAAACTCAGAGCCAAGCTCAATACGAATATGGGGAGGGTTGATTTCGAATTCATGCTTCGAATATAACGCAATTGGAATCACTGAGGATACCACCTACTTTTGTCGGCGCAATGCTTGTTCTCCTCTCCCCTTCCAAAACCATGGCCTCGGACGAATTTCCAGTGAAATTTGTGCCCACGCAGCCATCCTTTCTGGAAGACGCGGGCTCATTGATGAAAGAGTTGAAGAAACTGAGTGTTTCCGAGATTGCATCTCTGATGAAAGTCAGCAAAGCCATAGCCGAAGAAGCGCATGAACGTTGTGCCAATTGGGAGTCACCTTTTACTGACAACAATGCGAAACCGGCGGCCTACGGTTTCAAGGGTGCCGTATATACAGGATTGGACACCCGCTCCTGGTCATCAGAAGACATGGATTTTGCGCAAGAACACTTGCGCATTTTGAGCGGACTTTATGGCATTTTGGCCCCCAAGGATTACATGCAATCCTATCGACTCGAAATGGGATTGAAATGGCCAAATGACGACACAACCAAAAACCTGTATGCGTTTTGGGGAGATAGGCTGCAACGGAGGCTTCAAGAGGAGACTTCAGGCCCCATTATTGACCTCGCGAGTCAAGAATACAGCAAAGCAGCTCAGTTAAAATCCATGGATCGACGCATCATTACGCCCGTATTCAAAGACTTGGTGAAGGGCGAGTACAAGGCCTTAATGGCTTACGCCAAAGAAGCACGCGGTGCCATGGCAAAATTCATCATCCAAAATCGAATCACTGATCCCGATGAAATGAGAGGGTTTGGCGGAATGGGCTACCGCTGGGACCGTTCTATGTCCAGTGCCGATACCTGGTTGTTCACCCGAGATAAAAAATCAATCGCATCATGAAATCAATTTCTATAATCTGCCAACGGCTAAAAAGCGCCTTCGGCATCCTCATCATCTCAGCGCTTGTCACCACTGTGCAGGCCCAAAATCAAAATCCATCCATGGAAGACATCAGCTACGCTCTGGGCGTATTGTTCGCTAAAAACCTGCAAGACCAAGGACTTGAATCCATTTCCACCGCTGAAATGGCTGAAGGACTATCCAGTCAAATGACAGGTGCCGCTCGACTTACTCCTGAACAAGCCAACGAAATGGTGGGAGCCTTTATGCAAGCCAAGCAAGCTAAAGCCTCAGCAGGATACGACGCAGAGTGCCAATCTTTTCTCGCTGAAAACGCAACCAAAGATGGGATTCAAACCACTGCCTCAGGACTTCAGTACAAGCACGAAACGGTCGGCGAGGGCGAATCGCCAACTGCTGCTTCAACAGTAACAGTGCATTACCGTGGAACCTTGATCGATGGAACCGAATTCGATTCCTCTTACTCGCGAGGCGAGCCCATCTCATTTCCTTTGGGCAATGTGATAGCGGGCTGGACCGAAGGGCTGCAACTCATGAAGCCTGGAGGAAAGACCATTTTTTATATTCCACAGAACTTGGCGTACGGAGCCAACCCAAATCCAAATGGGCCAATTCCTCCGCTTGCAGCGCTCATCTTTGAAGTGGAATT
>DAISXU010000196.1:0-3485 GCA_036825655.1 Flavobacteriales bacterium | reverse complement strand
GGACAGGAGAACAGAATTCCCAACCGCATCTGCCGCTTCAGCGAGTGGTGCCGGTGAGACCACCCGGATGGAAACCGTCTCCAAATCCGCAAGGTCTACCTGAATCGAAACATCCTGTGCTTTGACGACAACCGCATAGGGTTCCTGTCGAACCTCTGTGCATTGAGGGAACCAATTTAACGTGGCAGAACCTCCTCCTTGGTAAGTGAAAACAGCCGGGTGCTCCACCTCCGAAATGGGTCCTCCGACAGCGGTCATTCCCAAAGGATCGCCGTTGGGGTCTGATGCTTCAAAAGCCTGCGTATAAAACGTGCCGGCCACGATGCAGGTGTCGTTGACATCTTCGATAACAGGAGGCTCATTCGTGCATTGCTCCACGGCAATTTGCATATCTCGAATGACCTCGCCGACGCGCACCAAACTACCGGCGACCCAGCGCCATTCTTGGATTCGGATGGCAATGTTGTACTCCCCCACAATTTGAGGAGTCAACCAGGTCACATCGCCAGTGGACGGATCGATTTCAAACGAATCATCTGCTGGACTCACCTCTTGAGGGTATTGGTAACCCGGAATGAATGCGCCATTGTAACCTCGACAGGGAACGAGTGTGTAGGTCAAAATGTCTCCATCTGGATCGTGTGCGCCTGGGTTGTGAATCCAAGGTTGTGCCCTGCAAGCATTTTGCTGGGCAGCATTGAGCAACTGCACCGAACTGTTGTGGCCAGCCAAGGGATTAATCACCAGCAAAGAGCGAATGGCAAATGGTACATCTACCGACCCGTCAATGTTCAACACTCCATCGTTGCGATTGGGGTCTTCCACTGCAATCTCATACTCTCCAGGCCCACCGTAAGTATGTGTTCCGCGATAGAAATTTACTTGAACTTCACCAGGCAACATCAAAATGTTATCCGCGTCTCGCTCCAAGCTATCCAATTGCGAATTGGATTCATCTCCCCACGTGAGGTACAGCCAGGGCCGATCAGCCAAAGCCGTAGACTTCGTGTAAGTTGTAATCAACACCTCGTACGTCAAGCCTTCGAGGTGGGTATAGGTGATTTCGCCAGCCCGATTGTGGGTGGCCCAGGCCACATTGCCGCACAGCAGCAATCCTACTGCCAAAAACAGCCTCCGAGGCAGCCCACAATGAAATAGTTGATCACCCATTGAAGATGGCAAGTTAGTTCACCCCGTGCATCTCCTAACTTTGCACCGCATCATGAGTTCCAAAAATTCCCCAACACGCGTGGCCCTCACCTCCGGTGACCCCAATGGCATCGGAATCGAAACGGTCGTCAAAACATTCGCCGATGAGCGCATGTTCTCAGAAATCACTCCCATTCTCTATGCCGTTCCAGACTTGGTGGAAGCTGCACTGAACGTAACCAACCTCGCCGATCGTTTGAATTGGGCGGTTGTAAGTGGAGCAGATCACGCGAAGGCAAATCAACTCAATGTGGTCGCAATTCAAGAAGAAGCTTGGGGGTTGAATTGGGGTCAAGTAACGGCAGAAGCTGGGAAATTTGCTTTCGCCTCTCTGGAAAAAGCCGTTCAGGATTTGGCCTCCACACGTGTAGAAGTGTTGGTGACCTGCCCCATTCACAAGGATGCCATGAAGCTCGGTGCATTCAAATTCCCTGGCCACACTGAATACCTCGCAGATTTCGCCAATGTGGAAGACGTACTGATGTTGCTCAACGCCGGAGATTTGCGTGTTGGAGTTGCGACAGGACACATTCCTTTGAAAGATGTTTCACAAGCCCTTTCAACTTCGCTAATCAAAAAGAAGGTCACCCTGTTCATGGAGTCCTTGCAGCGCGATTTTGGAGTAGCCAATCCGCGCATAGCAGTTTTGGGATTGAATCCGCACGCTAGTGACAACGGGCTAATGGGCGATGAAGAAAAGCGGATCATTCAACCTGCGATTCGCGAATTAGCAGGAGAGGGGCATTTGGTTTTTGGTCCCTACGCAGCGGATGGGTTTTTTGGGTCGGGGGCGTTCAAGTCCTTCGACGGGGTTTTAGCGATGTACCACGATCAAGGTCTGGCTCCTTTCAAAGCCCTGAGCTTTGGCGCGGGAGTCAACTTTACGGCTGGGCTTCCAGTTGTTCGAACCAGCCCGGACCATGGCACAGGTTTTGACATAGCGGGCCAAGGTGACGCCAACGCAGATTCACTGCGAGCGGCCATTTTTGCTGCACGCGACATCCGAAGAAACCGCCTCGAGCACCGAGAACTGACTTCCAACCCACTGGAAATCAGTGAGAAAAGACAACGAGACGACGATTATACAAGGCGTCGGAGGGGGGAGTGACGGGGGCAGCTACAGAAACGAACAGCGAGGTGTTGGCTTTTTGACCCGTCCGATGTACCTTTGCCCTCCCGAAATTTGGACGACGTGGATCATTTGGCCCCTTATCGCATAGCCTTTGAGGGTTTGAAAGAAGGACACCATGGATTTCAAATGGAGGTAGACTCGACGTTCTTTGCATTATTTCCTCTCTCTGAAATCCATCATGGCAACTTGATGGTAGATGTACACTTGGAAAAACTGGGTGCTCAACTCGATTGCAGGATTCACTTAAATGGAAACGTTGAAGTGACTTGTGATCGGTGTCTGGAATCTTTTGATTTTGCCATCGAATTCGAAGACCGTGTGATTGCCAAACTTGGCGAATCAACGGATTTTGAAGCTGAAGTTTGGACCCTCGGGCCTGAACTTCACGAATTGGACCTGAGCCAGCCCATTTTCGAGTTTGTCCACCTGTCTTTGCCCAGGCGAATCGTTCATTTGGACGAAGCGGACTGTGACCAAGACATGCTAAACAGACTCGACGGCCCAGAAGGAGGAAATGATGATGAAGAGCCGACAGATCCTCGTTGGAACGCATTGAAAGAACTGAAATAATACGCTGTCATGGCACATCCTAAAAGACGTCAAAGTAAGACGCGCACGCGCAAGCGCCGCACCCACGACGCCCTGACTCCTGCAAACGTGGCTACTTGCCCAACGACAGGACAACCTCACTTGTTCCACCGTGCTCACTGGCACGAAGGAAAACTTTACTACAAGGGTAAAGTTGTGATGGAAAAGGCAGAAGCGTAAACGCGTCTCGCTCAGAATTGAAAGGAAGGCATGGCCTTCCTTTTTTTTTGTCACCCTCAATCACCTCGATTGCGAAGGAATTCTACCCGTGGTGTTATTCGTGGTGTGTATCTTAGCCGGCTTAATCGACTCAAAAGGTCAAAATCAAACCCGATGAAAGCCGCCATCACCGCCGTAGCGGGCTATGTGCCCGATGACTTATTGACGAATGCTGACCTCGAAAAAATGGTCGACACCAACGATGAGTGGATTCGTTCTCGGACTGGAATCAGTCAACGTCACATCCTTAAGGACCCGTCAAAGGCTACATCTGACATGGGGGCGGAAGCGGTCAAAGAGCTTTGCAAAAAGCGTGGCATGGACCCCCTTGAGATTG
>DAISXU010000195.1:0-3518 GCA_036825655.1 Flavobacteriales bacterium | reverse complement strand
GGAAGCCGGTTGCAGGGACGGTTCCATTTAACCCGAGCGCGATGGATTATGTCATGCCCTATGCCTTTGCCAATACGGTGGAAGGTTACGAGGCTGCGGGCATGAACTTAAAGTCGCCATTGGCTCAAGTTGGCCAAACTGAATTAGAAGCTGGACAAGAGATTTATACCTTGATGTGCACCCAGTGCCACGGCGAGGGCGGCAAGGGTGATGGTGCGCTGAGCCGCAATGGTCACATCCAAGGCATCCCGAGTTACAGTGATAAATTGAAAGACCTGCCCGAGGGCAAAATGTACCACACCTTGACATATGGCAAGGGTTTGATGGGTTCGCATGCCTCTCAGCTTTCTCAGAAAGACCGCTGGTTGGTCATTGAGTACATTAAAGTCCTTCAGAATGGAGGTGATATGCCGGAGTTTGACGACAATGGCAACGTAGTGAAACCGGCAGATTCCGATATGGATGATGCCATGGCTATGAATAACTGATCATGGAATTCAAATTCGAAGGACGTACGAAACTGATCACTCAAATCCTTATGGGAATTGGGTTGATTGCCTTGATTGGAGGCTTTTTTACCGATGGATCGGATCACCACCAGCGCTGGTGGGCCAACCTGCTCATCAATGGATTCTTTTGGTTTTCCATCTCTTTGGCAGCGTTGTTCTTTTATGCGTTGAACTATGCGGTAGAGGCCTCATGGTCGGCCATCATCAAGCGAACATTTGAAGCCATGTGGCATTTCTTGCCCATCGGTGGGGGCGTGATCATCTTTGTTTTGGCTGCAGGACACTTTTTCCATGCACACCATTTGTACCATTGGATGGATTCAACGCTATACCATGAATACATGGTCGTGGAGGGAGACCAGACGGTATACTTGGATGCCCCTGAAGCGGGAGCGGTTGAAAACCCCAATTATGATCACATCATTGCAGGGAAAGAAGCGTACTTCACCCCTTGGTTTTTTTGGCTGAGAACGTTGGGTTATGTGGCGACTTTCTTGATTTTCGCTCGTTTGTTCCGAAGATGGTCATTGCTCGAGGATGAGAAGCCGGATTTGGATTTGCACTTCAAACAATTTCGCCGCAGTGCGGTATTCTTGGTGTTTTTTGCTGTTTTCAGTTCGATGCTCGCTTGGGATTGGGTGATGTCCATTGATGTCCACTGGTTTTCCACGCTTTTCGGCTGGTATTTGTTCTCAGGAATGTGGGTGAGTTTCATGATCATGCTCAATGTGGGTTTGATTTGGTTGCGTGGGAAAGGATATTACCAGGAGGTTACATCAAGTCACATGCATGATATTTCGAAGTGGATGTTCGCGATATCGATGCTTTGGAGTTACCTCTGGGTGAGCCAATTCCTATTGATTTGGTATGCGAATATTCCGGAGGAAGTAACGTATTACACCCAGCGCTTTTTCTCTGATTATCAGGTGCCATTCATGATCACCTTCTTCGTGAATTTCGCCATTCCGTTCTATACCTTGTTGCCACGGGATACCAAACGAAATTCAAAATTCATCGTTCCTGTGGGGATGCTCATCTTCCTGGGGCACTTTGCAGACGTGTATCTGCTTGTTATACCCGGGACGATGTTCGACCACAATGAATTCGGTATTTTTGAGATAGGATTGTTTCTCGGATTCCTCGGACTGTACATCAACCGCACATTGAATGCGCTGAGTAAAGCTCCGTTGATTCCCAAGAATCATCCGATGCTACAAGAGTCGAAAGAACTACACTATTGATTGCAAGACCCGTTAAGTGATGAAATTGCTCATTCTCCTCGTTGTTGTCCTTGGTTTGGTAGCTGCAGTGCAGTTGTCCAAAGTGTACCAGCTTTCCATCTCACTTCGAGGAAAGCGGGAAGAGGACATATCAGAAGCTGACAACCGATTGAACGGTGGTCTGTTCTTGGCCTTCATGGTCGCGTTTTACGTGTCATTTGTGGTGCTGCTGGTGAAGTATGGTTCATATGGAACGCCTCCTGCTTCGGAGCACGGAGTGGCAGTCGACCGGCTGATGGACTTTAACATGGCCATCATCTTCGTGGTATTCTTCATTGTCAATACCCTGCTGTTTTGGTTTTCTGCGAAGTACTATCACCGTGCGGATCGCAAAGCGCGTTTCATTGCGCACGACAACCGACTCGAACTGATCTGGACTGTGATTCCTTCTGTTGTCTTGGCGATCATTATTGCCTACGGCCTGCAGACTTGGAATGAAATGACCGGTGAGGCTTCCGAAGATGCGCTGCGTGTTGAGCTGTATTCCAAGCAATTCGATTGGACCGCTCGCTATCCCGGTGCGGATGGTGAATTTGGCCAAGCGAACTACAACCTGATCACTCCGATGAATGCATTGGGGATTGTAACCGAAGAAGGGGTAGCTGCTGCTTTGACAGAAATCGAAGAAAAGATTGCCAAGGTCGAAGAGGAAATCAATTATGAAAAAGGCCATTTGCTTGCGGAGTGGGCTGCGATAGAAGCAGAGTTGCATGACGATCATGGGCACGACGGCCATGGACATGACGATCACGGTGATCACGGCCATGACGCGCATGCGGACGATCACGGTGATCATGGTCACGACGCGCACGCAGACCACGGGGATGGCAAACAGGCTCTGGAAGCTCGTATGGTGGAAATTGAGCACATGCTAGAGTCCGATAAAGTCAACATCTTAACCGAGGCCGCCTATGAGGCGAAAGAGGATAAGCTCTACCGCTTGATTCGCCACCGACAGCGGATTCAAGAAATTCGGAACTTCGATTTCGATGGTGAACTCACCGCTTGGGAATCGGGAATGGACGATCAAATTGTAAAAGGCGAGTTTCACTTGCCTGTTGGGCGAGAAGTTGAATTTGTTTTCCGTTCACGCGACGTGATTCACTCTGCTTACATGCCACAGTTCCGCGCTCAGATGAATACGGTACCTGGTGTCCCGACGCGGTTCAAGATGACACCAACAATCACGACGGATTCCATGCGCACGGTTTTGGAGAATCCCGAATTCGATTACGTGCTGCTTTGCAACAAAGTTTGTGGTGCGGCGCACTTCAACATGCAAATGAAGATTGTGATCGAATCGCAAGAGGCATACGACGCTTGGATGTCGGAGCAAGGCGAGTTCATTGTTAAGGAAGGTTCTGAGGAGCCAGA
Organism: Flavobacteriales bacterium; assembly: GCA_036825655.1. Classification (GTDB taxonomy): domain Bacteria; phylum Bacteroidota; class Bacteroidia; order Flavobacteriales_D; family Sanyastnellaceae; genus JALQTD01. Next base: position 355 of record DAISXU010000195.1, on the reverse strand, counting down.
GATGGAGCAAGCCTCCGCACAGAAAGAAAGTCAAACCATAACGGCATCCCTCTAAATCATGGGCGCACAAGCACATCAGCACGAAGAGAGTTTCGTATCGAAATACGTTTTCTCGCACGATCACAAGATGATCTCTAAGCAATTCCTCGTTACGGCAATCGTAATGGGAGTCGTAGCTGTTATGTTATCGGTTTTCTTCCGATTGCAGCTGGGCTGGCCAGGAGAAAGTTTTGCCATTTTGGAAACGTTCTTGGGCAAATGGGCTCCAGGGGGCGTTCTAGATCGCAACGCGTATCTGGCATTGGTGACCATTCACGGAACAATTATGGTATTCTTTGTTCTGACGGGAGGGCTG
>DAISXU010000194.1:0-3570 GCA_036825655.1 Flavobacteriales bacterium | reverse complement strand
ATTGAAGCCCGCAATTTCATGGAATGATTTTTTAGCTACGGCACCTGGAGTGGGATTCATTGCTCATTGCGAGGAAGGAGCAAAAGATCACTTGTTTGAAGCACTGAAACCCGCGACTTCGTGTTGGGTTGCGATCGGCCCCGAGGGCGATTTCACCGCACATGAAATTGCAGCGGCCAAGCAAGCGGGTGCGTGCGAAGTATCACTCGGAGATCAACGATTGCGCACGGAGACCGCTGGTTTGGCTGCGATTCAAATGTTTGCTTTGGCGCAGCGGAAGTCCAGTTAGCGTTGGTTCACTGTCCCGGGACAGCTGGCCCTGCTGGAATGGGAGCCCAATGGGTGACCTCGGTGAAATACCGATTGCTACTTCCTTCACCTGCCCAAAAATGGAGGCCGTGTTTTTCGGCTTTTTCGGGATTGTCAGCGAAGTGATTCGCGCGAATTTCAAAGTCGAGGTCTTTGCCCGGTAAGAAAACTTTATTGCCGGGGATGAAGGCCAATACACGTTGGTCGTCGTTGGGAAGTTGTTCCTCGGTATGTATCCAGGTTTGTGCCATCACTTTCCCTGAAAGGTAGGTTTGCGCTTTTCGAGAAAGGCGGCTACGCCTTCCGCATAATCATCGCTCTGCGATGCAAGCATTTGTAAATCGCGTTCCGTCGTGAGGTGCGAAGAAAGGTCATTTTCCCAGCCGAGATTGAATGCCTTCTTTGTCAGGCCCAGTCCGAAGGTGGGCATGCTGGCCAATCGCTGGGCAACGGATTGCACTTGCTCCTCAAATGCTTCATCTTCCACAGACTTGTAAATGAGGCCCATGGATGCGGCTTCATCGGCAAGGACCGGCTCACCAAAAAAGGCCATGGCGGCAGCCCGTTGCATGCCGACTAATCGTGGAAGCATCCATGTTCCTCCGCTGTCAGGGATTAAACCAATTTTGGAGAAGGCTTGGATGAATTTGACGGAACGCTTTGCGATGGTCAGATCGCAGGCCAATGCAATGTTTGCTCCAGCTCCTGCCGCAACTCCATTGATGGCGCCTATGACAGGCTTTTCCATGTTCCGTATGCGTCGAATGCTTTCGTTGTATGTTTTTTCGACAATGGTCGTAAAATCGGGTGCATCGGGTGCCGTGACTTCTTTGAGGTCTTGACCGGCGCAGAATGCTCGGCCATTTCCGGTAATGATCACACACCGAACCGCACGGTCCTGGGCTGCCTCATCCAATGCTGTTTGAAACGCTTTGCCCATGGCTTGGTCAAAGCTGTTGAAGACTTCTGGGCGGTTGAGCACAATGGTGCAAACTCCGTCTTCTTGTGAAACCAAAATCGATTGATTCATGAGGCGAATTTAATGTGGCAATAAGATGAATGGAGTGCGTTTGCCATCTGCTTCAAGGAAATACCAACCTGCAGGCAAATGATGCAAGGAGATGCTCAGCGCGGATCGGCCGGTTGTCGTCTGATTCCAAACGCTTTGTCCCGCAGCATTCAAGATGGTGATGGAGGCATCCAACGGAAGTCCTGCCAGGTTGATCTCGCCTTTGCTTGGGTTGGGAAAGACGCGGATGGGAGAGCGGTGAGTGTAATCCACTTGGTTGATTGCTGTCCAGGTGAACGTTTCGCTTGCTTCGCATCCTTGTTCATCAATGACCGTGAGCGTCACAACGTCTCCGAGTACAAGTAGGTCTAGGTTGGATTGGCATGGACTCTCCTCGTCGAAAAAGACGAGCGTATCTCCTTCGCAGAGGTTGACATCATCCAAGGACCAGATGGCTGTGGTTTCACCTGAAGCACCTGACACATTGGCGCTGGCATATGTGTCTTCCACGACCTCAATGCTAACCTCCAATTCACATGGCAAGCAATTCACCACGGGCTGTGGATTCAATTCCCAAGCCCCCATGGGCTCAAGTTCGACACCTGCGAATGCCGGAAATTGCTCGGGATAGCGCCGTGCTTTGAATAGGATATTGGCATTGGTGCCGAGTTCCGTGCCTTGCTCAACAGGCATGCCGCTTTGCAGCGGAACGCGGTAATGCCAAGCCGTATCACCTTCAGCCGTCAGCTCCAGGATTTCACCTTGGCGTCCCGCCAAGATGAGGTTGTTCCCATTGGCCAGGCGTTCAAAATTGGACAGCCCGCTGCTGAAAAAGTCCGTTGGAACCGGAGCAGTCCATGTCCAATCAAATTCAACAGGCAAGTAGGTGTTGTTTTCCATCGCATACAGACCGCCTTCCTGCAAAGTTGGGTCAATGATGTGGACGCTTGAGAACGGTCCCGATGTGCCTGGATTGCGGTTGTTAAAAACACCAATTTTCCCAAAGTCTGGTGAGTTTTGTAAATAGGGTGCATCCAACCAAGTTCCACTGTGCTGATAGAACAGTTGCTGGTCTTCAGGAGTGCCCTGTCCGTATGCCTCGGGATTTCCCCATCGCCAAACCAGCCCCAAGTCTTCTTGCCCTCGATCAATGATCCAGAGTTCATCGAAGTTGGGTACGCTCAACAAGATTTGGTTGGTTTGCGGATTGTAATCGATGCCATTTGCGTGCAGCCAGTCGGGTGCGTTGTTTCCAATGGTACCGAAGTTGACATTGATTCTCTCAGGATGGTCAGCGATCACTCCGAAGTTGTTTTTGGTAGAGTCAAAATCTTGGATGAGGTAATCCCATGCACGCCATTCCCATACAACAGAGGCTCCTCCTTTGCCATCTGGCTGAAGCTCGATCAAACGCTCACTCCACAGCTCACCTCCTTCGAGATTTTCAGGGTTGCGACCGGCCTCGACGGCTTCCAGGGAATCGATTTTTTCCCATGCAATGGCCAGAACATGTCCATTGTTCATGAAGGTGAAGTCGTGGTGCAAGCGCCCGGAGCTGTCATTCAATGAATAGCTCCAAAGCGGGATGTTTTCCCACGACCGCATTTCGATGGTTTCTCCTCTGCCTCCCGCAATGATCGGTGAGTCTGAGTCATCCTCAGGCCGGTGCGCAAAGACCAAACCACCTGATGGGGTCAGCATTGCGCTATTCCCTGGAAAACGATCGGCCTCATTTTCCCAAATGTGAACCACTTCTCCACAGCCATCGATGAGGCGTGCATGGGGTTGATTGTGGGGGTAAATAAGAGTGTAGCCAGGAGAAAATTCGGAAGGGTCGAAAGCGATGGTTCCAACTGTGTTTTCTTGGGCTTTTGTGGCAGTGATCATTCCGAAAATCATCGCAATGGAGGCGATGATTCGTGGGTTGGTAGATGGTGCTTTTATCATGACATTTCGGATTTGAATCGGTTGTTCCAGGCGTATTCCTTTCTGGCCAATGGAATGAAACTCGCTTCATAAGCCCAAGCGTTGCAGGTCTCGAAAGATTCAAGGTCAATGCTGAAGGCGTTGTTTAATAAGTTGTATTCGTTCTGAAGGTTTGTGCACATGATGCCCGGATCGTCCGTATTGACTGTTACTTTGACTCCTGCATCCAAGAGGGTCTTGAAAGGGTGTTGGTCGATGGAAGCGCAAGCTCCGGTAAGCACATTGCTGGTAGGACACAATTCCAATGGAACATCTTGGCTGATGAG
>DAISXU010000193.1:0-3597 GCA_036825655.1 Flavobacteriales bacterium | reverse complement strand
GGGATTGCCCTGTACCATGTAGCCAATAGCACCGAGTAATTACCCTCTGAAAGCGTTGCCGCGGTAGTGTCCTGTTTCGCCCAACTCATCTTCGATGCGAAGCAGTTGGTTGTACTTGGCAACGCGGTCTGAGCGACTGGCCGAACCGGTCTTGATTTGCCCTGTATTGAGCGCTACGGCCAAATCAGCAATGGTCGTGTCTTCCGTTTCTCCTGAGCGGTGGCTCATCACACTCGTATAACCGTTGTTGTGCGCCAAGCTCACAGCATTGATGGTCTCGGTGAGGGTTCCAATTTGATTGACCTTCACCAAAATCGAGTTGGCAATGCCCTCTTCGATGCCGCGTGCCAAACGGTGAACATTGGTCACAAACAAGTCGTCACCAACGAGCTGAACTTTATCCCCAACGGCCTCTGTGAGCGCCTTCCAAGTCGCCCAATCGTCTTCTGCAATGCCATCTTCGATGCTCGCAATGGGGTACTTCTTCACCCAATCACTCCAGAATGAAACGAGGTCAGACCCTGAAAGGATGTCGCCGGTAGATTCAAAGTGATAGCGGTTCTTTTCCGCGTTGTAAAACTCAGATGAAGCCGCATCCAAAGCAATCAACATGTCATCGCCAGGCTTATAGCCCGCTTTTTCAATGGCTTCCAAAACCACCTCAATCGCTTCTTCGTTGGACCCCAAATTCGGGGCAAAACCACCTTCATCACCCACATTGGTCGAATGGCCTTTTGCCTTCAACACAGACTTCAGGTGGTGAAAAACCTCTGTTCCCATGCGCAGGCCATCGGAAAAGGTCTCCGCCCCTACCGGCATGATCATGAATTCTTGGATGTCAATCTTGTTGTCGGCATGTGATCCTCCATTCAAGATGTTCATCATAGGCACTGGCAAGGTGTGGGCATTGACACCACCGATGTAGCGGTAAAGGCTCTCACCCACGGTTTCTGCTGCTGCTTTTGCTACGGCCAAAGACACACCGAGGATAGCGTTAGCGCCTAGATTTCCCTTGTTCGCGGTGCCGTCCAAATCAATCATGACTTGGTCAATCATGCGCTGGTCCGTGACATCAAAACCATTAAGCTCATCCGCCAATACGGTGTTCACATGGTCCACAGCTTTGGTTACACCCTTTCCCATCCACTCATCCCCTCCATCACGAAGTTCAACAGCTTCATGGATGCCAGTTGAAGCTCCAGAAGGAACTGCTGCGCGCCCAAATGCTCCTTCAGTTGTCGTGACCTCTACCTCAATGGTAGGGTTGCCGCGCGAGTCCAAGATTTGGCGCGCATAAATTTCATCAATGTAGCTCATCGCTTCGGAATTTTTAATTGAATGCCGGTGCCTTTACCGGCGTGGGTCTCTCATTCAAACCCGCGAGGCGCCGCAAGTTACGTCGAATGAGCCGATGGTCAAACTTGCGCTGGAACTTGCATGTTGGCCACGAAGTCGTCGAACAAGTACCGGCTATCATGCGGTCCTGCAGAGGCTTCAGGGTGGTACTGAACAGAAAACACTGGTTTTCCTGTCAGAGCAATTCCGGCCACCGTGTCATCGTTTAAATGAATGTGCGTCAACGAAATGGATGCATTTTCATCCAATCCAACACGGTCAACGACAAAGCCATGATTCTGTGAGGTGATTTCACTCTTACCAGAGATGAGATTTTTGACCGGATGATTCACGCCGCGGTGGCCATTGAACATCTTCTTCGTCTTCAATCCCTGGCTCAATGCGAGCACTTGATGCCCCAAACAAATCCCAAACATCGGAATCCCGGTTTCCACCATTTGCCCAACCTCTGCGATCACTTCAGGCATGGCCGATGGATCACCGGGGCCGTTCGAAAGCATAAAACCCTGAGGGTTCCAGTCCAGCATTTCTGCACACTTTGTTCGCATCGGAAAGACCCGCACCCGACATCCACGGTCAACGAGGCACTGTGTAATGCTGCGCTTGACGCCGAGGTCAAGCAACGCCACCCTCAACCCATCCTCTGGCCCAACTTCATAAGGCACTTCGGTGGTCACCTTACTGCTCAGCTCCAACCCTTGCATGCTTGGAGCCGCTGCTAAGCGCTCTTTCAAATCTGTTTCGCTCAATTCTTCGGATGACAGGATGGCATTCATAGCTCCGTGCTCCCGAATGTGGCGAACTAAAGACCGTGTATCGATGTCCGAAATGCCTACAATTCCATCTTCCACCAAATACTTCTGCAAATCCACGACATCTCCTGCGCGGCTGCCTACATCGCTGAAATTTTTAACCACCACACCCGCCAACTGCACACGATCCGATTCTTCTTCCCGCTTTAGCGTGGCGTAATTGCCAATGTGGGCTGTCGCCATGACCAAAATCTGGCCATAGTAGCTGGGGTCCGTAAAAATCTCTTGATACCCATACATCCCCGTGTTGAAAGCAATTTCACCGATGGTCGTTCCGATCGCACCAATCGAAGTTCCTTCAAATTGCGTCCCATCTTCCAAATGGAGAACCGCCTTGATCATGGGTGTTTTTTCCTTGGCCATGGTGCAAAGATACTTCGACTCTGAGCTCCTTCTTGCACGGGTTTATCAAGAGATTATTCACGAAAAAAGGGGACATGTGTCCCCTTTTTCCAAACCGTATTTCGCAGGCTTAAGCCTTTGGCTCTTCTGAGTCGTCAGCAGCAGGTGCTTCTTCCGCAGCTGGCGCTTCCTCCGCAGCTGGCGCTTCTTCCGCAGCAGCTTCTACAACTGGTGCTTCTTCCGCAGCAGGAGCTTCGTCTGCTGTTGTTTCTTCAACAACTACAGCAGCCTCAACTGCTGGCTTTGCAGCGCCCCCGCGGCGTGAACGACGTGAACGCTTCTTCTTCCCATCTGTTCCGTAGATGTCATTGAAATCTACAAGCTCGATGAGGCACATCTCCGCATTGTCGCCCAGGCGATTGCCTGTGCGAATGATGCGGGTGTACCCGCCATCGCGCGTTGAAACTTTTGGGCCTACCGCACGGAACAATTCCGTAACGGCAACTTTATTTCCAAGGTAAGAGAAAACAACACGACGACTGTGCGTGGTGTCCTCCTTCGAACGCGTTACCAATGGTTCAACAAACGACCGCAATGCCTTTGCTTTCGCAAGGGTCGTTGTGATGCGTTTGTGCTCGATGAGCGAGCAGGCCATGTTGGAAAGCATTGCCTTCCGGTGTCCCTTCTGACGTGAGAGGTGATTAAATTTCTTGTTGTGACGCATGGCTTCACTCTTTGTCCAATTTGTACTTGCTCACGTCCATTCCGAACGTCAGGCTCTTGCTTTCAACCAAATCCTCCAATTCCGTCAAGGACTTCTTACCGAAGTTGCGGAACTTAAGCAGGTCGTTTTTGTTGTAGGAGACCAAATCTCCAAGCGTTTCAATGTCCGCTGCTTTCAAGCAATTCAACGCACGAACACTCAAGTCCATGTCGCTGAGTTTGGTCTTCAGCAATTGGCGCATGTGCAAGCTGCTTTCATCGAATTCTTCCACTTCCACACGTTCCTCCAGCTCAAGCGAAATGCGCTCATCTGAGAACAACATGAAGTGCTCCATGGGCGAAGATTGGCTCCTTGAGGCAAATC
>DAISXU010000192.1:0-3600 GCA_036825655.1 Flavobacteriales bacterium | reverse complement strand
CCCCAACCGAGGTCAAACATTCCATCTCCGCCTTGTGCGAAGGCGGCATTCGACCAATCCGAATGATCGTTGCGCAATGGTTCAGGAGTCACCCAATTTTCAAAGTCTACATTCAACCATTGCTCGAGGTTGCCATATGGATAGAGCATCATTCCCGTGCCGCAATTGATGCGAGCCGTGCTTCCCATGGGTCGTATGTCCAAGGCAAGGTGCCAATCCGCCAATGGACTTTGGGCTACGACACCTGTTTCCAGGCTGTAAAATGCCATGTCTTCGTACCCGGCTTCTAAGGAGAACGAATCTTCAATAACCGTTTGTGCTTGACTATTAATGAAAGCGATTGCCGAAAGGGTCATCAGCATAGAATTGCGCAAAGAAGTGTGGAGCATTTTTCCTGTTTTCAGATAAATTGAGAGGCAAAATTAACTGCAGATTTGACGTGGGGACGTGGTCAATTGTCAGTCCTTTGTCATACCGGTATGAGCGCGAATATTCTGCCATTTAACGGCGGGAATCCAGTCATAAATGAATGCTGTTGGGCAACGAATCAGCGATCAAATCTCAACTTGAGCTGGCTGGTCTTGGGTTGCGTTCGGCAGCAAAGGATTTTGCCATCCGATTTCTCGCTCTCAGAAAGACCGCTGACCCCATCTCGCAGGATTTCACCATCAATTACTTGCGCCTGGCAAGAGAGGCAAATACCGCCTCGGCACGAGTGCGGGACGTCCAAACCCGCTTCCAATGCGGCACGCAATATGGACTTGCCATCGCCGTGCATCGTAAACGTTTGAATGCCCGAATCTTGCTCGATTTCAACGGTGCATTTGGGGCGTGCTTGTGAGCATCGTGATTCTGCATTTTGATCTGGTGACACGAGCACGTTTTGCTGGGATTGAATGATGCGATCCGTAAAGTATTCGGTATGCCTTTGCGAAGCGGGGATGTTCAATTCGTCCAAAACATCGTGTACGTTTTGCATCATCCCGAAAGGTCCACTGATCACATATTCTGCATCCTTGGCCTCTGGGTTATCGGTCAACCACTTCCTGATTTGTGGCTTCGTGATGCGTCCTAAGGTATCTTCCTCGGAATTGGAACGTTCGGAAAAGAGTCGGTGAAGCTCAAATCGGTCATTTGACTTTAGCTCATCCAATTCTTTGGCGAGCAGCGCATGACGGGGTGTGCGCGAGCCATAAAACACGCGAAACGAGTGCGCAGGATTTCCCTGGTCTTGCAGGCCCCACCGAAGCAAACTATAGACGGGGCTGATTCCGATTCCTGCTGCAAAGCAAATGAAGCTTTTCGGTTCTCCGCTCCAGTGTTCCTTCCAAAGGTTATTCTGCACATTCCGCATTTCGAGCGTATCACCGGTTTTCATTTGTTCATGAAAAAACTGGCTAGCGACTCCACCTTTGACCTCTTTTACGATGAACTCAGGCGCGTCTGAATCAATGGCTGAAATGAGCGAATAACGCCGCTTAAGTCTTGGAGTGGTGGGCAATAAAAATCCAATGCTGGCACCCGGATGAGCTGTGATCGGCACGTGCCCAACATTGTGCTTGCGCCGCAACTTGATGCGCACAGCATCGGGTGCTTCTTTGAGGCAGCTGTCTACAATCCACTCGCTTGGCTTCGCCTGGGTCATACCAGTATGACCTTGCGATGGAAGGATTTGTTCGCATGCTTCCAGAATCTGCGTGATTGTGGGTGCAGGTTGCTTCTATTGAGGAAGTAAGTTGCTGAATATCAATCTTTGCTAGGAGAAAGCGATGACATCAAGGCTGCGAGCGAAAGACGGTCCATTGGCTCGTATTCCTGAGGCAATTCGAAGAACGATTGTTTCCAGTCTTTGACCGCTCGATCGACCTTTTCGCGGACGGCGATGCGGTAGGTAGCAGGACCATCTCGGAGGGTGCAGGATTTTGGCAAAGCACCTACAGGCCAAGGGCAAGGCGCCGCAGCCTCATACCACTCGCCGTTTGGGTCATCTGAAGCTGGGGGACAAGGTTCCAGCAATTCCACCGCGTGCCCAAGAAAATGGAAAAGCACGTGGAAGTTTTCACCGCCTAAATTTCCCATCCAAATGCGTTCGAAACTCGTCCCTCGTTCGACAATTTTCCAGGCCTGCCCGTTGGTGTGATAAGAAATTGTCTGCGGCAGGTAATCCCAATCTGACGCTTCATTGTTCAGTGCCTGCACGTCGTAGGTGATTGTTCCGCTCCATGGCTTGCCGTTGTCCTCCGCTTGGGCTGATGGTGAACAAATCAACAACGACAGGATGCAAATGGCGTTCCGTTGGAGCAAATAGGGGAGCAATCGATTCAAAATGCGAGGGTTTCATCCAGTGCGTCTCGCACCTTGTTTGCGTTGACGAGCACAAACCGTTCCAAAGCTTCATTCAAGGGGATGGCAGGTGTTTCCATGGATCCAACCACTTGTACAGGTGCATCCAAAGCGGCGAAAAGCTCCGTGCTTATGCGTCCGGCGAGTGCTTGAGCGAAACCATTGAGCACGGGCTCCTCGGTCACAATCAAGGCCCGGTGTGAACGGTTGATGCGTTCGGAGACCATGTCAAAATCAACAGGACTAATCGATCTTAAATCCAAGATTTCAACGTGGTCTTCGAGTCCTTCAATGGCTTCTTTCGCCCAATAGACTCCTCGTCCGTAGGTGATCACCGTGCATTTGGGTTCTCCGGCAGCGGTGCTTGCATGCGCAAGACGCGCTTTCCCAATGGGCACGCGGTAAGCGGCATCCGGTTCGATGACCTTGGCGTCTTCTGTGCCGGGAATCTTGGACCAATACAAACCTTTGTGTTCCAGAACGACCACGGGATTGGGATCGTAATAAGCAGACTTCAAGAGCCCTTTGAGGTCGGCGCCATTTGAAGGATAGACGACTTTGATCCCTCGAATGTTGGCCAAGACCGATTCAATGCTGGAACTGTGGTAAGGACCACCCGATCCGTAGGCCCCAATGGGAACCCGGATGACGCTGTGAATGGGCCATTGACCATTTGAGAGGAAGTAACTGCGGCTCAGCTCCGTGAACAATTGATTGAGTCCCGGCCACAAGTAATCCGCAAACTGCACCTCCACAATGGGGCGCAATCCGGCAGCGGACATCCCGGCTGTGGAGCCTATGATGAAAGCCTCTTGAATGGGAGTGTTGAACACCCGGTCGTCGCCAAACTTCTGCGCCAAGGTGGCGGCCTCCCGAAAAACGCCACCGAGCCGCCCCCCGACATCTTGTCCGTAGAGCAACGCTTCGGGGTGTTCGGCCAAGATTTCTTGCATCGCATGAAGCGCACAATCCACCATGAGGGTCGGTTCGTCATCGTCGCCAATTCGTTGACCTTCTTCCTCCTTGATGAGCGTTGGGGCAAGCGTGTGTGCCAGGAGATTTTCAGGTGTTGGCTCCGGCTTCAAGAGCGCCTCGTCAAATTGTTCTTGAATTTTTTCAGTCGCTTCGCGTTGGATGCGGTTCAATTCTTCTTCGTCAATTCCCAGGGCTACCAGTCGCTTTCGCAACCGCGGAATGGGATCGCGTTTTTCGTGTGCTTCAAGGTCATCGCGGTACCATTCCTTGCGCACCCCACTG
>DAISXU010000191.1:0-3617 GCA_036825655.1 Flavobacteriales bacterium | reverse complement strand
CCTTGAAGCTGTTCGCGATCCCGCCTCGACATCCGCTGCGTTTGTTTGGCCCGAAACGGCTGATTCCATTCCCGGTGGATGGGAGGTGCTGGAGGTTTTACCTGAAGACACTTCTTTGGTGGCTTTGGAAAATGGAAGCGATGGCATCGCCGTAACCCGGTCCATGCGGGTGACGACCTGGGACACAGGGTTGGTGCGCATGCCGGGGTTGCCGTTCATTTTGGGCCAAGACACCCTCCTTTCCAATTCCATGCTCTTCGTGGTCCATGGGCCGCAGTTGGGGCCTGAAGGCCAAATCGCGGACTTCCATGACATCATGGAAGTGAACTGGACCTGGTGGGAGCGGCTCCAAAGGGCACTTCCTTGGATTTTAGGATGCATCCTCAGTTGCTTATTCGCCTGGGGAATTTATTGGGGCATTCGCCGCTGGCAGCTGAACAACGACAGGACGCCGACTGCACAGCCATCCGTTCCTCGCGAAGCAGCGCATGCCATCGCCTTGCGTAGCCTCCAGCGCACGCAGGAGCAGGCACTGTGGAAAAAGGGTCAGGACAAATTGCACCACTCAGCTGTCTCCGAAATCCTACGGGCCTACCTGGAGAACCGGTTTGAGTTTGCTGCACTTGAACGCACAACAGCCGAAATAGAGCGAGGAATTCAGCACGTGGACATGCGCCCCGAAGCGCGGGAAATGCTGGTGGAAGTTCTGAAGCTCAACGACTTGGTGAAATTTGCAAAACTCAGGGCCGAATCAGCAGACCACCAACGGGTAGTGCTTCGAGCCATCTCCTTTGTGGAGCTAACCCGCGCGGACTTGAACCTGAAGGCATCGGAGGCATGAAGCGGCTGATCTGGTCCTTATTGCCCCATGCGTTGGCCCTTTCGATCGGGGCCTTGGGGATGACTTATGCGGTGCAACACTTCGAACTGGCGATGCCGTGGGCTGCCGCAGGTGGAGGATTGGCGGTGGCCTTGGTGGCCCTTCGTGCTTGGCGACTGGCCACAGGTCGCTTTCCTTCAGCCCTGCTCAACTTACCCTACGATGGCAAAAAAGAACAGGTCGGAAGCCGCATGCTCCATGCCGTGACTGAATTGCCTTTTGCCTTCCGAAATTTGGCCTTGATCTTCTTAGCCATTGCCGCCACTCGCCCACAATCCTCTTCGAGCATTGAAGATTTAACGCGGGAAGGCATCGACATCGTGATCGCCATCGACCTAAGCACTTCCATGCTGAGTAAGGATTTCGACCCTGACCGCTTGGAGGCTTCCAAAGCGGTGGCGATGGAATTCGTTGAATCTCGACCTGACGATCGAATCGGGGTCGTGGCGTACGAGGGCGAGGCGTTCACCCAAGTCCCGTTGACCACCGATCAGCGCGTGGTCATGAATGGAATTGAGTCCTTGGAAACGGGCTTCCTCGTCGGGGGAACGGCCATTGGAATGGGGCTGGCAACAGCTGTGACGCGTTTGCGTGATTCAGAGGCCGAAAGCAAAGTCATCATTCTTCTGACAGACGGCATCAATAACACGGGGTCCATTGAACCCATCGATGCCTCCCAACTGGCCAAGCTCAATGGCATTCGAGTCTACACGGTAGGGGTTGGCACGATTGGAAAAGCGCGCAGCCCTGTGGCGAAGAATGGCAATCGCTACCGCTACGATTGGGTGGAAGTGAAAATCGACGAGGACGTTTTGAAGCACATCGCGCGGGAAACTGGGGGGAGGTATTTCCGGGCCACGAATGAGGAAAAATTGGCGGCAATCTATTCCGAAATTGATGAACTGGAGAAAACGCGCTTCAACGTCCTCCGCTACAATCAAAAAACGGAAGAATTCCTCTCATTTGCCTTGATTGCCATCGTGGCCATGATCGCTGAGTTTTTATGTCGAACCTTATTCATCCGAAGCATCGCATGAGCAAGCCATTCGAACTCAGGACCTTCCCCATTGCTGTGGCATTGATCCTTGCTGAAATTGCCTTTTGGGCGGTCCTCGGACTTTTGGTTTTGACCCTGCAACGGGTCGCACCCAATGTGCAACTGGAACATGCCGCTTGGATTCCCTTTTTAGCAATCCTGCCGGTTATGTTGATCGTGTTCTTGTTCCATTTGCAATGGAAATACCGAGCCATGGGACGGTTGATGGACAGCAAACTGACGCCGAAGTTTATGCCCAGATTGCGCCCTGGACGTGACGGTTGGAGGTTCTTGGTGTGGCGGTTTGCCATGGCCTCGGCCCTTTTGGGGGTCTTGGACCCCAAGGTGGGAGCCAAATTGAAAGAAGTCACCACAGAGGGCGTGGATGTTATGATCGCCCTCGATGTGTCCAATAGCATGATGGCAGAAGACGTAGGCATGGACCGATTGGGGCTGGCCAAACGCTCGATCGAACGGCTCATCAACCAGCTCGACGGAGACCGATTGGGGCTCGTTGTTTTTGCTGGGGAGGCTTACGTGCAGTGTCCCATCACGACAGACTATGGTGCTTTGAAACTCTTCTTGGACCAAGTTTCATGCGATTTGGTACCCACCCAAGGAACGGCTATTGGAACGGCATTGGAGGTGTGCGTTCAGGGCTTCGATGAGGACAGTCCTGCCAGCCGTGTCGTGGTCATCATGACCGATGGCGAAAACCACGAGGACGATGCCGAAAAGGCCGCGCGCAGTGCCCGCTCAAAGGGCATTGAGGTGCACACCATCGGCATGGGCTCGAAGGAGGGCGCGCCCATTCCCCTCTTCGATCGGTACGGGCACTCACGTGGATTCAAGAGCGACAGCGATGGCAAACCAATCGTCACGGCACTCAACGAGAACATGCTCATGGGCATCGCGGAGGCGGGCGGAGGCACCTTCACACGTGCTGGCAAGGGATTCGTGGATTTGAACCCCATCCGAACGGCCCTCGACAGCCTCGAGCAACAAGAAGTCGCCCAGGTCTCCTACACGGATTTCGAACACCGGGCCGCCTATTTTTTTCTGGCTGCTCTGGTCCTGCTTTTTGCAGAATCGGTGATCAACGCTGGTCAAACTGGACGCGTTCCTAAAATCGCTAACCGATGAACGTGCATTCTACCCTCCTTCTTCTCGGCATTTTCATGAGTTGGAATGCCGCTTTTAGCCAATCCGATTTGCAATCAAAAGCAGCGATGATTGATGGCGTAAGAGCTTTTCGTTCGAACTCCGCCAATGCCGATAGCCTCCTAGCTTTGGGAACATCACATTCCACACTCGGGGCCGTGGCAGAATACAATTTGGGGCGATCGCTCATTCAATCGGGTGATACGGCCAGAGCAGAAGCAGCTTTCCGATCCGCTATTGGTGAAACGGACGATGCCGCACTGCGATCTTCGGCCTGGCATAATTTGGGCAACATTCAGTTGCAAAAAGGTCAACTCAATCCTGCGATCTCCAGCTTCAAACAAGCACTGAGGCAAGACCCAACAAATGACCCTGCGAGGTACAATTTGGCCTACGCCATGAGGTTGGCCCAACAAGAAAACGAGCAAGAACAGGATCAAAACGGCGAGCAAGACCAAGAACAGGAGCAGAACGGCGAGCAAGACCAAGAACAGGACCAGAACGGCGAGCAAGACCAAGAACAGGATCAGAACGGCGAGC
>DAISXU010000190.1:0-3691 GCA_036825655.1 Flavobacteriales bacterium | reverse complement strand
TGGCCCACCAATTTCCTTCAATGAAAATAATGTGATCCGGATCCACCGTGCGAATGCTATCCGTTACCTCCTCATACAATGCTCGCATGGCGGTGTTGCCCGGTAAGTCCCAGTTCGGCTCGTTCAGCAAATCGTATCCCGCGACCCAATCTTCATCGGCATAGTGTTCCGCCAATCGCTTCCACAAAGCCACCATTTTATTGCGATTTTCAGCGCTTTGCCACAATGAAGGATTTGCGGGATTGTAATCCGAAATGGCGGCATCATAGCCTTGTCCCCCTGGGGCGGCATGAAGATCAAGCACCACGTAAATTTCGTTCTGTTTACACCACGAAATAAGACTGTCAGTCAACTCAAATCCAATCTCAAGCCAGGTGTTTTCACCTGGCACTGGTTCCTCTTCAATGGGCAACGTAAACAGGTTGTAATGCATGGGCAAGCGCACAGAGTTGAACCCCCACGCCTTCATCGAATCGATGTCACTTTTTTGGACGTGATTCTGAAGCCAAGCGTCGTAAAATTCTTCCGTAGCCTCTTCTCCAATGGTTTCTTCAATCTTCTGCCGAATTTCCCACTGTGGGTTGGCGTAGGCCGAAGTCTGAAGCATATAACCCTCTTGCACCATCCAACCGCCTAATCCCATTCCACGCAGCAGAATGGTATCCTGAGATTCATTGACGATGGCGTGGCCGAGTGTAGCGAGCCGATTTTGTCCTTGCAGCGAACCACAGATGATGGATGCTGCGAAAAAGGCGGGAAGGAACTTATGCATGACCAAGTTTTTCAAGTGTCAAAATTACACTTTTCATTGAGGCACGCAAGTTGACGTCTTCAAAAGCGCTCGAGCACGGGCATGAAGGAATTCTTTTGTGGAATTGCTGCTCTATCTTTGTCTAAAAGACACTCAACCGTGAAATTTCAACACCTTCCCTTCGCCCTCATTGCGTGTCTAGTCCTCTTCTCTTGTGATAAAGATGAAGCCAATGGTGCCGTTCCTGAAGTCCTTCTCCCCATCAACATCAGTCAACTGGAAAATGAGGAGAATACCATCTTCGAATTCCCAATTGTATTGAGCGTTGGCACCGATAGAGAAGTTACAGTAACCTATGAGGTAAAGCCGATCACGGCGACCGAAGGGGAAGATTACATCGCTGATGCCGGAACGATTGTTTTTCTTGCAGGCACCACCGCTGCATCCATTGACATCGAAATCATTGTGGATGAGTTCGCTGAAGAAGACGAACAATTCCGAGTGGTCTTGACGAGCTCATCCAACGGATTGATTGCAAATGGATTGCAAGAGGCCATTGGCACCATACGCAATGACGACACCGTGATCCAGGTCTCGAATGAAGGCTATGAAGCGGCAAACGAATACCCTGGACGCACGCTGGTTTGGTCCGATGAGTTTGACGCCAGCCAAATCAATCCGCAACATTGGACTTATGACTTGGGAGCTTCGGGATGGGGCAACCAAGAATTGCAGAATTACACCTCCAATTCTGAAAACTCATACGTATCCAATGGCAACCTGATGATTGTCGCCAAAAAAAACGGTTCACAATACACCTCAGCACGGCTCAAGTCCATCGGGCTCCAAGAATACCAATACGGTCGAATCGATGTCCGTGCCATTTTGCCTTTCGGACAAGGAATTTGGCCAGCGATCTGGATGCTGGGAGCAAACTTCCCAAGCGCAGGATGGCCGGCTTGCGGGGAAATCGACATCATGGAGCTCATTGGATCAAGTCCAAGCAGCATCCACGGAACGGTTCATTTTGGCAACAGTTACCCCCAGCACCAATACACGGGAGGCAGTCGATACCTTTCGGGCGGTCAAACGTTTGCTGATGAATTCCACGTTTTTTCCATTGACTGGGACGAAAATGGAATTACCTGGTTGCTCGATGACCAACCCTTTTATTCGGTAGACAACAGCGTTTCCGGGAATCAAAACTACCCATTTGACAACCCGTTCTTCTTCATCTTAAACGTAGCCGTGGGTGGCCAATGGCCCGGCTATCCCAATGCCACCACAACGTTTCCTCAGTTCATGGCGGTGGACTACGTTCGGGTGTATCAATGAAAAGGGGCGCTGATTGCCCTCAATCGGTTTACCTCGTCCAAGCCAATTTGACAAACAATCTCCGCTGTTCCGTTGGGGCGTATATCCTCGAGGCGTCGAATTCGTCACTGAACGGAGCATCCGGTGCAATGATGGGACGCTTCTGAACCGTATTGGTCAGGTTTTTAACACCGATGGTCAACGTGTTCTTACCTTCTGAATTTTCCGAGTTACGGGGGCACCACGATCGAAAAACACTCAAATGCAGCAATTGAAACGCCTCGCTCCGTTCTGGCTCATCTGCGTCATAATAAGGCAAGCGCATGGCCCCCACATGCTGCCCAGATAGATTAACTCCCCCGTTCCCCCATCGGTAGCCTCCTCCGAAATTGGCCGTGACATTTGGCGCAAACTCAATGTCCTCTGCCCATCGCCAAGCCCCGTTCGACCATGGGTTTTTGGAACCCTCCAGCAATTGAGAGCGCAGCACAGTCGCTCCCAACGAACACGACCAACCGCTGGCTCCTGTCAGCAGAGCATCTCCACCAAATCCTCGGTTCCAGCCGATTCCGTCAATGTTGCGGTAAACAATCGCATTTGGAAGACTATCGTAATCGGCATAAATCCGATCGGTGAACAGTGTCGAAAAAACATGCCCCGAAACATGAGCTGTATACGTATCATCGCCCGTGCTCCAGCTTCCACTCAAGTTGACGTTCCAACTGGACTCAGGCCGCAATCCACGATCGGGCTGCACTACGGATCGGGAGCCGTCAAGCGCCGCATGCTCCTCCGTGAACAAATGCACCCTGCGGTATCCCCGACCAGCATTCAGTCGGACATCTACAACGTGGGAAGGTGACCATTTGAAGTTGATCCTTGGCGCCACAACCACCGCAGCATTGGAAGGCTTTTCAATGCGAAGACCGTGAATCCAAGAAATGCGCTTTTGCTCAGAACCAGCCGCCTTCGAAGCACCCGTGTGCTCCACATAGAGTGCCGGAACTAGAACATTCATGTCCGATGCAGCGGGTGTCTCGTCGTTGTATTTGTCCCACATCAAACTCATTCCCCCTGTGATGCGCCTGTTCTCCTTCCAACTCCATCCCGTATGAAAGGCTTCTGCGTTGGCAGTGAATTCACGTGCATTGAAATTGGTCTGCCCGTAGGTGGAGCGCTGATCATGAAAAGAAAATCCCCCTTGATAGGTCATGCCTTCGTTGCCCTTCGGCGCGCCGCCCAACAGCCACTCGCCCCGAAATAAGTCAATGCGTTCGCCATAACGATTGTTGCCCCCTCGGTCCGCTTCTTCGAAATCCAATGCACCGCCAAAGCGCTTTTCGGCAAATCCGCGCAGGGTAGAGCGCCAATGCCTCCGATCTGTGCTGCGCTGATGACGGAGCGTACCAACCACTCGCTCAATCGTAGGCGCATCTGTCATGCCATCGCCATTGTCATCCAATCGTCGGCCCATGTGATGTGCATCCAAGCCCAATTGCCATGGTGCTTCACTCGGACCCCAGCCTGCAGCTGCCGCAAGCGTGAGCCGCTGATGGCCGTCGATACCTAAGCTTCCTGATGACGAGCCCGAACGCAAAGGAGCCAACACCACGTTGATGACACCTC
>DAISXU010000189.1:0-3721 GCA_036825655.1 Flavobacteriales bacterium | reverse complement strand
AGAATCGACGCGATTTTACCATCAACGCCCTGGCCTTATCCCTGAACCACGATTCATTTGGAGAGCTTGTTGATCCATTCAATGGGCTTTCAGATTTGAAAAAAGGCGTCATCCGAACGCCGATGGACCCCAATTTGACCTTTTCGGATGATCCCCTGCGCATGCTGCGGGCCATTCGATTCGCAACGCAATTGGGATTTGAGATTGACTCACCATGCTTCGACGCCATTACAGAAAACGCCCAACGGCTCGAAATCATTACGGCTGAGCGGATCCATACAGAACTGAATAAGATCATCGCTTCACCCCTCCCATCTGAAGGGTTTAAGTTGCTTTTTAAGACAGGATTGCTTCATCGGTTTTTCCCTGAGATGGTTGATCTGCAGGGGGTGGAGTGGAGAAATGGCATTGGTCACAAGGACAACTTTTACCACACCCTCGAGGTACTGGACAACGTCGCGGAGCACAGCGACAATTTGTGGCTGCGGTGGGCGGCAATCTTGCATGACATTGCAAAACCCCCGACCAAACGCTTCAGTCCTGAAGCGGGGTGGACTTTCCATGGGCACGAGGACCGTGGAGCACGAATGGTTCCTAAAATCTTCAAGCGCTTGAAGTTGCCGATGGATGCCAAGATGCGCTACGTGCAAAAGCTCGTTTTGCTTCACCTTCGCCCCATTGCGCTAACAAAGAATGAAATCACAGACAGCGCAGTGAGAAGGCTTCTGTTCGAGGCCGGAGACGATGTAGACGACTTGATGATTCTGTGCCGTGCAGACATCACCTCGAAAAATGAGTCAAAGGTGAAACGGTATTTGGCGAACTACGACAAAGTCATCATCAAGTTGAAAGAGGTGGAGGCCAAAGATCATGTCCGCAATTTTCAGCCGCCTCTCAGCGGAGAGGACATCATGCGGCTGTTTGGCATTCCGCCTAGCAGACCCGTGGGTGATTTGAAAAACATCATCAAGGAAGCCATTCTCGATGGCGTCATCCCCAATGAACGAGCAGCGGCTCACACCTTGTTAATCGAACACGGGGCACACATGGGGCTGTCTCCTGTCATGGAGCTCAAGGACCTGCCAGAACAGCAGGCATTGCCACCTTCAGCACCTTCGGTTGCTCCTCCGCCGCGCCGCGCAAAGCGACCAAGAAAAACGAATTGATTAACCTTTCCAACCATCTTTGAGGGTAACAGCTCGATTGAATACGGGCAGCCCCTCCGAGCTATGCTTGGAGTCGAGTGTAAAGTACCCGAGCCGAGTGAATTGATAAGAAACTCCTGCGTCGGCTTTTCCGAGCATGGGTTCCACCTTCGCCCCATGAACGGTAGTGAGGCTTGAAGGATTGATGTAATTCATGAAATCCACTTCCTGGTTCTGATCAGGCGATTCCACGTCAAACAACCGGTCGTACAGGCGCACTTCAGCATCCACAGCATTCCCAGCGTGCACCCAATGCAGGGTTCCCTTGGCCTTTACGCCAGAAGTATCCGACCCTGATCGGCTGGTCGGGATGTAATTCACATGGACCTCGGTGATGTTGCCTGCTGCGTCTTCAAGGTGGTCAACGTATTCGACGATGAATGCACTTTTCAGACGCACCGTGCGCCCTGGTGCAAGCCTGAACCACTTTTTATTGACGTCCACCCGAAAATCTTCACGCTCCATCCAGAGCTCTCTTCCAAATGGCATGGTCCGGCTTCCTGCAGACTCATCTTCAGGGTTGACAGGCGTTGGCATCCATTCGACTTCACCTTCAGGATAATTCACAACAACCAATTTTAAAGGATCAAGCACTGCCATAGCTCGCTGGGCTACACGGTTCAAATGTTCCCGCAAGGCCCATTCCAAAAGGCTGTAATCAATGACATTGTTTCGTTTTGCAACCCCTACCCTGTCAGCAAAGTTCCGGATGCTCTCCGGAGTAAACCCCCTTCTTCTGAGTCCACTTATGGTAGGCATCCTCGGGTCATCCCAACCATCCACCACACCCTCTTGAACCAATCGAAGCAATTTGCGCTTGGACATGATGGTGTAGTTCAGATTCAAACGAGCAAATTCTGTTTGTTCTGTTGGGTAGATTCCCAATTGCTCTATGAACCAATTGTATAAGGGGCGGTGGTTCTCAAATTCAAGCGAACACAGGCTGTGTGTGATTCGCTCAATGGAATCACTTTGTCCATGCGCGAAATCATACATGGGATAAATGCACCAGGCATCTCCTGTGCGGTGGTGATGCGCGAACTTAATTCGGTACATCAGCGGATCGCGCATGAGCATGTTCGGATGAGCCATGTCAATTTTAGCCCGCAACACGCAGGCGCCTTCCTGGAATTCGCCCCGGCGCATCTTTTGAAATAGCTCGCGGTTTTCAGCAGGAGTTCGGTCACGAAAAGGACTGTTAGAACCCGGCATACCTGGAGCTCCTTTTTGAGAAGCTATCTGCTCTGGTGTTTGATCATCCACATATGCTTTGCCTGCATCAATCAACTGCATGGCAAACTGATACAACTGCTCGAAATAATCACTGGTATAGAACTCCCCACCTTTCCATTCAAAACCAAGCCAAGCGATGTCTTTTCGGATGCTATCAACGTACTCGGTGTCCTCTTTTTCCGGGTTTGTATCATCAAAACGAAGGTTCGTAACACCGCCATATTTCGAAGCTAAACCAAAACTCACACAGATTGCCTTAGCGTGCCCAATGTGTAAATACCCATTGGGCTCAGGAGGAAAACGAGTGAGCACCGCACCTCCGTGCTTCCCCTCCGCCAGATCGGCTTCTATCTTTTGCTCAATGAAATTGAGTGATTTCCGTTCTTCTGAACCGGCTTCGTTTGTGGCAATCGCACCTTCATTTGACATGGTGCAAAGTTAGGGATTCTCCCAAATGAAATCGCCCATTAGCGCAGCAACAAAACTTGTCCTTGTTCGACTTTATGACGGGCTATGCCATTCCGCACAAAAACGGCTGTAACCCGAAATACATAAACATCTTGAGGGCCAAAGAAAGGCCGATCATCTGAGGCGCCATCTGGCACTTCTCCAATCCAACCTTCATTGGGGTCTTCCGTGAAGAAGAACCTCACCCCCCACCGATCCAACAACTCGAAGGTGTACTCGGTTGGTGTGCAGCTCATCTCGGGCATGAAACGGTCATTTCTACCATCGTTGTTGGGGGTAAACGCACTGGGCACATAGATGGAACATTCACAATCCTCAACCTCCACTTCGACGACGTGTTCCCAAATGCCGCATGCATTGCCAGCTGAAAAGCTGTAACTCCCTTCATGATCGAGGATGGCACTTCGTCCCTCGCCTCCTGGACTCCAGGCATACCAGGTCTGGAACATGGGGTCCGCCTCTGCCGCAGTGATCAATTGAGATGTTCCCAAACACAGCTCCATGTGCTCTGGAAGGCCCGGATCGTAGGGTGAAGCGAAATCAACGAATATGCTGTCCGTGAACATGCATCCTCCGAGGGAAGCGTGAGCTACGTAATTCGCTGCGGAACTCACGACCAGTGAATTGGCCTGAATCCCACTAGGCAACCATGTAACAGCAGTTCCAAGGGGAATGCCTTGGGCCTCCAGCGTCACGGCTTGACCAAAACAGTGGTTTTGATCAGGACCTAAATCGAAGGACGGTGATGGGTAAAATTCGACATAAACCTCATCTTCATTCGAACATCCATCCACCGAGGCAACAACCTCAACAAC
>DAISXU010000188.1:0-3726 GCA_036825655.1 Flavobacteriales bacterium | reverse complement strand
CTCGGCCTTCCATTGATCATGCCCATCGTGTTGGTCGCTACCCGGTTTGGTAAAGACTTACTGAGTGGGATTACCGCGATGGAAACCGTGGAAAACTTACTTTTTTTGGGAGCATTAGCCGGGGCGATTACCGCATTTGGCTTGGTCTTATTCCCTTACCTTTGGAGGGATTAACGACTCAATGGATTACCGAGGATTTACGGCACTGGGCGTAGCATTGCTGCTCTATGTTTTTGCGATGGTGGCTTGGGTTCCACTGGGGCCTGGTTTGGTGGAGGTTGTTCCTTCATCTGAGGGGGAAGTCATCGCCCTTGGTCTTGGGACCCATTTTTCAGAAGCCGAAGGAACATTGCATGCCTTTGTTGGGGCTGATGGACAGTGGCTTCCAGTGCCTTGCACTGCCGTTTCTGACCACCGTTTGGCCTTGCAACTCCAATGGCCAGACACCATTCATCGGCGCTCTTTCGACTTGTTTTTAATGAACGCCGTAGACGGCACCATTTCCTTGAAGAATGCCTTCCATCCAGAAGGTTGTGTGCTGAATGAGGACCATACCTATCCAAGTGTGGAATTTCCAGCCTTGAAAACTGCGGATGGATTCCACTTTCCTTTTCAGCCGCAAATTTTCGAGACCATCCGAAATTTGATGCTTCATGTGCCCATGTGGTTCACCATGTTCTTCTTGATGGGGGTTTCCTTTGTTCAGTCCATCAGGCACCTGGGTGCCAAAACCGTTGGAATAGCTGACGAGCGAGCAGTCACTTCGGTAGAAACTGGTTTGTTTTTTGGCACAATCGGCTTGACCACTGGCGCTTTGTGGGCCCGGTTTACTTGGGGTGATTGGTGGGTGGCGAGTGACCCTCAACTCAACGGTGCCTTGGTCACTGTGCTCGTTTATGCAGGTTACCTCGTTCTTCGGGCTGCGGTGGATGATCCCGTTTTGCGGGCGCGAATTTCGGCAGTTTTCAACCTCTTTGCCTTCGTGTTGCTCATCATCTTACTGATGATTTTGCCGCGATTTAGCGAAAGCTTGCATCCTGGCAAAGGGGGCAATCCAGGGTTTAACAGTTATGATTTGGACAGCAGCCTGAGGTTG
Source organism: Flavobacteriales bacterium (assembly GCA_036825655.1). Classification (GTDB taxonomy): domain Bacteria; phylum Bacteroidota; class Bacteroidia; order Flavobacteriales_D; family Sanyastnellaceae; genus JALQTD01. Next base: position 2,630 of record DAISXU010000188.1, on the reverse strand, counting down.
GTCTTCTACCCCGCGGTGATCGGTTGGATATTGTTGGGGGTGGGAATGTATCGGATGCGCTTGCGGATGCTGTCCCTTCACAGGCGCTTGAATCAAATCGAAAGATGAACAAATTCCTTCTTACCACCTCACTTCACCCCATTGAAGGGCTCTTTTGGGGCGCAGGCAAAGCCGGAGTTGTAGTGGGTGTAGCCGCGATGATCCTCGTCGGGTTGTTGTGGTGGATGTACCGCTCACACAAGCAACTTGCTGATATGGAACGGCGAATTGAAGCCATGGAATCCACGCCATCTCGTCCTTCTGCAGCGCCAATTACCCCGCAGCGCAAATGAAACGCTCTCACTTAGTTCTTCTCCTGCTTACGGCAGGGCTCGTCGGCACATTGATTGCAACTTTGACCTCGACAGCGAGGTCCGTTTCCTTCACCGAAGCATTGGCCGGAGAGGCCGATTCGTATAAAGTTTCGGGGACATTGGTTCGGGAAGAGCCGGTGGTGTATGACCCGCAAGTCAATTTCAGCGTAACTGAATTTACCATGCGCGACCGATCGGGGAACGTGGCACGTGTGCTTCTCCATGAACCCAAGCCTACCGGGCTCGAACAATCGGAATCCATCGATTTGTATGGGCACTTCGAAGGCGACGACTTTCACGCTGATCGCATGCTCATGAAATGTCCTTCGAAATACAACGAGCAAAACCATGCCATGGGTGATGCCACTGAACTCCCCGGCACCTGATGGACATCAGTTACGTCGGCGAATGGTCCCTAGTTGGTGGGATTGGACAATTCCTCGTCGGATTGGCCTTGGCAAGCGCGCTCGTATCCTCGGTGAGCTACCTCGCGAATTGGGTTCCTTTAGCTCGAAAGGCATTCTACCTTCATGCCGGTTCCATTTTCAGTGTCATTGCTCTGGTATTTGCGCTATTCATTGGTCACCGATACGAATTCCAGTACATCTGGAAGCACTTGAACGATGCAATGCCCATGCGCTTCATTTTCAGTGCATTCTGGGGTGGCCAGGAGGGTGGATTTTTGCTTTGGATGTTTTGGCACAATGTGCTGGGTTTGTTTCTCATGCGCGGGCACTACGCCCATACAGCGACTGCCATGGCAGTCTTATCTGGAATTGAGCTCTTCTTGACAACCATGCTTTTGGGCGTTTACTTCGGAGATTTCCAATTGGGCTTGGATCCATTCTTGCTGATGCGGGATGCGCCCGAAAACATTGGCCTCCCTTGGACCGCCATGCCCACCTACCTCGAGCTCCCATTCTTTCAAGATGGACAGGGTCTCAATCCCCTCTTGCAGAACTACTGGATGACCATCCACCCGCCGACCTTGTTTCTTGGGTTTGCATCCACCGCCATCCCTTTTGCCTTGGCCATTGCTGGGTTGCAAAATCGGCAAGACAAGGCCTGGATGAAACCCGCGTTGAGGTGGTCGTTCTTCGGGGTTGGAATCCTCGGCCTTGGCATCCTCATGGGGGGGGCATGGGCCTATGAGGCATTGAGTTTTGGTGGTTTCTGGGCGTGGGACCCGGTCGAGAACTCCTCGCTTGTGCCTTGGATCACGCTCACTGCGGGCGCTCACCTGCTATTAATCAACCAAAACAAAAAGCGACCGAGCGCACTGTTTAGCACGTTTTACTTTCCCCTCATCAGCTTTCTCCTCGTCGTTTACAGCACCTTCATGACGAAATCGGGGATTCTCGGAGACACCTCTGTCCACAGTTTTGTGGACTCTGGGATCCTTCCTCAACTTCTAGCTTTCCTGCTTGTCTTCGTCACCATGGCTCACTTGATGCTGCTCGACTCGGGAAAGCGGCGTTGGTATGGCCTGGCCTTGCTCCTGCCTTGGGGGTTGGTCATGTTGAAAGGATGGGTGGTTGAAGGATTGGTCGGGGTGCTTTTGACCTTGATGGGCGTTGCACTCGTCGCATTCAAGAAGGATGTGCCCAAGTCAAATGAGGAAGATGCCCTCTGGTCTCGAGATTTCTGGATGTTTGTCGGCAGTTTGCTCTTGCTCGTTTCGGCCCTGCACATCACGTGGCAGACATCTTTGCCCGTCTTCAATGCTCTGCTTGAGCCTTTCTCCGCTCCTTTGCACTGGTTGGGTGAAAAGACAGGCATCGGAATGTTTGAAATTTGGGCGCAACATGACATGGCCCCTGGTTTGGATTTGGACCAAACTTTCCACGTCGTGCAAGTGCCTTTGGCCGTTCTCATTCTCCTTACCATAGGATTTACCCAATGGCTCAAGTACAAAAAAACCAACCTCAGCACCATTAAAAAGGACCTGTTCGTTGGGTCATTGGTGGCGCTGGTCGGTCTCGGTTTCGTTTTGTACTTCTATGATTACGATGCCTGGGAAGCACCCCGAGTGGCTCTGCTTGCAGCTGCTGTTTTTGCTGCTTCCTCCAATTTCAGGTACCTGCGTCGTAAGGGCCGGACGAATTGGAAACAATGGGGGTCTCCTCTGGCTCACGTTGGATTTGCCTTGGTTCTCTTCGGGGCCGTGCTTTCCACTTCGCAAAAGCAAATCATCTCTCAAAATCGAATCGGGGACCTCTCGACACTCAATGACGAGCTGGATAACAGAGAAGACTTGCTCCTCATGCAAGGTGACAC
>DAISXU010000187.1:0-3731 GCA_036825655.1 Flavobacteriales bacterium | reverse complement strand
GATGAAAGATGCGATGGAGGGCCTGCTTTCAGCGAAGATTGAAGAAAAGGTGGTGGGATCTGCAGAGATTCGAGAAACCTTCAAGATTTCGAAGGTCGGTACGATTGCCGGTTGTTTTGTCTTGGATGGCAAAATCAATCGAAACCACAAAATCCGAGTCCTTCGAGAGGGCGTTGTAGCCTACACCGGAATGCTGGGTTCTTTGAAGCGATTCAAAGACGACGTTCGAGAAGTGTCGAAAGGATTTGAGTGCGGTCTGAACGTCGAACGTTTTAACGACATCAAAGTTGGAGACGTGATTGAGGCGTACGAAGAAGTGGAAGTAAAGCAAACGCTCGAAGACTAAATCTTCATTCGGCTGTGCCGGCTGGAGCCATGTTCTTTTCTGGCGAAGGGAGAAACTTCGGCAATTGAATTTCCATGGGAATTACAAGCGCAAGCGGGAACAATCCCAGCCATTGTTGCTTCTCGTTTTCTGCGCCCCACTTGTTCCTGAAATCCCCGATCGTCAGGCGATAATTAGGAGGCATGGATGACATGTACACAGGCAAATCGGTCCGTCGGCGTGCAATGGCCCTGAATTCCCGCGCTTTTTGCAGGCTTCCCGAAAAAAGCTGGATGCGGTAACCATTCAACGGATGAGATTCGGTTTTCCACGTAGAGTCCAATTGGGCCATACGCGGATCCCACATCAATTGATAATCTCCTTCCCTGCGAGCGCGCGGCGCGGCTGAATCTGATTCGCCTGAATTTGAATCAGTGGTGCCGCTCTCTGCTGGAATGATTGAGTGGGACTCGTCTATTGTGATGGGACCGGGCCGGGTCGCTTCACCCGGATCAGGCGAAGAAACAGCGGCAGAGTCGCATGCGGCGCCTCTTTGTTGGAACAAGCCTTTCCACCAAGCGTTGTTGTCCTGAGCGAGCGCTCCATTGGAATACGCACATGCGAAAGCGATTGAAAACAATAGCGCTTTTGATGCGCTGAATGCTCCAAGAGGATGTGCGATTGAACCTGCCATTGCCGGTAAAGTTATGAAATGAAGCCAGACAATGCCTCAGGCGTCGGTTTGAACAATTGTCATGGGAAAGTCACGAAAAAGTGAAGGGCCAGCATGTTTATAAAGAGCTGTATAACAAGTGTTTATGGGGGTGGGTGTGGAATTTGGCAAAGGAAGGGCATGAGTTTGGCCTGTTTCTGCCTGTTTTATTGGCTTTCAGTGCTTAATTTCGCGTGCGAAAAGAGCGACAATTTTTGTGATGCGAAAAGCAAATTCCATGGTAGCTTACACGGGCTTCAGAGCCTTTAGAAACATCTTGACCGCATGCCTTCTGTTGACGGCTACACAAGCGGCAGCTGATATTTGGGAGGAGGGTGACATTGAGGCGGGCCAAGCGCTCTTCAATGCAAACTGCGCTTCTTGCCACAAAGTGACGAATGAGGTGCTGGCTGCGCCGGGGCTCGCTGGAATTGCTGACCGGTGGGGTGCCACTGACGATTTACTCATTCAGTGGATTCAAAATCCACAGGGTGCGGCGGAATCAGGAGACAAGTACATCAAGTCATTGGTGGATCGTTACGTTCCGACCTACGGATGGATGACTGCGCAAGCGGTTTCGCCCGACGACATCAAGAACATCATGGCGTATGTTCAGAATCCGCCCGATGCAGCTCCCGTTGCTGATGCCGGTTCCGATTGTGTGACTGTTGACGATTTGCCTATCGCAGACACCTCCGATACACGAAGTACGTGGTTCTTAATGTTGCTGGTGCTATTCTTGATCATTGCCATGGCCGCTGCAGGTGTAAACCGAAGCCTGACCAATGCGGCCCGCGAAAAAGACGGTGACGACTTGCTCGAAGATGCTCCGTATGGCGTTCGCATTCGCAATTGGACGTGGGATAACCGAGTGGCAGTGTCGCTCATAGGCATGTTCTTCTTAGCATACGGCGCGGTACTCGGGTACCAAGGCTTGATGCGTGTAGGGGTGGTAGAAGGCTACAAGCCGAATCAACCGGTTAAGTTTATCCATAGCGTTCACGTTTGTGAGAATGAGGTGGATTGCAAGTACTGCCACCACAGTGCCTACGAATCAAAGCATGCTGGAATCCCATCCACAAACGTCTGCATGAACTGCCACAAAGCAGTCAAAAAGGGACGCAGGTATGGTGAGACTGAAATCGCTAAGATTTATGACGCCATCGGATTCGATCCAACTTCCGGGACGTACGTTGATGGAAGCGGCAAAAATGGCTACACTTCGCCACAGGACACCTACGATGGCGAACCGATTCGCTGGAACAAGGTCCACAATTTGCCTGATCACGTATTCTTTAGTCACCAACAGCACGTTGTTGTAGGAGGCCTGCAGTGTCAAAATTGCCACGGTGATGTTGAAACATATACCGTTGGCCGAGTTGCTGAAGTAGAAGACATCAATCAGCTGGTGGACAAATACCCCGGCTTGATTGAACTCTCTAAGCCAACCCTAACGATGGGCTGGTGCATCGAATGCCATAACAAAGCCGAGATTGACTTGGCAAGCAGTGGGTACTATGAAGACATTCATCACCGCCTGAAGGACAACCTTCGCGGCAATGAAGAGCTTCGGAAGTACATGGAAGACGACAAAATCACCGTAAAGGAGCTTGGCGGCTGGGAGTGTGCCAAGTGCCATTATTAAGCATCAATCGCGAACCCCTTATCGCAGCCACATGGCAAATACAAAGCGCTATTGGTCCGGACTGGACGAGCTTCGAGAAACAGAAGCATTTAAGACGATTCAAGGACAAGAGTTCCCTGAAGCGCAATCGGTGGATGAATTTTTAACCGACGAGCGCCTCGAATCTACCCATACCGGGCGGAGGGACTTCTTGAAGTTCATGGGCTTTGGTCTTACGGCTGCCACTTTGGCGGCGTGTGAGACTCCAGTCGTTAAGAGCATTCCTTACACGAACAAACCTGAGGAAGTCACACCCGGTGTGGCCAATCATTACGCAAGCACCTATTACGACGGGCATGATTTCGTGAATGTGTTGGTGAAGACTCGCGAGGGTCGTCCCATATTCATCAAGTCCAATACCGAAACAGGTTACGGCCGTGTGAATGCACGGGTCAATGCTTCTGTGATTTCGCTGTATGACAGCGCTCGTCTCGATGGCCCCCAGATTGGTGGTGAAGCTAGCGATTGGGCGACAGTTGATGCCGCGGTATCCAATGTGATGCAAGGTGAAGGACGAAAGGTATTGTTGACGAACACGGTATTGTCGCCATCCGCCTTGCGGGCGATTGCCCAATCCGGATTGGAGCACATCCAATATGATGCCATTGATTACGGCGCGTTCCGAGCGGCTGCCGAATCCGACTTTGGGGTCAATTCATTCCCCTCTTACCGCCTCGAAGAGGCTGAAGCAGTCGTGACAATCGGAGCCGATTTCTTGGGTTCTTTTGCAGACAATGTGATCTACGGTGAGCGTTGGGCTGCCATGAGAAAGCCAGAGTCAGGTAAGATGTCACGGGTTCATGCCTTTGAAACCAACATGAGCTTGACCGGTTCAAATGCCGATCACCGCACGATGGTGAAGCCATCAGAGCAGGGTCGTGTTGCAACTGCATTGTTGGCGATGGTAACTGGCCAGGGTACTGCTGGGCAACTTTCAGAAGAAGCGAACAAGGCAGTGGCTTTGGCAGCGAAGGATTTGAAGCGAGCGGGATCCAAAGGTTTGGTCATGG
>DAISXU010000186.1:0-3809 GCA_036825655.1 Flavobacteriales bacterium | reverse complement strand
TTACGACCATTCTGTTGACCCTTACCTTCTTTTTAGCGGTTATCCTTCTTCTTGTCGGATTGCTGTTGTTTGCGAAGGCCAAACTTTCTCCGAGCGGTAAAATCAAACTGACCATCAACGGGGAGAAGGAAATTGAAGTGGATGGCGGTAGCACACTGCTTACTACACTTGGAAACAACGGTGTTTTCCTTCCCTCTGCTTGCGGTGGAGGTGGAACATGCGTTCAATGCAGGTGCCAGGTAATGACTGGAGGCGGTTCAATCCTCCCGACAGAAGAGCCTCACTTCTCGAGAAAGGAAGTCGCTGACAATTGGCGTCTCGGTTGCCAAGTCAAAGTGAAGGAGGACATGGAGATCAAAGTCCCCGAGGAGGTGTTTGGCATCAAGAAGTGGGAATGCGAAGTGGTTTCCAACTACAACGTGGCCTCCTTCATTAAAGAATTCGTGGTGCGGTTGCCTGAGGGTGAGAACATGCATTTCGAAGCTGGAGGGTACATTCAAATCGATGTGCCTACGACCACGGTTGAGTTCAAAGACATGGACATCACCGCACACCCCGACCACCATAAAGATCCTACGACATTCCAGAGTGAGTGGGACAAATTTGGTCTTTGGGATTTGAAGATGGTGAACGACGAACCCATCGTTCGTGCATATTCCATGGCCAATCACCCAGCGGAGGGCAACATCGTCATGTTGAACATTCGAATTGCGACACCACCTTGGGATCGAGCACGGAATGGATGGATGCAGGTGAACCCTGGCATTTGTTCCTCGTTTGTGTTTGCTCAGAAACCTGGAGACAAGGTGGTGATTTCAGGTCCCTATGGTGAGTTCTTCATCAAAGAGACGGAATCTGAAATGGTTTACATCGGAGGTGGAGCGGGCATGGCTCCAATGCGTTCACACTTGTTCCATTTGTTCCACACCCTGAAAACCGGGCGAAAAGTGACTTATTGGTACGGCGGACGCTCGAAGCGTGAGTTGTTCTATTTGGACGATTTCCAGAAAATACAGGCAGAATACCCGAATTTCAAGTTTCATGTTGTGCTTTCTGAGCCATCTGATGAGGACAATTGGCAGGTGAAGAAGGATGTCAACGATGAAGGGGATGGATTTTTAGGGTTTGTGCACAACGCCGTCATCGACCATCAATTGAAGCACCATGACGCGCCAGAGGACATAGAGTTTTATTTCTGTGGACCTCCCATGATGAACCAGGCGGTATTGAAGATGTGTGACGATTGGGGCGTTCCGCCAGAGAATGTCAGCTTCGACGATTTCGGAGGGTAATCATGCGCATCGGTAGACATCAAAAATATGCGAAGGTCGTGCCGTTGGGTGCGGCCTTTGTGGCTCTTATGTGGGGGTGCGGAGATGTGGAAGAAGCATCGGTTTTGGCCTTGCAGGAGCACAGAGGCGAGACGCAAGGAACGACCTACCTCGTCAAGTACATGGCAGAAGATGCCTTGCCTCAGGCTGGGATAGATTCCATTTTATCGGACATGGATGAGGCCGCCAACCTTTGGCTTCCAACATCCATCATTTCGCAAGTGAATGACTGGTCCAACACAGATTCAGTTTTTTCATTCGAGGACCATTCGTTCATCTTTTCGTCGCTTTGGCTGATGAGTGAGGCGTTGCATCGCCAGACGCAAGGTGCTTTTGATCCAACGGTGTTGCCCTTGGTGAATTTGTGGGGGTTTGGTTTGACCGAACGCGGACAGGTCACGCAGGAGCAGGTGGATTCAACCTTGCGGTATGTAGGCATGTCCATGGGCGTCATGGATTTGAATCACAAAGAGGAAAATCTCCGAATCACCGAAACGCAAATCAGGAAGAAGTACGCTGAGTCGAAATTGGATTTTAATTCCATCGCCCAGGGATTTACCGTGGATTTGATTTTGGAGTGGTTGATGGATCAAGGGGTGAATCACGCCATGGTGGAGATTGGAGGGGAAGTGCGCTGCATCGGATTGAACGACCGCCAAGAGGCCTGGCACATCGCCATAGACCAACCCATCATGAGCGATGCATCCGACCGCCAATTGGAAGCCATCATTGCCGTCAAGGATTTTGCAATTTGTACCAGTGGGAACTACCGTAAATTTTATGAGGAAGATGGCATTCGTCGCTCGCATACCATTGACCCTCAATCCGGTTTCCCAGTCGATCATGGCATGCTCAGCGCCACCATCCGAGCGCAATCGGCTGCCAAGGCTGACGCCCTCGCTACGGCCTGCATGGTCATGGGGCCTTCAGATGCTGAACGATTCATCGAGGGCTACCAGCGAGAATTCCCTGAGGAGCGGCTGGAGGCTGTCTTCCTCATCGCAGGCGAGGAGGGAAAATGGGATACATGGATGACGAAGGGTTGGGAAGACTCCTTCATTCCCTTGCACTGATTGGGGTAGGAAATTAGGCTGGATTGTCTTCTCTGAGGCATTGCTCTTGTGGCCGAGCACCGCAAACAGAGCAACCTCCGTTCTCCTCCTTCAGCAAAGGATTAGAGCTTGCACAGGTTCCGGCAAATTCACCATCTTTCTTCACAATCAATTTGATGGCGATTCCAGCAAAACCAATGGCCAACAATCCGATTGCAAGCAAAATTACTTTCCATTCCATGCATCAAAGATAGCGTTCATTCCACCGAGGTCTTGTACTTCTTCGGTGAGATGTGTTGCAACTCGCTTGCAGCATTGTATCTTACTGCTACCAATTTTGCTTGATGTTACAGCTCAGTGCGCGGCTCTTGACACTAGGAGCCTGTTTTTTTCTGTCCTCACCTTTGGTCTCGCAAACAACCAATGGCCCGTGCAGTTGCCCTCCTTTTGGGGAGCGTCCTGTCGTGTACGTGAGTGACGGGGGGGGGCTCGGTACTGGGAGTGTTACGTGGAATTGTGACACCACATACGTCCTCACGGAGACGGTGTTTGTGAACAGTGGTGATGTGCTCAACATCGAACCGGGAACAGTGATCCAAGGACGTTCTGGGGTCATCACAGACACCATCACGTATACCTTATCCAATGGCAATCCCTCTTTGCGGGTGGACTATTTATTCGCTCAATTAGCGGGAAGTCTGGTCGTATCCAGGGGTGCCCAGATCCTAGCTGAGGGCACAGAGTCATGCCCAATAGTTTTTACGTACGAAGGGGACCCCATGGACGATTCGTCGGGGGCTGATCTTCGGGGCAAATGGGGGGGCTTGGTGGTGTGTGGCGAGGGAGAACTTAACACGTGGGACGGAGAGGATTTGGCAGAGGGTGTTATGGACTTGACCGGGGCGCAGCGACACCAATATGGTGGAAATGCGGCGCCAGAAGGCAGTTCTGGGACGATCCGATACGTGAGCCTTCGGCACGCGAGCACCTCCTTGGGTGTGAATCAATTTGGCAATGGGAATGAAACGAATGCCCTTCAATTGTGCGGCGTAGGCAGCGGAACAGAATTGGACCACATTGAGTGCATTGCCAGTGCGGATGACGGAATTCAAGTAATGGGAGGGTTGGCGGAATTGAAGTACGTGGTGAGTGCATTCCATGATGAAGCAGCATTGCAGGCGGATCAAGGCTGGCAGGGGAAGCTGCAACACGCTTTATTTGTCGTGGATGAAGCGATTGGCGGGGCTGAATATGCGGTAGACCTGGAAGGAGACGATTTTTCTGATTTCGATGTGTCCATGACCTTCATGCCTTATACGGTGCCTCAAATGTTCAATGTGACGTCGGTTGGACAGGGGGAGTCCCTTGCCTGGCGCTTGCACAAGGGGGGGGAGTGCAGTTGCATAACAGCTTGACCATTGGCTTT
>DAISXU010000185.1:0-3840 GCA_036825655.1 Flavobacteriales bacterium | reverse complement strand
CATCACCGCCTACTATGAAGTGAATCATCCGGAGAATACGGATATCTTCACCCTGAAAGGAGAAGCCGCTTTGGGCACCCATTTTTACGCTCCCTTTCAAAACAACCTCACGAACAACTTCTCGCAATCCACTTCCGGCATTGATGTCATCGCAACAACAGATGGAACCGAGGTTACGGTGGTGCCCACGGAGAACCTCACCGGACATCCCGCTGGCGTTGCCTTCAGTTTCACCCTGAATGCTGGAGAGACCTATGGAATGCGAGCAAGCGCAACCAACGGCCCAGGTCACCCGTCGGGCACAGTGATTACGAGCAATCAACCCATCACGGTTACTGTGAGCGACGATTCTGTGCTCAATGGAGCATGCTGGGACATGATGGGCGATCAAATCATCCCTATTTCCGTTGCAGGAGACGAGCACATCGCTGTCAAAGGCAACCTCAGCGGTCCAGATAAGGTGTACCTCGTAGCCACTGAGGACGGTACGACCGTGACGGTGAATGGAAATTTGGTGACCGGACTCACCCTGAATACGGGCGAGACCTTCAGCCACAACCTCACAGGCACCACGGGCTATTACGAGACAAGCGCGCCTGTCATTGCATTGCATCTTACGGGTTTTGGTTGTGAAGTGGGCCAAGCCATTCTTCCTCCCATCTCATGCACCGGTTCAAATGAAGTAGCTTTTGTGCGTTCTACTTCGGAGTTTTTTGGAATGAAAATTATTGTCCCTTCGGGTGGGGAAGGCGATTTCCTCCTGAACGGCTCTGCTGCAAACGTGGGCGCGGGCGTGTTTTCGGATGTCCCAGGAACGGCGGGTGCATGGAAATATGCCAACATCACCGCCACCGGATTCATTCCAACGGGAGGCGCCTCACGGATTGAAAATGCTTCCTCCAAATTTCACCTTGGCATCATTAACGGCGGTGCCGCAAGCGGCACACGGTACGGTTTTTTCAGTGCGTTTACGCAATTTGAACACGAAACCTTCCTCACAGACGACAACCTCTGCGAGGGAGAATTAGCGGAACTTTATTGCAGCCCCATTCTTGGAGCGACCTACGATTGGCAAGGACCCAACGGATTCACAGATTCAGGAGACGCGATCTCGTTTGGGCCTATCACCATGGCCGACACGGGCTTGTACATCGTCTCTGGCATCGTCAACGGATGTGAAATCTTACCGGACACGATAGCGCTCGTGATCAATGAGCAACCGGGCACACCTTCCGTCATGGCCATGACGGATTTATGCGAGGGCGACGATTGGAACTGGGTCGCATTGACCGAAGCGGATGAATGGAATTGGCTAGATGCCGATGGCAATGTGCTCGCAACCGACAGCGTTGTCAACTGGAGCGGCGCAAATTTGAGTGATGCCGGATCGTACTCATTGGTGGTGAGCACGAATGATTGTGCTTCCGCAGCGGCAACGTTCAATGTAGTGGTAAACGAAACAGTCATTGTCGATTTTGACTCCCCTATCGAATCGGCCTGTGCTGGTTTGGATTGGACCCTCAGTCCCGATCAAGCGTTTCCCGGAGCCCTTTGGACATGGACCTTGCCCGACGGTTCCGAAGTCAATGCCGAAGAATTGACGCTCTCTCCCGTCGCTTCCTCAGATGAAGGAATTTACACCTTAGGGGGATCGAACAATGGTTGTCCAATGGTCAGCGATGCCATAGAACTGGAAGTAGCCACGCCAGTGGGACTGGTCATATCCGCTCCCGCATTTGTATGCTCGACCGACTCCCCAATCGATCTCTCGACTGATGACACCTATTCAGGCGAGTGGTCGAGTGCGGATTGTCCCTATTGCCTGACGAACTCCGGCAATTTCGATGCGCAAGGGGCTGCAGCAGGCAACATAGAGGTCAGTTACAATTCTTCCGGCCCTTGCGCCACATCAGCTTCCGCAATCATTGAAGTCATTTTAACGCCTAGCTCCAGTTTCAATGACTTCACGGCATGCGAAGGAGAAGGTGAGGTGCTCATGATTGCGGATGAAATTGGCGGGACTTGGAACGCGGAATGTGGCACATGTGCCGACGCTAGTGGTCTGTTCGATGCCGAACTTGCTGGAGTAGGCAATTGGCAGGTCACATATTCCATCGATGGTCTTTGCCCGAGTGCATCGAATGGTTCGTTTACCGTGACACCGAATCTGAGCAGTGCCTTCTCCTTGCCAAGTTCGTTGTGCGCCAATGCCCCCATTGTAGAACTCACTCCAGACGTTTCAGGGGGCGATTGGCTCTCTTCCTGCTCCAATTGCCTCAACAGCGACGGAGATTTTGACGCCAGTGCAGCAGGCACCGGACCGCTCGATATTCTCTACAGCATTCCAGGAGCTTGCGGTTCGAATACGACGCAAAGCATACTAATCATCCCACTGCCCGATGCCAATTTTGAATTCGCAACGGAAAGTTCCTGTGCCCCTGCAACGGTTATTTGTTCCGCACCCGTAAACCCCGATGCGACCGATTGCCAATGGTCCTATTCTCAAAACGGTTCCACCGTTAGTTTTGACTGCAATTCCTCCACCTTTGAAATCCCCGAAGGAGGCTGCTTTGAATTGAGTCATACTGTGTTCGGAAACTCAGGATGCACCAATACGGCTCAAGCCGCCGAGTTACTGTGTTTGAATTCGCCTCCCGAGGCAAATTTTCAGACCAACCCGGCCAACCCTAGTTTATTCGACGAATTCATAACACTCACGGCCAGTGGCGCCAACACGAACTTCGCATATGATTGGGACATTGGAGGAGCGATTCAAACCAATGGAATCGAAGTCGAAGTCCAACTCAACAATGTTGGCACTGATTTATTTGAAGTCTGTTTGGAGGTAACTGATGAGCTCAGTTGCACGGCTGTAGAATGCCGGAGCATTGCGCTTGATGAAGGGATTACAGCCTACGCACCGAATGCCTTTAGTCCTGATCAAGACGGCCGAAATGATGCCTGGAAAATCGTTTGCAACGATGCAGTCAAGTCGTTTGAACTGCACATTTTCGACCGCTGGGGAAACCTGGTATTCGAAACGCAAGACAAACACGCTTTCTGGATGGGTGATGTGAATGGTGGAACGCATTTCGCGGCCAATGGGATTTACTTCTACCGCGCAGTGCTGCGGGGAGACAATTACGAGGTTCAGAGCATGGAAGGATCGATTGCCTTGATTCGATAAACCTTATCTTACCTGCATGAAAGTACTGCGCACATTGACCGGCATTCTCGCCTGTTTTTTGATCCTTTTTGCAGCCCACAGCCGATATGCCATTGTGCATCCAGAAGAACCTGCAAAACAGGTTACATCCGTGCACAAAAAAATGCGTCCCGCACTGGCAGAGGCATGGAAATGGTCGTATCCAGCGGACGTGTGGAACGCCGATGAAGCGAGTCGAAAATGGAAAAGCATGGAGCGCTGGACGCATGATCAAGAGGTTCTTTCAAATGCACGTTTGATCGATGGAGCCTGGCGAACCGAAGGACCAAATAACATTGGTGGACGTTTTAATTTCATTCAACAACACCCCTCCGAACCTTTTCAATTCTTTGCAGGCAGCAGTTCTGGAGGATTATGGATGACCCCCGGAGACGATGAATGGATATGCCTTACCGAAGACTTGCCCGCGATGTCCACTGGCGATTTGGTTTTTCATCCGAACTACCCGGAACGCATGTTTCTTGCTACGGGAGATCCGCAAATTAGCAGCTTCCCTCGCATCGGTGCTGGGGTTTTTCGATCTTTGAATGGAGGAGAGAGCTGGCAGCCTGCAGGACTAGATTCTATGGGCGTCATTAGTAAATTATTGTACCTCGATGGAGAACAACAGGCCC
>DAISXU010000184.1:0-3894 GCA_036825655.1 Flavobacteriales bacterium | reverse complement strand
TGGAGCAGTTGGTAGCTCGTCGGGCTCATAACCCGAAGGTCGTCAGTTCGAGTCTGGCCCCCGCAACTTAGAAAAATGCCCAGCATCCTTGCTGGGCATTTTCAATGGAAGTCGTCCAAGATGCACGCAAACGGAACAGAGAACCCTCGAGTATTGCTTGACAGCGAACAGGGTCGGGTCAGGCTTTGGGAAGAAGCATTCAACCCGGTCGAGGCGGAAGCGCACCTGCAAGGATTACTGGATGGCATTGAATGGCAGACGGAATCGATTGCCATGTTCGGGAAAATCCACGAAGTGCCTCGCAGGGTTGCCTGGCATGGAGACGCCGATTCCCTTTACACATATGCTGGCGTAACTCACCAACCGGAGCCGTGGGGCGCACAACTCCTCTCGATCAAGGAGCGTTTGAGGCATTTTTTGCCGTCGTCCGAATTCAATTCCGTTTTGCTCAACTTGTACCGATCTGGAAACGACCGAATGGGCTGGCATCGGGACAACGAGCGAGAATTGGGGCCACGCCCTGTCATTGCCTCCGTGAGCTTTGGTGTGCCCAGAAGGTTTGATATGCGGCATGTGCAATCCAGGGAGAAAATTCAATGCGTGCTCCCTTCAGGTTCCCTGTTGGTCATGGATGGCGCTTTTCAAGAGCATTGGCAACATCAATTGCCAGCTTCCAAGCGCATCATTCAACCCCGGGTGAACCTGACCTTCCGCACGGTCAATCACAAAATGAGCTAAACAAAGTCAGGAAGTCCAACACATCCGTTGATCCAACCAGTCCGCTGTTGTCCAAGTCATAAGGACCTGTCCAAGCATTGCCATAGGCCCCGAGAAGCAGGAGCAAATCATCGAGCGCACGCATTCCATCACCATTGAAGTCTCCCGCGCAATCCGTGCTTGGAAGAAATCCATCGCCGCAATCCATGGCCCATTCAGGAAAGACAAAAGACTCCGCTTTGCAAAAAGCAGATGCGGCCACAGCCATGCCAATCTGTCGGCCTCGTCCGTCGTCCATGGGCGGGTGAATGCCTCCCCAAATCCGAGAAAGCGCGCTCTCATTGGCGGCATCTTGGTAAGTGGCCCACTGCAAATCGAAGCTTTCGGAGGGGCCATCTTCGAACACCAAGAATTCATTCGCCTCGATGTGCCAAGTACCGAGGCCACCAGGGAAGTAATTGCTGCCAGTCATCAACGTCAGCACTTCAGCCGCAGCCCGAGAGAACGTCGAATGTCCGCTGACATAGCCTGCAAACGGCGGGGTTACAAAGGACGGTCGTTGATAAGGCCACCAGAAATCTGCAAGGATCCAACCAACGCCTGCTTCATCGATCAAGGGAACGGTTACGTAGTCTGGTCCGCGCCAAGTGTAGAGCTTGATTTTTCCAATGTGCTCGCCTTGGAGTCCCTGCAAAGGATCACCGGCTTCCACCACTTCGATGTACCCTGGAATGAGGGGGATGCCAGCTGGGGAATAATTCGGAAGAGTGGGGTCTGAACTTTGACCTTGTCCGGCCATGTAGCGGATCGCTGAAACAGGACGAACGTAGTCGTAATACCCCTTCACACTCCACGTCGCCACAGCGCTGTCGTGCATAGCTCCTGCGAGGGTTAAATAGGCCTTCACGGTATACTCTAAGTCAGGAATGACGGGGCCTTGCCCTCGCCAGCGGGGATCGAACTCTGGGTAGTCCATGATGTCATTGAGCAACGTAAACCAATGCCCTGGAGGTGTTTCTGAATCGGGGCCATCGGCCCAAAATTCAGCAATGGACCGTGCGTAATCCCCCCGGTGAACGAGGTTGGGCTCATAAGGCTCACCTGTAATCGGGTTGATGGCATGCCCCGGCGTGCTGTGTCCTCCTTCAAAAAAGTTGTAGAAGTCAGAAAAATCTGCAGGGTCTGTAACAAAACTCCCATCCGTTCCAATGCCTGCTGGGGAGATGTCCCAAATGACATCATCGGTCGGTGCGAGGTGCGAGCCCCAAACTGATACCAACGCAAAATTCCACTTGTAGGGATCTTCCAATGCCAAGCCATTCACCGTGTCGATGTAGGCTGGAGCCCCGGGATTCATCCAAACGGAATAGTCACAACCGCCTCGGTTGAGCACTTCCAAATCCGCAGAGTCCAGTGCGAAAGGGGTGACGCTTCCCCATTCAGGGCCCACGAATTCGGGTACCTCAGTGGAAGCGTTGCCTGATTGGTCAATGAACAAAGTGAGTTCGATGGCTTGCCAATGGTTGGGGTCGACGATGTCTGGGTTTCCTGCCAATTCTGGTTGAATGTTGGGGTTGATGGGGGAATAGCAGAGCGGACTGTAACCGTTCGCCTCGTTGGATCCGTCATTCAATCCCATGGCAATGATCTCCTGGGCGATGTAGTTGCCAAGTGCTGCAGGTCCATCGTTTTGATAATCCGTTGAGGTAAACGAAGGAGGGTAGCCCAATGCTGCCATTTGGGCTTCCATGTTGGCAAGGGTCAAATCACCATCCGGAGAATCCGAAAACCTCTGGAGCATGATTCGGTAAACCGCATAGCTGATGGCTTCAGATTGAGCAGCGAGAATTCCCTCAGGAGTATCCGGAATCAGCAGCGCATCAGCATCAAAAGGGCATGTGTAATTTCCGAAAGTGGTACCTAAGAAAAATGGCAACGACGAACCGTTGTCGTATGCTCCCCACGCGTCATACATGGCAATGGAAGTGTGCAATAAATTTCTCGCATGTACCGTCGGACGCGCAAAATCATTGCGAATTCCATCCAAAACTTGTTCGTTCCAAATGTGTGCGATGTTCGCCTCCTGCGCTTGTGCGTTGGCCGCGATGCAAACCGTTACCAACAAGGACGAAAGTAGTTTTAATTTGTGGCCCATAACCTGCATTGGATTCTGAATGGCAAGTTAGGGATTGGAGAGGAAACCTACCTTGATTCATCGTTCCATCAAATCATGAAAACATGAAAGCTGATTCAACAACTGTTTTATTTTGCATCGCATTTGCGGGCATTGGCTTCTCCATCGGTCGGGTAACAGCTCCTTGCGGACATCAAGGTTGCTCAACGGATAGGCCCATTTCCCTCGAGAACATCGAGGTCATCACAGCGGAATTGGAGGCGTTTGAAGGCGATACCTCATTCTCCATCCCCGGAGGTGAAGTCGTTGTTGTTCAGAATGGGGATGAGATTGATGTCAGCGTGGAGGTGGATGCTGAAACTGAGAGGCCTCGCGTGATTCGCAAGCAGGTGGTCATCGAGCGGGAGAACTAATTTTTAATTCAGTTTTCGATTAACCGCCCCATTTTTCCCGTTTGGTAATCCCGGATGGCTTCGTTGATTTCCATAGGAGTGGACATGACGAAGGGTCCGTGGGTTACAACCGGTTCGTTGAATGGTCCGCCGCTCAAAAAGAGCACCCTCGCTCGGTCCACACAAGCCAGTTCAAGTTCTTCGTCCAAGTTGACGGAGTCGATGACCAGCATTTGTTTTCCCATAGCCGTATGGCCTCCCAAGGTGATGCTGCCGTCTAGCACATACAGTGCGCCTACCCAACCTGAAGGAAGAGGTACGGTCGTTTGATCGCCTGGTTCACCTGTTAGGTTCGCAATGCGAAGTGGATGCGTAGCAGCAATCGGAGAACGGTTGCCGTTCCATTCGCCATGCACCAAGGAGACCGTCCAGCCTCCGTCTTCCCAAGTGGGAGTGTCCAGAGCAGTCAGTGGGTGGTAGGCGGGCTTAGACATTTTGTGCGCCCTTGGCGTATTTATCCAAAACTGAATGATCTCAAGTAAACCGCCAGTTTCGGCAAGCGCCACATCGGGCCGTTCGCTGTGAACGATTCCAGAGCCGCTGTCCATCCATTGGGTTCCTCCTGCACTTACAACGCGGTCGTTTCCCAGT
>DAISXU010000183.1:0-3908 GCA_036825655.1 Flavobacteriales bacterium | reverse complement strand
CTTACGCAAAAATTGTCCTCGATTGCCGACCGATACCGGGAAGTGGAGAAGTTGGTGGGCGATCCTGAGGTGATCAAAGATGCCCGGCGCTACCGTGATTTGATGAGGGAATACAAACGACTTGAGCACATTGTCGTGCATCAGGAACATGTGATTTCACTGGAGAAGGACCTTGATCAAGCCGAAGAGTGGCTCGCGGGAGACGACGAAGATTATAAAACACTGGCCCTGGAGGAACGTCCTGAGCTGCAGCGCAAATTGGCAGAGGCCTATGAAGCTGCGAAAATCATGTTGTTGCCGAGGGATGAAGTCGACGACCGACCCGTTATGATTGAATTCAGAGCTGGAACCGGGGGAGACGAAGCGGCACTTTTTGCGGGTGACCTTTTCCGGATGTACCAAAAGCATTGCATCGATAAAGGATGGACGTGGAGTTTGGTAAATGCCAATGAAGGGACTGCCGGAGGGTTCAAAGAGGTCGTCGCTCGGGTGGAAGGAGAAGGTGTATACGGTTGGTTGAAATTTGAGAGTGGCGTGCACCGTGTACAGCGGGTGCCCGATACAGAATCCCAAGGACGGGTGCACACGAGCGCTGCAACCGTAGCGGTTTTACCGGTTGCCGAATCGGTGGATGTTGACTTGAATGTCAGCGACATCCGCAGGGACACGTTCCGTGCGAGTGGTGCTGGCGGTCAACACGTCAATAAAACGGAATCAGCGGTGAGGCTGACGCACGGGCCTTCGGGAATTGTGGTTGAGTGCCAAGACGGTCGCTCGCAACACCAAAACTACGAGCATGCCCTGACGGTTTTGAGAACAAGGCTTTTCGAACGAGAGCGGGAGCGAATCGCCGCGGAGCAAGCGCAAAAGCGCAAATCATTGGTGAGTACCGGAGATCGATCAGCGAAAATCAGGACTTACAATTTTCCGCAAGGGCGCGTAACCGATCATCGCATTCATTTTACTTCCCATGCCTTGCCCGCTATCTTGGGCGGAGAATTGACTCCTGTAATCGAGGCACTTCGGATGGCGGAACAAGCTGAACTTCTCGCCTCCCAGAATTAATTTGCAGCCATGAAGAACCGAGACGACATCTACGCCCAAATTTTAGCGAAAGAGTCATGTTTGTGCATCGGACTTGATCCGGATGTTGAGCGGATCCCCAGCCATTGTGGAGAAGGTGTGCAGGCCATGGAGCGTTTTTGCATGTCCATTGTGGAGGCCACGCATGATCTGGCTGTGGCCTTCAAGCCAAATTTGGCCTTTTTTGAACAGTATGGTGAGTCGGGATGGGTCGCCTTGCGCAGAATTATCGCATGCATTCCAGATGAGTGCATGGTTATTGCGGATGCCAAGCGCGGGGATATTGGAAATACGGCTAGGCGATACGCGAAAGCTATGTTTGATGAACTGGGCGCACATGCGGTGACTGTTGCGCCGTACATGGGATCTGATAGCGTGACGCCATTCATGGATGGGTATCCCAATCATTGGACCATTTTGCTTGCCTTGACTTCCAATTCTGGCGCTGAAGATTTCGAATTTCACGGTTCGCCTCCTCTTTTTGAACGCGTTCTCATGCGATCGCAAGAGTGGGGTTCACCCGACCAATTGATGTTTGTCGTCGGTGCCACGCGACCCGACTCCATCGCAAGGTCACGCGAGCTCGCGCCCGAAAACTTCTTTCTGGTTCCCGGCGTCGGTGCTCAAGGTGGAAACCTACAAGCGGTATTAGAGGCAGGATGGAATGACCAATGCGGTTTGCTTATCAACGCGTCAAGGAGCGTTTTATACGCATCTGATGGAGCTGATTTTGCATCCGCCGCTCGAACGGCAGCATCCTCGCTTCAGAAGGAGATGGCCGCGAAAATTCGAGCCAAGCAAGGCAACGAATGAATCTGGCTAGTCGCATAAGAATAGCGGGGGTGTCCATTGTCAGCGTGCTCTGTTTGGGCAGTCTAGGTTTTGTATGGTTGGAGAACTACACGTGGATTGAGGCCATCTATATGACGGTCATTACGGTCTCGACAGTCGGATTTGGGGAAGTCCGTCCCTTGTCCGAGGAAGGAATGATGTTTACGGCGCTCTTGGTGGTCAGTTCGCTGGGGACGTTTACGTTTGCAGTGACAGCCGTCAGTCAATTTTTCCTCGAAGGTGACTACCGTGAAAGGATCAGAAACAAACGAATCAAACGCATCATGAAAGCAATGGATCAACACGTTATCGTCTGTGGCTACGGCAGAGTTGGAGAGAAGGCAGTGGAAGAATTACAAGATCACGGCACCGATGTCGTGGTCATTGAGTCAGATCCTTCACTTGTAAAGGCGCTGCAGAAGAAAGGCCTTCATGTCTTGTCTGGAGACGCAACACGCGATGAAAACCTCATCAATGCCGGCTTGGATCGGGCCCGAGCGGTGATTACAACATTGCCTGACGATGCTCAAAATCTTTACGTTGTTTTGGCGGTGCGCGAACGACGCAAAGCCATCCTCATCATCAGCCGTGCGTCCCAATTGAATGCTGTGAGCAAATTACGCGTGGCCGGTGCCCATAATGTGATCATGCCTGACCAGGTGGGCGGAGCGCACATGGCTTCGCTCGTGGCCATTCCGGATGTTGTGGAGTTTTTAGACCACATTCGCATTCAAGGTGGTGATGAAGTCAACCTCGAAGAGGTCGAAGTACAACAACTTCCTGAAAGCCTACGGAGTTTAACATTGGAAGAAATTGATGCGCGCAACCGCATTGGTGTCAATGTCATTGGGTTGCGGCGCGCCAGCGGCGAAATGGTCATCAATCCATCGCCCAAGACGGAGCTGCATGAAACCATGAAGCTTTTTGTGCTCGGTGATGCTGAGCAGATACGTTCGTTGAATGAATACCTCGGAATACAAACTCCTGTTTGAGTTGCCGGTCTAGAAGTTCTTCATTTGTATATTCGGGGCAATACGATTAAAACCCCGCAACTTATGCAACGTCTTTTCCAATTTTTGACAGCCTTGGCTGCTTCTTTTGTTTCCACAACTGCTTCTGCCGCAACGGTTGATGAGCAAATCAATGCTGTGATGGAGCCGCTGACGAATGCGATTATGAAGGTCATTTTCTTCACGGTTTCGTTTGGTGATGGGTTGCAGGTTCCTTTCGTATTGATTTGGCTGTTGTTTGGGGCTATTTTTTTTACGTTTTACTTCAAGTTCATCAACATTCGTGCATTCGGACACGCCCTTGATGTGGTGCGGGGAAAATTTGATGACCCCAACGATGCTGGGGAAGTAAGTCACTTTCAAGCGTTGACGGCAGCATTGAGTGGAACCGTGGGAGTGGGCAACATCGCCGGAGTGGCATTCGCGGTTTCGCTGGGAGGTCCCGGAGCTACCTTCTGGATGATTGTGGCGGGATTGCTCGGGATGAGTTCCAAATTCATCGAATGCACACTGGGAACAAAGTATCGTCAGGAAAATGAAGATGGTTCGGTCTCAGGCGGTCCCATGTATTACTTGCGGGATGGATTGGCAAAACAAGGCAAGGTGCGCCTCGGCAAGGTCTTGGCGGTGTTATTTGCCATCGCATGCATTGGAGGTAGTTTCGGTGGAGGAAACATGGTACAGATCAACCAAGCTACCAAGCAATTGATTGAAGTCACGGGCGGAGAAGCGTCATTCCTGATGGGCCAAAGTTGGATTTTTGGAGTGATCATGGCCATTTTAGTTGGCTTGATCATCATTGGCGGCATCAAGAGCATCGCCAAAGTCACGGATAAGGTCGTCCCTTTCATGGTTGGGATATATGTACTGGGAGCTCTGGTGGTATTGTTCGCAAACTTCTCAGCGATTCCCGGAGCCTTCGCGCTCATCATTTCAAGTGCATTTTCTCCAGAAGCGGCTTATGGCGGCTTGATTGGTGTATTG
>DAISXU010000182.1:3174-3924 GCA_036825655.1 Flavobacteriales bacterium | reverse complement strand
ACGCGCATGCCGTAGTAGCAGAAGCGCTCCCACATTTCGGAGAAGAACAGGGTCATCAGACCCTGTGGATGCCTGGCTATGAGCCCACCAAACAGTTTTTTCAAAAGGTATCTCATCGGTATAAATTGTTGCTATTTGTAGGCCAAAACTTGGCTCAAAGGTTTTCTTTCACAAAGTCCAGCATCATGTCGAACAGGTGCAACCGCGTGTTGCCTCCATAGATGCCGTGGTTTCTGTCCGGATAGGCGAAGAAGTCAAAATCCTTTCCCGCCGCCACCAAGGCATTCACCATTTCCATCGAGTTCTGGAAATGCACATTGTCGTCCCCGCTGCCATGGATAAGGAGCAAATCGCCTTCCAATAAATCCGCAAAAAACACGGGGCTGTTGTCGTCGTACCCGCTTGCGTTTTCCTCGGGAGTCTGCATGAAACGTTCGGTATAAATCGTGTCGTAGTACCGCCAGTTCGTGACCGGAGCTACGCTGATGCCCGCGCTGAACACGTCGGCACCTTTTGTCATGCAAAGCAAAGTCTCAAAACCACCGTAACTCCATCCTTGGATTCCGATGCGATTCGCGTCCACATAAGGTTGTTCGCCCAGCCAACGACCAAAGTCGATGAAGTCTTCGGTTTCGAGTTTTCCGAGCTCCTTGTACGTGCTGTGTTCAAATTCCCGTCCCCGAAATTGGGTGCCACGTGGGTCGACGCACGCGACAATGTACCCTTCTTGGGCAAGGAGTTGGTGCCAGT
>DAISXU010000182.1:0-3164 GCA_036825655.1 Flavobacteriales bacterium | reverse complement strand
GTAATGGTTGGCGCCGCCCCAACGGTCCTCCACCATGTTAGAACCGGGACCGCCGTATATGTTTACGTAAACTGGATGGGGTTTTTGGGCGTCGAAGTTGGCGGGTTTGATCATCCAACCGTTGAGTTCGGTGCCTTCCCTGTTGGTGAAGGTGAAGAACGTCTTCGGCTGCACATTGTATTGCGTCAACACTTCCTTAAGTTCAGCATTGTCTTCGAGCACCCGGATGGTTTTTCCTTTCCGGTTGACCAGGGTGTAAGTCGGCGGAGTGTTGGCATCTTGGTGGGTGTGGATGCGGTAGGCATAGGTGTTCGAAAACGTCGCCGAATGGGTTCCAGGGCGATCATCGAGGACGGTCATCTGGCCACTGAGGTTGACCCGGGCCAAATGCTTTTGCGTCGCTCCATTCATGGATCCAGTGAAGTAGATTTCGTTCCGATTTTCGTCGTACCCAGACACTTCCACCACATCCCACGCGCCGGTGGTGAGTTGTTGCGCTTTACCCGTGAAGTCAAATTTGTACAGGTGATTGTAACCGTCGCGTTCGCTGGTCAAAACGAATCCAGTGCCATCCGAAAGGAAGGTGAGGTTGTCCGTGATGTCGATGTACGTGTCGCACTGTTCCCGGTAGCCTTCCGTAGTCGGGATGGTCATGGACTTGGCCGAGCAATCTGCCAGCAGAATGCCGAGATCGTTTTGATGGCGGTTCATCGTAAGCACGGCCAGTGCGGAGGCGGTGTGAGTCCATTGGATGCGCGGAATGTACTCCACGTCAGGGAGGTTCACTTGTCGGCTTTTGTCCGATGCCAAATCGTAAACGTGAATGCTCACGTCGCTATTCACTTCACCCGCCTTCGGGTACTTGAAGGTGTACGGGGCTGGATACAGGTCGCCGTAAACGGGCATGCTGAACTCGCGCACAGCCGACTCGTCGAATCGGTAGTAAGCCAATCGGTTCCCATCAGGCGCCCAGAACAAGCCATTGTCTTCCCCGAATTCTTCCTCGTAGACCCAATCCGTCGCTCCGTTGATGATGGAATTGATCGCCCCGTCCTCGGTCACTTGGATTTCCGTTTGGCCATCGGCAATGAACACATTGTTTTCACGAACAAAGGCGACCTGATTGCCAGAAGGCGAGAAAACAGCCAACCTTTGCTGACCCAACTCGGCAGAGGACAAGGGGCGTGCCAAATCTTTGCCGCCGCGATCGAAAATGAAATAATCCGCGGTGAAGCTGTGGCGGTAGATCGACGTTTGGTTTGTCATCAACAACAACTTGGACTCATCCGCTGAAAAAGTGTAGTCATCCATGCGCACGCTCGCATCGCCAAAGGCCTCGATACTCGTCAACAAAGTAGCTGTAGGCTCGCCTGTTTTGTAGGCATATTGAACAATTTGACTTCCTACTTCGTTATCATACTCGAGGCGGGTATAGTGCAGGCCATCAGCCATGGAACGAATGCCCCAAACGTATTGCTGAGGAAAGGTTCTGCTGAACCAAATTTTCTCGTTGGAAAATTGTTGGTCGCCTTGTGCAAGGGCTAGTGGCGCTGCGATCGTGATGAGGCACGTGGCCAGGCACCAGGCCATCAAGTTCTTTTTCTGCATGATCATTTTCAAGTGTGGGCAATATACACGTTGACTGGTGAACTTGGTGGTGGCATGTGGGCCGTATGTTTGGGGTTGTGGAAAACTTGGATTGGATTGAAGAGCTCAAGGAGCAACTCGGCGCTGCTGTTGCTTTCGACCAGGAAGCGAGGCAGGCTCACGCACAGGATGAAACGGAAGATCTGCACTTTTTGCCTGAGGTGGTGGTTTTGGCGCGAACGCGGGCAGATGTGGTGGCGACCATGCAAATAGCACATCGTCACGGAATTCCAGTGACGCCCGGCGGCGCGCGCACAGGCCTTTCAGGTGGAGCGCTCGCAGTGAAAGGGGGCATTGCCCTCTCACTTCGTGGCATGAATGAGGTGGTTGAGGTGGATTTGGTCAACCACCAAGTGCGTGTTCAACCAGGTGTAATCGTTCAAGAGCTGCAAGAGCGGGTTCAGGAACATGGCCTTTTTTATGCCGTTGATCCTGCCTCCCGCGGCAGCTGCACCATCGGCGGGAACCTTGCTGAAAACAGCGGTGGACCTCGTGCCGTGAAGTATGGTGTTACGAAGGACTGGGTGCTCAATTTGGAAGTGGTGCTGGCGGATGGACAAGTCATCCGAACGGGCGCCAACACCTTGAAGAACAGCACAGGGTACAACTTGACCCAATTGATGGTCGGGAGCGAGGGAACCTTGGGAGTCATCACGGAAGCGACTTTGAAGCTGCTTCCATGGCCTCGATACAACGCGCTGTTGTGGGTGCCATTTCGATCGGCTTCCGATGCATGCGCTGCAGTTTCGTTGATTTTTCAGGCGGGCGTTCAGCCCTCGGCATTGGAATTCATGGAGCGGGCGGCGGTGGCTTTGGCGCAGGACTTCACCGGAGATCATTCGCTCTTCCTGAATGAAGAGGTCGAGGCGCACTTGCTCATTGAAGTCGATGGTTTCACGCCGGATGCTCTGATGCCGCAGGTCGAGGCGTTGCTTCCTGTATTGGAAAGGAGCGGAGCAGGAGAGCCGCTTTTTGCAGATGATGAGGCATCGAAGGACAAACTTTGGTTTTTGCGAAGAAGAGTAGGCGAAGCCGTCAAGTCGGTCAGTACATACAAAGAGGAAGACACGGTTGTTCCGCGAGGCCTTTTGCCGCAGTTGCTCGAATCGGTAAAATCCATAGGGACTCGGTATGGATTCAGAAGCATTTGCTATGGGCACGCGGGCGATGGCAACTTGCATGTGAACATCCTCAAAGATGACATGTCCGATGCCGATTGGGACGAACAGTTGCCATGGGCCATTCGTGAAATTTTTACGGAGGTGGTGCAAATGGGAGGGACGCTTAGTGGGGAACATGGGATAGGGTGGGTGCAAAAGCCGTACATGGATTTGGCATTCCCCCCAGCGCAAATTGAACTCATGCGAGCCATCAAGGCATCGTTTGATCCGACGGGGATATTGAATCCAAATAAAATCCTCCCGGATTGAGTAGGCGTTGGTTTTTTTCACAGGGGTGATTGAGTTGTTGTTAATAACAAGAACATGATATTAAAACCCCTTGATTTTGCTGGATTA
>DAISXU010000181.1:0-3929 GCA_036825655.1 Flavobacteriales bacterium | reverse complement strand
CCAAATGGATTACTTCGATTCAAAACCCAAACATTTTGAAGAAGGTGAAGTCGTCTTGATCGATGGAATGGTCTTTCAGTGCATCGCACATCACAACGCCTCGGATCATTTTGAAGAAGACATGGAGGAGAAATGGCAATTTGTGCCGTTTCCCAACCAACGTCAGGCGAGGGAGGCGAAACGATGGGAACCAGGGGTGGTAGGAGATTTCCTGTTTACGTTGCATCCTCGCATTCAGCTCAACGAGCGCATGGGCAACGCACCGGAACCCGATACGCGGCATTGGTTTGAAAAGGACCTGTACACCCACATCAAGTGGGGCCGAGTTTCACCTCCAGAAACAGATGAAGAGGGTTGGTTAGGCGGTCGTGAGTCCACGATTTCACTCGGAGATAGCGTGCTGCTGGGCAGCGTGCTCGTCAAATTGGATTCACTGCGGTCCATCAGAGACGAGGAACGCCCTGAGTTGGGTTTGTTGCAGAAGGACTTGGCCTTGGCCGCGTGCATTTCCCTCAAGGATCGCGGCAAGGTTGCGGTGCATGAACCTTTGTACATTGTCCGAGACAGCTTAATCATTCCAGACCTCTACGTGGCGGAGGAATGGGGATTGAAGTTCCGCATCGATCGATTTGATCCCACGGAAGAGCTGATCGAGTGGACCGTTTGGGAGCACGAAAGCGTCCGGCGAGACTTTGTTGTCATGCAAGCCGCAATATTCCCGATGATCAACGTGCTTTGGCTTGGCGTCATCCTGATGACACTTGGGGCGCTGCTTGCAGTTTGGAACCGACGAACAGAAAGAAATAAGCAATCCTCATGAAACGAATTTCCTTATTTTGGGCATTGATCCCAGTCGTCGTTCTCGTTGCCTTATTGGCTGCAGACGTTGCCATTTTTGGTGAGGACAGCTCCTATGGTTCTAACCAAATCGCCATGTTGATTGCAGCAACCGTTGCAGGTGCCATAGGCATTTCCTTCGGCACCACCTGGGATGCAATGGCCCAGAAAATCGGTTCCACCATCGCATCGACCAGCGAAGCGTTGTTGATCTTGCTGCTCATTGGGGCTTTGGCCGGAACTTGGCTCATAGCCGGGATCATTCCAGCCTTCATCCATTACGGATTGATGGTGCTTGAGCCGGGGATTTTCCTCTTTGCGGCTTGTGTGATATGTGCAGTTCTTTCACTGGCTACAGGGTCTTCCTGGGGGACTGTCGGCACCGTTGGAGTGGCCCTCATGGGAATTGGTCATGCCTTGGGACTTCATGAAGGCTGGGTTGCCGGAGCCATCATATCGGGGGCCTACTTTGGTGACAAAATGTCTCCTTTAAGCGACACCACCAACATTGCCCCAGCCGTTGCAGGCACGGATTTGTTCACGCACATCCGCTACATGATGTATACCACGGTTCCCAGCATCCTCATCGCGCTCATCGTTTTTCTAATTGCAGGATTTGGAGGTGGGGCTGCCAGCAACGACTCTGTGGAATTGGCTTCTGGATTTGGAGAAGCCGTGCAAGAGGCCTTCCACATTCACTTGGGGTTGTTCATTGCTCCGGTAGCCGTAATTGTGCTCATTGCTCGCAAAGTTGCCGCAGCTCCGGCCTTGACCATTGGGGTTCTCTTGGGTGCCCTGACTGCCCTGGTATTTCAACCGCAAATCGTCATGGAACTCGGACGAGCAGGGGAAGCAACCACGTCGATTGGCGCTGGGTACAGAGCTGTCTTCCAAGCCATGTATGGAGATACCGCCATTGCTACGGGTGATGCTTTGGCCGATGAACTCCTAACCAGCGGAGGCATGTCTGGAATGCTCAATACCGTTTGGCTCATACTTTGTGCGATGGTTTTCGGTGCCATCATGGAAGCCACCGGATTGCTTCTCCGCATAACGGAGTCCCTGCTCAACGGTGTGGCATCAACATTCGGGTTGATCTCACGAACGGCTGGGACCTGTCTGGCATTCAATGTACTCGCATCTGATCAATACCTAGCGATTGTAGTGCCAGGAAACATGTTCAAGACTGCTTACCAAGAGCAAGGATTGGCACCCGAGAATTTGTCTCGCACGTTGGAGGACACAGGAACAGTCACAAGTGTGCTCATCCCATGGAATACATGCGGGGTTGCACAAAGTGGGATCTTGGGCATTTCTACTTGGACCTACCTCCCCTACTGCATCTTCAATTGGATCAGCCCCTTGACAACCTTGACGGTTGCAGCATTGGGTTGGAACATTGTCAAAGCGAAGGAGGTTAAGTTGGGAGAATAACGAAATCATGCCCACTCCATCGGACTTGAACGGCCCTTCCATCTGCGTTACAGGTGCTCAGGAACACAACCTGAAGAACATCAACGTTGTGATTCCTAGGAACCAACTCGTGGTCATCACTGGAGTTAGCGGCAGTGGCAAGTCCTCCTTGGCATTCGACACCCTGTACGCAGAAGGCCAGAGGCGCTATTTAGAGACCTTTTCTGCCTATGCACGCCAGTTTATAGGAGGGCTAGAGCGGCCGCATGTGGAAACCATCACGGGGCTGAGCCCAGTCATAAGCATCGAGCAAAAGACGATTTCAAGGAATCCACGTTCTACCGTGGGCACCATCACCGAGGTGCATGACTTCTTGCGTTTGGCATACGCCCGAGCTGCGGATGCCTATTCCCTGGAAACCGGCGAACCCATGGTTCGATTCACCGATGAACAAATCCTTGCCAAGCTGCTAGAATTGTATCACGGCGAAAAAGTCCTTCTCCTAGCTCCTCTCGTCCGCGGCCGAAAAGGCCACTATCGAGAGCTTTTCGAGCAAGTGATGAGGCAAGGCTACGTGAGGGCACGGATCGACGGAGAGCTCGTAGAATTAGAGCCCGGAATGCGCATTGATCGCTACAAAATCCATGACATTGAACTCGTGGTGGATCGTTTGCCCATTCGGCTAGATGATGAACAGCGGTTGTTGCGCAGCATAAGAACGACCCTTGACCTCGGAAAAGGCGCGATGGGAGTACTCATCCATGAGGCACAGGACGTAAGGCACTTCAGTCGCAATTTGATGTGCCCGACCACAGGCTTATCCTACCCAGAACCAGAACCCAACTTGTTCTCGTTCAACTCGCCATATGGGGCTTGCCCTACCTGCAATGGCTTAGGGAACATCACAGAGGCGGGAAGGGATTTAATTATCCCTGATGAGTCTTTGAGCATCCGTCAAGGAGGGATCGCACCACTTGGTGAATTGAAATCCAATCGGACTTGGCACATCCTGGAAGCACTTCTCGGTGCAAACGGATTCAGCCTGAGAACCCCCATTGCAGACTTACCAGATGAATTGGTGGGCACCATGCTCTACGGCAGCGAAACACCGATCAAGTTGTTGGATCGTGCGGGAGTGAAAGGCGAATACGTCGCATTTGATGGGATTGTCGCAACCATCGAGCGGGCCGCTGGGCAAACGTCGTCCAAAGGCCTGAAACGTTGGGCCACCCAGTTCCTCCACAAACAGCCTTGCCCTACGTGTGAAGGCACGAGGTTAAAGGCCATCAGTCGCCAATTCCGCTTGAATGGGAAACACATCGGTGAACTGGCAGCCATGTCTTTGGGAGAATTGGAAAGTTGGTTCAACGGGATAGAGAGCGGCCTAAGTGAGCGGGCCTTGACGATCCTGCGCGAGCCCCTAAAAGAAATCCGGGCACGGCTCGGATTCTTAAATGATGTGGGCCTGGGGTACCTGTCGCTCGAGCGAAGTTCGCGTAGCCTGTCTGGAGGAGAAGCACAACGCATCCGTTTGGCCACGCAAATAGGCAGCAAACTAACCGAGGTGCTCTACATTTTGGATGAACCCAGCATTGGCCTCCATCAACGAGACAACCAGCGACTGATCGGCAGCCTGCAAGCACTTCGCGACGCAGGAAATTCAGTAATTGTAGTGGAAC
>DAISXU010000180.1:0-3933 GCA_036825655.1 Flavobacteriales bacterium | reverse complement strand
AAAATTCTTCTCTTCGCTCCAGTCTTCATGCCACAGCTTGTGTGCAGCATTGAATCGAGCGCGACGGGTGATGTAGACCTGTTTCATCGAATAGGCCAAAGATACGCCCTGACGTACCTTCGCAGCATGATTGTGATTACAGGGGCCGCCGGATTCATCGGCAGTGCATTGGCTGCGCACCTCAATGCGTTGCGCTTCATGGATTTGGTGCTTGTCGATGACTTTTCCAGAAAGGATAAAGCTTCGAACACAGAAAGCTTGAAGTTCGCTCACAAGGTGGAGAGGAGCGCGTTTCTGGAATGGTTGGACGCCAATGAAAACCAAATTCAGTTCATTTTTCACCTTGGCGCTCGCACCGATACCACCGAACAGAGTACAGCCATTTTCGACGAGCTCAATGTCCAATACAGCAAGGACATTTGGAACCGGTGCGTGAAATTTGGTCTTCCACTGGTTTACGCCTCCTCCGCTGCTACTTATGGCGGAGGTGAGTACGGCTACCGCGACGACCATGCCTTGGTTCCTCAA
Organism: Flavobacteriales bacterium; assembly: GCA_036825655.1. Lineage (GTDB taxonomy): Bacteria > Bacteroidota > Bacteroidia > Flavobacteriales_D > Sanyastnellaceae > JALQTD01. Next base: position 3,405 of record DAISXU010000180.1, on the reverse strand, counting down.
CTGAAGCCTCTCAATCCTTACGGCGTAAGCAAGAACGACTTCGACCAGTGGGCGCTGAACCAAAAAAGCGCACCCTATTTTTGGGCAGGACTTAAGTTCTTCAATGTGTTTGGGCCCAATGAATACCACAAAGGCAGAATGGCTTCAGTCGTCTTTCACACCTTCAACAAGGTGCGGGATTCGGGTGCGATGCACTTGTTTCGTTCCCACCGCGATGGCGTAGCCGATGGCCACCAAGCCAGGGACTTTGTTTACGTCAAGGACGTTGCAAAAGTGTGCTCTTGGTTGATGCATCACCGCAAGTCCAGCTCCAACGGACTTTACAATTTAGGATCTGGGAAGGCTCGCACATTTTTGGATTTGGCACGAGCCACTTTTCGTTCGATGGGCCAGGAAGAAAACATTGGATTTGTCGACACACCCTTGGACATCCGGGATACCTATCAGTATTTCACTGAGGCCGACTTGTCGAAACTCAGAAGCATCGGATACGATTCGCCCTTCCATACTTTAGAGGAGGCGGTCGATGACTACGTTAAGAACTACTTGTTGGAGAGCCGACGTTGGGGAGCGTAACACCATCCGGTTCAACCGGAATTTCCATCACCCTCTTTTTCAATGCTTGCAGCCTTTGAATCACGTGCAGATTCGAAGGGACTTCCTGCTTCTGTTGCTCCACTTCGACCTCACCGCTGAGCACCCGCCTCGCACCATCAATCGTGAATCCTTTCCCTCGAACAAGTTCCTGGATCTTGGTGATGAGCTCGATGTCCTTCCGGGTATAAAAGCGCTTGCCACGTGCATTGGTCCTAGGATTCAATTGCCGAAACTCCTTCTCCCAATACCTCAATACGCTGGCATTCAAGCTCAACTCCTCTGCTACCTCGGTGATGGTATAGAAGCGCTTCTCTACGGGTTTGTTCAAAGGAGACATGCGTTAACGGATGCAGAATCAGCCCTCAAGATACAAGATTCCAAGGGGACATCCGAATTCAATCGAAGCTTTGGTTCTCCTGCTCGGACTGCATCAAGAGCTCCTCGTATTGTTCCGGCGTCAGGTCGTTGAAGTAAAAATGAGCAGGATTCAATCGTTCCCCGTCTTTATGTACCTCATAATGGAGGTGCGGTGCCACCGAAGTCCCTGTGCTTCCAATCAATCCTATCAAATCGCCGCGGCGCACGCGATCTCCTCTTTTCACCTTGATTTCACTCATGTGAGCATACAAGGTTTCGTATCCGAATCCATGCCGAATGATCACGTGCCGGCCAAATCCATTGTAACTGCGCTTGGCCAAGATGACTTCGCCGTCGCCCGTTGCAAAGATCTCAGTTCCTGTAGGAGCTGAAAAATCCATACCGTAATGAAATTTCCGAACCTTGTAGATGGGATGGATGCGGTAACCGTAGCCGCTCGCCATGCGTTTCAAGTCCTCATTTCGAACGGGTTGAATCGCTGGAATGCTCTTGAGCAACTCAGAATTGTTGCGCGCCAAATCCAACACCTCATCGAAGCTCCGGCTCTGCGCGACCAGCTTGCGCTGCATCTCCGCAACTTCTTCTGTGACCTGGATTAAATCCTCAGACCACGTGTGCCCTTTCAGGTGCTTCGAGCGGTCCACTCCCCCAACTCCTGGGTTGCGCAAATGCTGTGGGTACGGATCCGTGCCGAAGATGGAACGGTAAATCGCATCATCCCGTTGAGAAATGTCAGTCAAAACTGCATCCATTTGGCTCAAATCCTCGTTCAAGGAAACCAACTGATCTTTCAACAATGACAACTCTCGATCCCTGGCCAGGTCTGATGGACTTTGGAACCATGTGTCAAAACCATAAATGGCAGAGGCACCAATTCCTGCGACAACAGCCACCCGTTTCAGAAAAAAGAAGACGTAATCCCTCAATACAAACGGCACCTCTTCTAACTCGAGAGTTCGCTCGTTGAACTGAATCTTGTGGAAACGCTTCTTCATTTGGCAAATGTGCGATGTATTTTCACGCACTCAAAGCAAGACCCCTTAGGGTTTTTCACACTTTAACGCTTATCTCTTCATGGAATCACGCGCTATCCGACAAACATTCCTGGACTTTTTCGCTTCCAAAGGACACGAAATCGTACCATCTGCGCCCATGGTGATCAAAGACGATCCGACGCTGATGTTCAACAACGCCGGCATGAATCCGTTCAAAGATTTGTTCCTCGGCAACAGCCCTGTGGTGCACCCGCGAATCGCTGACACCCAGAAGTGCTTGCGCGTGAGTGGAAAGCACAATGACTTGGAAGAAGTAGGGGTGGACACCTACCACCACACCATGTTCGAGATGCTCGGAAACTGGAGTTTTGGCGATTATTTCAAAGAAGACGCCATTGCCTGGGCCTGGGAATTACTCGTTGATCGTTACGGCTTGGACCCTGAGCGGTTGTATGTGACTGTCTTCAAGGGAGATGAAGGCGATAACCTACCGGAAGACGCCGAAGCTCGTGGCTATTGGAAAAAATGGATCGCCGAGGAGCGGATTTTGCCCGCTGGCAAGAAGGACAACTTCTGGGAAATGGGTGAAACAGGACCTTGTGGACCTTGCTCCGAGATCCACATCGATTTGAGAAGCGAAAGCCAACGGTCAGCGACCCCTGGCGCAGAGTTGGTCAATGCCGACCACCCCCAAGTGGTCGAGATTTGGAATTTGGTCTTCATGCAATTCAACCGCATGGCCAATGGCTCCCTCCAACCTTTGCCAGCTCAACACATTGATACGGGAATGGGCTTGGAACGTCTGGCGATGGCGCTGCAGGGCAAACAATCCAACTACGATACCGATGTATTCCGTCCAATGATTGTGGAAACGGAGTCCATTTCAGGAAAAAAGTACACCGCGACCGACACCAAGGTAGATGTGGCCTTTCGGGTCATTGCAGACCACCTTCGAGCGGTGTCCTTTAGCATTGCCGACGGGCAGCTACCGTCCAACACGGGGGCAGGTTATGTCATCCGTAGAATTCTACGCCGTGCTTTGCGGTATGGGTATTCATTCCTTGACCTAAACGAACCCTTTATGAACCAACTGGTTCCCGTGCTCGCAGGGCACATGGGGGATGCATTTCCAGAATTGGTTTCGCAGAGGGAGTTGATACAACGCGTGATTCTGGAGGAAGAAGAAGCCTTCTTGCGGACCTTATCCAAGGGCATTGACCTGCTTCAGGGACGCTTGGATGCACTTCCAAAAGGCGGGACGTTGAGCGGGGCTGATGTGTTTGAGTTGTATGACACCTTTGGATTTCCTGTCGACTTGACCGCGCTCATGGCAGGTGAATCGGGTTACCAATTGGATGAGAAGGGATTTGATGACGCCCTCGCTCAGGCCAAAGAACGCAGCCGCGCGGCCGGTAAAATCACCGCAGATGACTGG
>DAISXU010000179.1:0-3956 GCA_036825655.1 Flavobacteriales bacterium | reverse complement strand
CAGCTGCGCTTCGGTTCACTACCATTGCGGCAGGCACGTATCCTCCGTGATCATCCGTTACGGTTCCGGAGATGAGCACTTTCGGTTCCTTCTGTGCCAGGCTCAAGGTGGGTAAACTCCAAGCGATTGCGCAGAGGGTAGAGCGAATTAGTCGGGTCATGTAGACGAAGTTACAGCTTCAAAAACGTTAAATTAGGGGCATGGCGCCAACATCTGCGAAATCTACTGAGTCGAGGGAATTGGCTCGGGCTGCTGCTGCCGAGCGAATCCGCTTGGCGAACTTACGCAGCATCCCGCCTGGCGAATGGGCCCAAGCCATCGCCGAAGGCAATCGGGACGCTCTTTCCAGGGGAATCACGTTGGTAGAGAGCCGCTCCGCCAAGGACCGTCCAGCTGCAGAGGCGCTGCTTCAGGCGGCCTTAGCACTTGGCGAGAAAACGAGCGCAGTGAGGCTAGGAATCACAGGCATACCGGGTGTAGGCAAGAGCACCTTCATTGAGCGGTTTGGTCAATGCCTCATTGATGCGGGCCATCGGGTTGCTGTGCTTGCAGTTGACCCATCGAGTAAGCGTTCTAAAGGAAGTTTATTGGGCGACAAAACCCGAATGGAGGAGTTGGTAAAAGCTCCCGACGCCTTCGTTCGGCCGAGCCCTGCAGCCGATTCGCTTGGTGGAGTTACGCGTGCCACTTCAGAGGCCATCATTTTGTGCGAAACGGCAGGTTTTGATCGGATTTTGGTAGAAACGGTGGGGGTTGGTCAATCAGAAACGGCAGTCCGAGAAATGACCGATGCATTCCTCCTTCTGCTGATCAGTGGAGCGGGAGATGATTTACAAGGCATCAAACGGGGCATCATGGAAATGGCTGATTTGGTGATTGTCAACAAAGCTGATGGAGATCAAATCACGGCAGCAGAGCAAACCGCGCAGCAATGCCGATCGGCCATGCACCTGATGCCACCTCCTCCGCACAAAACGGAAGTGGAGGTGATTACAGCGAGCGGGTTGGAAGGAGCTGGTCTGGCAAAAGTCGTTGAGCACCTTGAAAACTTGGAGCACGTATGGAAAGCAAGTGGTTGGTGGGAACATCAAAGAGCAACTCAACTAAGTCAACAATTTCAAAATCAAGCGCACCGATGGATCCTCGACGATGTTCTGAGCACGGATTCCATCCGAGAGGTTTGGGATGACTTAGAATCCCAGGTCGTTGGAAGGCAGCTTTCCCCGTACACAGCTGCACGGATGCTCGCTGCACGCCTCACCTCATCATAACACGGACGATGCTGTGGTTAGGGTGCATTCACTTGGCCATTGGCCTTTTTGTGATGGGATGGGCCATGGGGTTGCCCAAGAGTCTTCTTCACCTTTGGAAAGTCAGGCCATGGCGAGATTTGGGGATTTGGGTTGGTGGGCTCTTAGGCTGGGCGTGGCTTCCGCCTTGGGAAGGAGTTGTGGCCCTCCTCGTTGCCCTTGCATCCACCGCAATCGCGGCCAAAAAGGTGTTCGTCGGTTGGCGATCTTGGGAGCACAGCACCCGGCTTGACATCTCGGATCAACAACGCCGAATGATGGTGCTGCGGGGACAACTCGCGCGCCTTCACGAACAAGAGCGGTTGTCGGTTAGCATTGAGAAGACGAAAAGCGAACGGAGCCTACTGAACGCCTCACACATTCGCTTCCAAGTCATTCTAGAAGCCATTGAGAATCACCTCGCCCTCGGGGCTGCCGAGCACACCGAGGAGTTGATTACGCTTTTTGGGAAACACCTCCGGGGGGTGCTCACTGAGGCATCGGCCCCCTTCATCAAGCTGGGCGACAGCTTGGATGGAATTCAAAACTACCTCGCGCTGATGGAGGCACTCACTGGCGATCGGCTGGTGATTGACATGGATGTGTCCGCAATTCCCGAATTGAATTACGAGCGAATGACTCGAACGTTCGAAATCAGCCCGTGGGTGGAACAAATGACCTGGCCTCATTTTGAGGAAGCTGAGAGGAACGATTCCGTTCCGAATGCTCACCGCATATCAGCACAACTCCGAGGTGCTTATGTTGTCTTTCAATTCAATGCCGGCAAAGAACTGGCTGTGAAACTCATGGGGTCAACGCCCGGACAACCTGTATGCTAAGCACTCTCCCATGCCTTGAGCACCGATTCTACTTCTCCAAAAGCCACACGCTCCTCTTTGTGAGCAGCCATGTTTTTTAGCGTTACCAATCCTTGAACACGCTCTTCCTCACCCACGAAAACCACGTATTTCACCTGGAGGTCAGCAGCGTACTTGAGTTGCTTCTTCATTTTGGCCAAATCGGGATACAAAGTCGTCCGCCAACCTGCTGCGCGCAGGGCATCCACCATCCGCAAATCATCTCGGGTTCCCGATTCATCCATCCGCAACACCAGCACATCCGTCGACGCATCTTGGCCTTCTGGGAACAAGCCGAAGTGCTCACAAACATCGTAGATGCGATCCGCACCAAAACTGATGCCCACACCACTGTTGCCAGGCCACCCAAAAATGCCCGTGAGATCCGCATACCTTCCCCCTCCGCAAATGCTGCCGACGGGAGCACCTGGCACACGAACTTCAAAAATGGCTCCGGTGTAATAAGAAAGTCCCCGTGCCAAAGTGGGATCGAAGACCACATGGCGGTCGGCAGGAATGTCGGTGCACCAGGACAAAAGGGTACGGATGTCGCGCACTCCCTCGATGCCCTCTGACGAACTTTCGAGCAACGATTCAACCGCTTGGAGGCGGTCGTGGTGGGTGGGAAGCTCCTGAATTTTCAAGACCGCTTGCACGCCCGCCCTCACCTCATCCGAAAAGCCTCGCTCCGTTAACTCCCGATCAACGCCCTCTGCCCCCACCTTGTCTAACTTATCCATGGCTATGGTTAGGTCCGTCAAGCGGTCCTGAACACCCCAAGTTTCTGCAAACCCTGACAAAATCCTCCGATCGTTCAATAGCACTTCGAACTGAGGAATCTTTAACTCCGTTAGCACCTCGGTGAACAACTGAATCAAATCAAACTCACTGACCAAGCTTTCTGTACCAATGATGTCGGCATCGCATTGGGTAAACTCTTGGTACCTGCCACGACCGGGACGGTCTCCACGCCAAACCGTTTGAATCTGGTAACGGCGAAAAGGAAAGCTCAATTCGTTCCGAGCCATCACCACAAAACGAGCAAAAGGAACCGTCAAATCATACCGCAGGGCTTTTTTCGCAATGGATGGCGTCAGGGCCTTGCTGTTTCGATCATTCCATGCAGATTCATCTGCTTTTGACAAATAATCACCGTTATTGAGAATGCGAAAAATCAGCTGATCCCCTTCCTCACCATACTTGCCGGTTAAAGTGGCCAAATTCTCCATGGCTGGCGTCTCAATCGGCGCCATTCCATGACGCTCGAAACCGCTGCGAATGGCCCGGAGGATCCAATTCCTTCTGGACATGACCACTGGACCAAAGTCTCGAGTCCCTTTTGGTATTGACGGTTTGTTCATGCTGCGAAATTACCGCTTGTTCCCGAATCGCTTTTGGATAAAAACGAAAACCAATACCACAGCTAAAGCGAGCCAAATCCACATCATTCCATTCATCATGGTTGAAACTGTTTGCCGCAACGTTGCGGACTGCTAACTTCGGGAATTCCATGAAGCCTTCCCAAACTCAAGCGACATTTTCCGGTCACAACGGAGCAATTTACTCGGCGGCCTTTTCACCTCTGCTCAATCAATGGATTACAGCAGGAGGCGATGGAATCGTTGCTGCATGGGACGAGGATGGGCAAGGGTCCGCTTTGATGCATCACGCTCAAGCTTTTTATTCCGTGGCCTGCGCAGGCGAATGGACCATCGCTGGAACAGCTTCTGGTGAAGTGATGTTCGCAGGTCATCATGGCAGCGAACCAGCGCGCGTGAATGCACATCAACAGGGAGTTTTCGCGATCGTT
>DAISXU010000178.1:0-4087 GCA_036825655.1 Flavobacteriales bacterium | reverse complement strand
CCGGATTTCGGAAGCTTCCTGCGTCGCCGAGCTGTTTTAAAAATGAGTTGAGCCCCTCCAACGTTGTCACCCCAACGACCATGCCAGTCAGGCCGGAGAGCAAGGTTAAGAAAAGAGTCTCTCCGATGATTTGTCGCACCACAGTCGTGGGTGTCGCTCCTAAAGCTCGGCGAATCCCGAGTTCCTTTGTTCGCTCCTTCACGGTGATGAGCATGATGTTGACGATGCCAATGGCACCTGCAAAAAGCGCCAACCCTCCAAAAACGAATGAAATGATGCGGAATGCACCAAAAACCGATTCAACTTCCTCAAATTCTTCGGCCGTTGTCCAAAAGCCAAAGGCCCTTTGGTCGTCAGGGTGGACATGCAGCCGGGCCTTGAGCAAGGAGATGACCTCCGCAGCTGCACTGTCGGCATGGTATTTGTCATCGAACAACAAACTCAACCATCCGATTTCATCCCCAAATTGAAAGGCCCGATTGAAGGTCGTAAACGGCGTAAAAATGCTTTCCTCGGACTCTTCGGCATCTTCTCCTGTGAGCGGAGATCCGTATACACCAATGACTGTGAAAAACACGCCCGCCACTTCGATTTGGCCACCCAAAACGGGCTCACCTGGAGCAAAAAGCAACTCCGCCACACGCTCCCCGATCACAGCGACTTTGCGGTACTCGTCCAAGTCATTCTGATTCAGGTATCGGCCCTGTCGGATGATCAATGGCTCCATTTGAATGAAATCAGGAACATCACCGTACACGTTGAAAGCTCCTGTTCTCGTACCATGCGAAACGTTGTTGGATCCCCGCCAGCCCCCCAGCTGGTTTCGCGGTGCGACCACCTTCATGGTTACACTTTGCTCTTTTAGGTAGGTGGCATCATCCATCGTCATCTCCAAAGAACGGCCTCGGCGAAACCCATCGTAGGGAATGCTCGTCGACTGCGTCCACAAGTACATTGCATTTCGAACGTACCGGCCCAAATCGTTGGCTACCCCTGCCTGCAGGCCATTCGAAGCGCCCACCGTGATGATGATCATGAACACCCCCCATCCGACGCCCAATCCACTGAGCAGGGTTCTGAAAGGGTTCTGCACGAAGACGGCAAGCAATTCCATCCACATGTCCCGATCGAGCCACCTCATTCTGCTCGAAGGGCTTCCACTGGCCTGATCCGCACGGCGCGGATTGCTGGACCTGTTCCACTTAAAACCCCCACCACCACCAACAAGAAAAGGGCGGTCAAAGACACGTTCAAATCCACTTGGGGCGACTTGAAATACTCATGATCGATTTGAGGAGCCACCCATTCCAAAAGCAAAACACTGGCCGCCAGTCCTGCAAGCCCCGAAAGCAGCATCAGCGCGGTAGCTTCTTGAACGATGAGTCCTACAATCGATGAGTTCGTCGCTCCGAGCGCCTTGCGAACGCCAATTTCCTTCGTTCGCTCCTTCACCACAATGGCCATGATGTTGGCCACGGAAACTGCTCCTGCCAGAAGGGTCATCAAGCCGATGGCCCAAATGAACAAGCGAATGCCCGAAAAAATGGCAGCGTACCTTCCAAATTCCTCGTTGTTGTTGGTGACGTTGAGGGCGCTGCGGTCATCGGGATGGATGGCCAGCCTGTCCTTGAGCCATCCGGTCAATTTTGAGGTCAATGACCGAGACTCATCAAGGGACTGATCCCCCGTGCTGAAAACGATTTGGCCAACATTGTCACCCCAACCAAGCCGCTCCTGCATGGCGGTAAATGGGATGTAGGCCGCATTGTTTTCCCAGCGGCCACCAGGATCTTGGAAGGAACCAACGATGGTGTAATTCGATCCAAAAATGTTGAGTTCAGTTCCCAACCGGACGCGTCCCTTGAACAGTTCCTTCACGATGTTCTCTCCCACCACGACCACCTTCCTCGATTCATCCAAGTCCTTCTGCGAGATGAATCGGCCGCTTGTGAGTTGCGTTTTTTCCAATTCTTGGTAGGATGGATCAACTCCGCGCAACATGAATTTACCTTCCTCTCGCCCGCTTTCCATGGTAACACTCCACATCTGCAGGCGTCGGCTGAAGGGCAATGGTTCATCCGGAACCTCACGGGCAGCTTCGGCGTCGGATTCATGGATGATGATGGGCCGATTCGACTGCCGTCCTCGGTGGGCGATGGTCGTGTTTCCCGGGCGAATCCAAATGGAGTTGATGGCATCGTCATTGAACTGGGCTTCTACACCATTCTGTAAACCAAATCCCAACCCTTGCATGACCACCAGAATGAACATGCCGAGGGCGATGGACAACCCAGTTAATCCCGTCCGCAGCGGATTGGACAGCACCGTGTTCGCAATCTCCAGCCAAGCGTCCCGATCAAACATGTTCTCCAGAAGATTCGACCAACCCATCACGCAACAAAATGGTTCGACCACATGAATCCGCAATGTCCTGTTCGTGCGTGACGATGATGATGGTTTTTCCTGAGGCATGAATGGCCTGAAGGAGAGACATCACTTCCCGGGAGGTCACCGAGTCCAATGCACCGGTGGGTTCATCCGCCAAAATGACTTCTGGGTCCGTGATCAACGCCCGGGCAATGGCCACCCGCTGCTTCTGACCACCACTCATTTCTGAGGGCAGGTGGTGAGCCCATTCTGCTAACCCGACTTGCTCCAAGTAACCCATGGCCCGTGCTTCACGCTCGCGTCGAGGGACTTTTTGGTAGTAAAGAGGAAGGGCAACGTTTTCGAGGGCTGTTTTGAAGCCAATCAGATTAAAACTCTGAAATACAAAGCCCAAAAACTTGCTTCGGTAGCGGGCCGCTTGCCGTTCCGTCAGCCCCGCCATGTCCGTGGAGTTCAGGCGGTAAGAGCCCGCATCAAAGCCATCGAGCAAGCCCAGCACATTCAACAGCGTCGACTTGCCAGAACCTGAAGAGCCCATGATGGCTACCAACTCACCTTCCCGGATGCGCACATCGATGCCTTTCAGCACCCGCAGCGTCTGGGTGCCAGTCTTGTAAGACTTCTCAATTCCGCGCAGTTCAATCACCGCACGAAGATACAAGGTGCATGATGGATTGGCTTGCTTTAGCGCAATTTCACAAGTTCACCCCCTTCACCTTCCGTTAACCAGGCCCGAGCAGCTAGGATCAGAGGCTGCATCAGGGCATCCTCTTCTAAGAAAGGAACGTGCTTGCGCAGGCTCGTTTGCAATGCGGCAACATGAGGTGCTAAGCCATCCAGACCGCGCAAATCACAGGCTTGGGCCGCGCACATGGCCTCGATGGCGAGAACCTGCTCTGCGTTGTCCAACATGCGCCACAGTTTAAGTGCGCCGTTCGCCCCCATGCTCACATGGTCTTCCTGACCGTTGCTGCTGTCTATGGTGTCGGCTGCCGCTGGTGTAGTGAGTTGCTTGTTTTGGGAAACCAAACTCGCCGCGGTGTATTGAGGAATCATGTACCCACTGTTCAAGCCTGGATTGGAAGCTAAAAACGGAGGCAACCCTTGTTTTCCGCTCAAAAGCTTGAACGTCCTCCTTTCGCTGATGCTTGCCCACTCATGCGTTGCCAGCGCAAGGGACTCAAATTGCAAAGCCAATGGCTGCCCATGAAAATTCCCTCCGCTGATGATTTCGCCGGAATCGGGAAATACCAAAGGATTGTCGGTTACGGCATTCAACTCGCGCTCGACCACTTGCTTGGCGAATGACAGGGCATCCAATGAGGCGCCATGCACTTGGGGGACACATCGGAAAGAATAGGGGTCCTGAACTTGCGTTCGTTCCTCCAGCATTTGGGCACTTCCCTCGATCCACATTCGAACGCGCTCAGCGACGGCTATGGCCCCGGATTGATGCCGAACAGCATGAACAGACGCAGCGAAGGCTTCTGACCGGCCATGCCATGCTTCCAAAGACCAAGCTGCTATCGCGTCAGCCGCGGCCGCTAACCGTTCCAGGCGATTGATCGATGCTACGGCATACGCCAACATCAGTTGGGTGCCATTGATTAAGGCGAGCCCCTCTTTGGCCTTCAAATCCAGTGGACTCCACCCCAGTCCTTTCAAGACATCCAATGCTGGCACCACGGCTCCATCGACT
>DAISXU010000177.1:0-4139 GCA_036825655.1 Flavobacteriales bacterium | reverse complement strand
TGCATGGCCAGCTTCTATCCAACGGGCCCAACTTCTCGGGTGTGGGTGCTCGGATTGAGACAGATGAGGCGGCAGCGTGGAGCAGCCTTTCGGTGAGTTTGGCATACAGTTACAACATGAAACTTACAAGCGGGGCGCGCCTGGCAGCGGGCCTTGGATTGGGTGCCTTTCAGCAAAAATTGAATTGGAATGGCATCACACTGCCCGACTTTCAAGTTTCTGACGATCCTGCTTTCGTTGGAAATAGCCAATTTGTTGCGCCGTTGTTGGATGTTTCGGTTTGGTATTACCAGCGTGATTGGTACGGGGGGTTGAGCATTGGAAATGTTGCGGAACCCGCTGTTGCCCAGGTTGCCGCAAACACTCGACTTCAGCGGTATGTTACTGGAACAGTTGGTGCACAAGTCGAGCTGGATGGTCCTTGGTCCTTGCAGCCAGCAGCGACGCTTAGGGCCACTTCAGGTGTGCCCATAGCCCTGGATGTCTTAGCCTTTTTGGATTACGATGGAATTGTAGGTGTTGGCGCGGGGTATCGGAACCAAAGTGCGATCATGGCGCTCGTCAAGTTCAAAGTGGCGGATTACATCAGTGTGGGTTACGCTTACGATTGGACGTTGAGCACGTTGAATGCAGCCTCTCCTAGCACGCATGAGTTTGTTATAGGCATCAACGCGTGTTCTGGAAATTCGCATGGTGCCATTTCCTGCCCTGCATACAATTAACCTTGAACCTTTACGCGAACAAGCAACGTTGGAAGCTGGCGCTGTTGATTGCGGCGGCTGTCATTGCGTTCACCACACTCTGGGTTTCCAACCGGATTGCGAGCAGCATCCGCATTGAAGAACAAGAAAAGGTGAGGTTGTGGAGTGAAGCCATTCGGCAGCGGGCTGAGTTGGTGGGATATACACAGCAGCTGTTCGATGAATTGGGCAATGAAGAGCGGGAAAAGGCGGATTTGTTGTCCTCTGGTTACCGCTTGATTACAGACCCTCCTGATGGGATGGACCTCACTTTCGTAACGGAGTTTTTGTGGGCAAACAAAACGATTCCTGTCCTGTTTTATGAGGGAAACGGAGAATTGTTGTTTGATGTAAACGTCCCAGAAGGCGCTAACAAAGATTCCCTTCGGGCCGTCATGGAAGAACGCAATGGGGCCATTGTTTTCCCCGGTGTTGGAACGAAGGTTTACTGGGATGAGAGCGTGCGCTTGAATGAGCTGAGGGCTGTTATGGACGACCTCATTCATTCATTCATTTCGGAAACTGTAATGAACAGCGCATCTGTGCCCGTGCTCATCACCAACGGTGAACGGAACCGGGTCATTCGGGCCGAACGCATTGATTCATTGAATTTTGCTACCCCTGAAGCCTTGTCGGGTCTGCTCGAAGACATGTCCTTGCGCAATGAGCCCATTGCCTTGGATTTACCCAATCAGGGGCGGCAGTACCTGTATTATGCTGATTCTGTTGTCCTTACTCAACTGCGCTACTATCCTGTGCTGCAGCTCGTTTTGATTGCTGTTTTTTTACTCGTTGCTTACCTCATATTCAGCAGTTACCGGAGAGCGGAGCAGAATCAAGTTTGGGTTGGCATGGCGAAAGAAACAGCACACCAGCTGGGCACACCCATGTCATCACTCATGGCTTGGATTGGCTTTCTGGAGGCAGAAGGTGTTTCTCAGGATTACCTCAAGGAAATGAACCGCGACGTGGACCGACTGAACATGGTGGTGGACCGGTTCAGCAAAATAGGATCAAAACCCAACTTGTTGCTCCAAGATCCTCACGCGGTAGTGCAGTCCACAGTAGAATACATGCGCCCGAGAATCGGATCCCAAGTGAGCATGGAGCTGACCTCAGAGGACGCATTGCCCAAAGTTCCACTTAGCCCCCCCTTGTTCAGTTGGGTGCTTGAAAACCTCATACGCAACGCGGTGGATGCCATGGAGGGCGAGGGGGACCTAACCCTTGCCTTGTTCCGAGAAGGAGCCTTTGTTTGTTTGGATGTACGGGATACCGGAAAAGGCATTCCACGTTCTCAATGGAAAGAGGTTTTTGCCCCGGGTTTCACCACGAAATCCAGGGGGTGGGGACTCGGGTTGTCCTTGACAAAAAGGATCATACAGGAGTACCACAACGGCAAAATCAGTGTTCAAGACTCCCGGGTGGGAGAATTCACTAATTTCCGGGTTATGCTTCCCATTAGCCCGGTAGAATAGGGGCCCAATTACTTGGGAACCTTCCTCATTCGCAATGACTTAGGGGTTACCTCCAGGTACTCGTCGTCATTGATGAATTCCATGAATTCTTCCAGGGACATTTTACGTGCAGGTGCAATTCGAAGGCCCTTGTCAGCTCCAGAGGCGCGCATGTTGGTGAGCTTTTTGCCGCGAACGAGGTTGAGCTCCATGTCGTTATCGCGGGCACACTCTCCCACCACTTGGCCCTTGTAGATGTCCTCACCTGGATCGATGAAGAAGATGCCGCGGTCTTGGAGTCGGTCAATTTCGTATGCTCTGGCTTGACCCGCCTCCATGGAAACCAAAGATCCGCTGGAACGGGTTGCAATCTCACCTGCATGAGGCTCGTAGGCTTCAAAGCGGTGCGTCATAACCGCCTCTCCGGCCGTAGCTGTCAGCACCTGATTTCTCAATCCAATGAGTCCGCGAGAAGGGATGTGAAACTCCAAGTGCTGGAGGTCGCCCTTGGCTTCCATAACCCGAAGTTGGCCTTTGCGCATCATGACCAGCTCTGTGGCTTTGCCTGAGACATGGCTGGGAACATCGATTACAAGGTGCTCCCAGGGCTCATGCAGAACGCCATCGATTTCCTTGTTGAGGACGCGAGGTTTTCCAATCTGAAGCTCATAACCTTCCCTGCGCATTGTTTCAATCAAGACGGAAAGGTGCAAAATGCCCCTTCCAAAAACATTCCACTTGTCTTCACTGTCCGTTGCTTCTACCCGAAGCGCGAGGTTTTTCTGAAGCTCTGCGTCCAGTCGCTCTCGGATGTGACGGCTTGTCAGAAACTCACCATCTTTTCCAAGGAACGGTGAGGTATTGATGGTAAACAACAGGGACATTGTAGGTTCATCGACTTCAATGCGCGTCAATGCCTCCGGGTTCTCCAAATCTGCAACGGTATCGCCAATTTCAAAGCCCTCCATTCCAGTAATTGCGCACAAATCACCACTCCTTACGTGATCAACTTTCTCCTTTCCGAGGCCACTGAAAACGAAAAGCTCCTTGGCCCTAACCTTGCGATTGCCCTCTTTCGTGCACAGCATGTAATCTTGGTTAGCCTTCAAATCGCCTCGGTACAAACGCCCGATTGCAATTCTTCCCGTGTAACGTGAATAGTCCAATGAGGTGATTTGCAGTTGTGGCGTTCCCTCGACATAGGGGGTCTCTTCAACGTGCTCGATGATGGTGTCGAGCAAGTAGGTGATGTCAGTGGTGGGTTTGGCCCAATCGGGACCCATCCAACCCATCTTGGCCGATCCATAAATGGTAGGGAAGTCAAGCTGTTCTTCGGTTGCTCCCAAATTGAACATCAGGTCGAAAACTTGCTCTTGAACCACATCAGGGGTGCAGTTTTCCTTGTCCACTTTGTTGACCACCACGAGTGGCTTCAAACCCAACTCCAGTGCCTTACCGAGGACGAAGCGAGTTTGAGGCATAGCACCTTCGAAAGCGTCCACCAACAGCAGTACAGCGTCCGCCATTTTCAAGACCCGTTCCACTTCTCCACCAAAATCCGCGTGACCAGGCGTGTCTATGAGGTTGATTTTGGACCCTTTCCAAGTGGCTGCAACGTTTTTTGCGAGGATTGTGATGCCCCGCTCGCGCTCCAAATCGTTGTTATCCAGAATCAACTCTCCCGTTTCCTTGCGCACATCCACGGCCTCACAGGCGTGAATGATTTTATCCATCAGCGTGGTTTTACCATGGTCGACGTGGGCGATGATGGCAACATTTCGAATTGCAGACATAAAAGTGGGAGGGTGAATTGTTATTCTAATCGTTTGCAGACCAAATCTTTAAAACCAAAATCGAGTCCGTTTACCGAGCGCTTAGTTTTCGCGGCGCGAAGAACGTGAATGTTTCGTTGTGGATTGCAACGCAGCTTGTTGTATTTTTG
>DAISXU010000176.1:0-4146 GCA_036825655.1 Flavobacteriales bacterium | reverse complement strand
CATGGAAAATGAGGCTGAACCAGCTCTTTGGGTTGTAGTGAATCATGGGGAAATCAAAAGGGCAAAATAATATACAGCCCAATTGGGAGGCTCTAGCGGCGCCAAAACAATAAAAGTACTACAAGCTATTCGCGTTACTGCTTAGCGTTTCACTTCCTTGAACTTGAAATCTCATTTGCCAATTAAATAGAGCGTCGCGAATTTCTAATTTACCGCTTTCATTTTGTGGGGTTTAAGGCCTATACTAGCTTTTTTCCGAGGGACCGACCCCGTGTTGATTCCCATAAATAATTGAAAATGAGTGCCCTAGGAATAGACAGCATCATTATTGGTCTCATTAGCGCCTATTTTGGCGTGACCATTCTAATCGTTCTAGTGTTCATCATTGCCAGTTGGCGTTTGTTTTCCAAGGCCGGCAAACCAGGGTGGGCGATTATCATTCCATTTTACAACCTTTACATCTACACCCAAATCATCCAACGACCCGGTTGGTGGATCCTGCTTTATTTCAGCATCGCCATCCCTGCCGTCGGTGCGTTAGCCTTGGTGTTTTTGAGCATCGTTGACCAACTTCGGCTCGCCAAAGTTTTCGGTCGCTCAGCAGGGTTCGGCGTAGGGCTCATTTTGTTGGGCTGGGTTTTCTTCCCCATTCTGGCCTTTAGTGGAAGTCAGTATGATGCGCATCGTGTCGTGGAGGGGGAGTTGATTTAACACAAGTATCGGCCTGACAACTAGGATAGATTCGGGCGCAATGCTCCTTGGTTTTCATTAAGTTTGGGGCTCACAATCTTATTTCTTTATGAAAACCAATGCCACTCTTTTAACGGGAATGATTCTTCTTGGGAACATTGCCTTTGCCCAGCCCGCGAATGACATCTGTGACGATGCCATTGACATCTCTGAATTACTCACCGGCGAAATTGGTTCTGGCGCCGAACTGGGAACCTATTCCAACGTCGATGCCACTGGTGAACCAGAACTTGCGGCCGACCTTGTTGACCTTTGGTTTGATGCAGAGGCTGTTGGGGCCGAGCCTTCAATCGATCAATCTGTGTGGTTTCGCTTTACGGGAGACGGCGGTGTCTATCAAATGATCACTGGGAATTGGTGCGCTGGCGCGGCGATGTATGCCAACGACACCCAAATGGCACTGTACAGCGGATCTTGTGACGATCTCAATTTGGTCGCGGCCAACGACGACATGGCGTACATGTGGGCCAGCGAATGGGGATGGTGGTATTCATTTATCGATTTCAAAGCAGAGGAAGGGGTCGATTACTGGCTCATGGTCGATGGGTACAACCATTACCAAGGCGATACCTTCCAAGGTGTTTCAACAGGGAGCTTTTGCCTCGGCGCCATCAATGTCGAGCCCATGACGAATCACACGGCTTGTGCTGACGCCCGAGGCATCGACGCCCTATTTGAAGAAACCTCCGGAGGCTCTCCTGGGTACATCGGACCCTTTGATGACACAAACATCGGCAGCGGCATTGGCATGAATCCCGACGCAGACATGCTCGGTACAGAATGCTGGCAAGACGAAACCGATGACGGATCGGTTTGGTTTTCATTCACAGGTGATGGCAACCCTTACACGGTGACGCATTCGCAATGTGACCCCGAAGACGAAACTTTCGTTTATTATTTTGGTTGGGACAGTCAAATGGCACTTTACAAAGGAGATTGCGGAGAACTTGTGCCTGTCGCGTGCTCTGAGGACATCGATCCCGACCAAGGTTGGTGGTGGGCCCAAGTGGGATTCGACACCGAAGAGGGAACGGAGTACTTCTTGCGCTACGATGGATTCCACTGGCAAAACGATTTCTACGATTGGTCGGCGGAAGGTGCATTTTGCCTCCGAGCTAACCTTGGAAATGTCAATGGCCTCTCCGAGGATGAATCAGCGTTCATTACCGATGTTTACCCAAATCCAGCGCAGGGAGCTGTGACTTTTTCGTGGTCTGGAAGCGACAACACCGCCGATGTAACGGTTGTAGATGCGACCGGAAAAACAGTGGTTTCCTTGTCCAATGTGACCCGCAACCAACAGCAGGACCTGAACCTTCCTGTCGGCCATTACATTGTGCAAATCATAACCAACGATACCTCCGGTACTTCCCGGTTGCAAATCGTCAAATAATCGATTGAACTGAAAACCCCCTTGGCATCCCGTCAAGGGGGTTTTTCGTTTCGCTTCAACCTTCTTCATCCGTATCCTTCCACCAACCCATGAGAAATTTCATCCCATTATTGCTGTTCGCATTGTGCAACTTTCCCCATGCATCCGGACAAACGGAGGGGAACAACGTCTTTGGAAGCGATCAAGTATTGAGCGTTGACGTCACGTTCTACGACTCGGATTTTTGGAATTTGCTCATCGACGAATACGAGGGTGACCAAAATTACATCCCAGCAGCCATCAGCATCACCACCCTGGATGGCACCACTGCACTCGATTCCGTTGGCATTCGACTCAAAGGAAACTCAAGCATGAATCACCCGGGCGACAAAAAACCGTTCAAAGTGGATTTCAACCGATTCATCTCAGGCCAGTCATACGATCTCCTGAAGAAGCTCAATTTCAACAATGGGTTCAAGGATCCCACTTTCGTCCGCGAGAAAATTTTCTATGACGTTTGCGAAGCGGCCAACATCCTGGCACCGCGTGCCACATTTGCGGAAGTAAGCTTCAATGGTATCCCCTGGGGCTTCTACACGGTGGTCGAACAAATCGATGACCAGTTTCTCGACCGGAGCATCGGTGATGATGCGGGTCACCTCTTCAAAGCAGGTTCCAATTTCAACAATGGAGATGGCGAGGCAAGTTTGGTTTACCTCGGGTCCAATCAGGCCCTATACGAGGGCGCCTATGAATTGAAGCAAAATGAAAGCGATGATTGGAGCGACCTGATTGGCTTGATCGATTTCATCAACAACACGAGCGACGAAGTGTTTGAAGCGGAATTGGCGGATCACTTGGACCTCACGCCTTACTTGCAGTCTGCTGCGTTGGACAACTTGTTTTCCAACTTGGACACGTACACGCTCTCCGCTCGAAATTATTACCTCTACCACAACATGACGACCAATCGTTGGCAGTGGATAAAATGGGATTCGAACGAGACTTTTGGCAGTTACGCGTTCGGCGTTCCGGGGAATATGACCGAGTTGGACTTGGATTTCGATGGAGGCAATCAGGATCGTCCGCTTTTGGAACGTATCATGGAGAGTGATGCACTGCGCGAGGCTTATTACGCCGAAATGTGTTGGTTGAGGGAGAATTGGTTCAATTCCGCATTCCTCGAGCCCCGATTGGACGAATTGAAAGCACTCATACAATCGGCCGTGTACGCCGATGACAACAAAATGTATTCCAACAACCAATTCGAAAACAACTTCAATACGAATCAAGGTGGCATGGGCGGCACACTGTATGGCCTAAAACCCTTCATTGAAGACCGGGCAGATTATGTGGACAGCAACCTCGATTGCACGACGAGCATTGCATACCGTGATGCGGGCAATGCATCCGTGTCGGTTTATCCCAATCCTGCGTCAGAAGAATTGAACATCGCGTTCGACGCGTCATTCACGTCCCTCTGCATCTTCAACGCGCAGGGCCAAGAGGTGTTGAAAATGATGAATCCCAAACCGACTGTGCTCCGCGTTCAAGACTGGCCACAAGGCGTTTATTTGATGGTATTTGAAACCGCCACTTGCACCGAAACAACGCGCGTCATTTTGCAGTAAAAGCTATTTTTTTCAGTGTTTATCCCTCAATTTGGGTAAAAAACTGGTGAAAAATGGCCAATTCAAGGCCCAAAAGGTTTGCCGGTCTCGCAGCGGTGTGATACTTTTCCAGCGCGGCAATTACCCCACTCTTTTCTCGAAATTTTTTTGATCATGAGCAGAAAATGGAATTTTCTGTCACTGGCTCTCTTGGTGCTGGTGATTTGTTTCTTTGGTGACGACTACCTTGAATATGTGCCCGGAACCGGGGGGGCATTGCCCATCGATTCCGGCGATACAGCATGGATGGTGGTCGCGAGTGCATTTGTTCTTTTGATGACACCCGGATCGGCCTTTTTCTATGGTGGAATGGTGGACAAGAAAAATGTCATCTCCACCATGCTGCAAAGTTTC
>DAISXU010000175.1:0-4269 GCA_036825655.1 Flavobacteriales bacterium | reverse complement strand
CCCGATAAATCGCGGGAATGGCTGCATTATATGCGAACCCAACACATCCCTCAAGTAATTGCAACTGGCGCCTTCCGAGACTGGAAAATCTGCCGAATTCATGCTGAAGAAGAAGGCGGTGAGGCCTATTCGATTCAATACGTAGCACGAGATGCTGAAACTTTGAATGCATATTTGCAGAATCACGCACCTGCCCTGCAGCAAGATCACACCAAGCGCTTCGGGTCGGAGACGGCCGCCTTTCGCACTGTGCTTTCTATCCTGGATGAAGGTTCGGTCGAACCTTTGCCGTGAATTCTAACAAGCATGATTCAAGATTCTGGTGTTCGAGCAAAAAAACATTTAGGTCAGCACTTCCTCCATGACCATTCGGCAGCGGAGCGGATCGCTGAGGCTCTGAGCCCCGAAGCACGCCAAGGGGTGGTTTTGGAAATCGGCCCTGGAACAGGCGCGCTCACCAAACCCCTCATCGACCGATGCCTTCATCTGCCTTTTGTGCTCGAACTCGATCGTGAAAGCGTTGCCTACCTTCTCGAGACGAAGTTGCTGCCCCCTGACAGAGTTTTGGAACAGAACCTCCTCAAGTGGTCGCCAAGTGACCACCCGCAACTGGAGGCCAAGCCATTTGCCTTGGTCGGGAACTTTCCGTATAATATTTCTTCGCAGATCATGTTTTGGTGTTTGGACCATCGAGCACAAATCCAAGAGGTTGTTGGCATGTTCCAAAAAGAAGTCGCCGAACGAATAGCGGCACCCCCCGGATCCAAGACCTATGGTATACTAAGTGCGCTCATTCAGCACTACTATGAAGTTTCATACCTGTTTACTGTGCCGCCAACCGCTTTCACCCCTCCCCCCAAAGTCCAAAGCGGGGTGATTCAACTCGTCCGAAAATCTCCGGTGCCTGAGGCTCCAGATTATACACTTATAAAACGTGTAGTCAAGGCCGCGTTCAACCAGCGAAGGAAAACGTTGCGCAATGCGCTCCGTTCTGGCGGATTCGATGTAACTGATGTGCCTGAAGAAACACTCGGACTCCGAGCCGAACAACTCAGCTCATCGGACTTTGCTCGGCTCACGGAAATTCTGCAGAAGCGAGTCTGAGCTTCGCGTTTTCAAATTCCCGTCATTTCCGCCAACGAGGCGTCGTGGACTTCCTACCTTTGAGGAAATTGGGTTTTGAAATGAGCAAGACCGTGACCTTACAGGAATTCATCATGGACGGCCAAGCGGCCTTTCCATTTGTCTCAGGGCAGCTTACTCGGCTGCTCAACGATTTGGCCATTGGTGCCAAAATTGTAAACCACCAGGTAAATCGCGCAGGGTTGGCTGGCATTCTTGGCGCCACAGATCAAGTCAATGTGCAGGATGAAACGCAGCAGAAGCTGGACGTTTTTGCTGACCGCACCTTTTTAAGGATCTTATCCGCTGGAAAAAGCGTGGCAGGCATCGGTTCAGAAGAGCGAGAAGATTTTGTCTTATGCGGAGATCAAGGAAAGAAAGGGAAGTACGTGGTGATGATCGACCCCCTTGATGGAAGTTCCAACATTGATGTGAATGTTTCCATCGGAACCATCTTCAGCATTCACCGCCGAACAACTCCTTTAGGTGAACCCCTCACCGAAGAGGACTTTCTTCAACCAGGATGTCATCAAGTTGCAGCCGGTTACATCCTTTATGGTTCATCTACCATGTTGGTGTACACTACGGGAACTGGTGTCAATGGATTCACCCTTGACCCGGCAATCGGTGAATTCTTTTTAAGCCATCCCGGAATGACCTTCCCCGAACACGGTTCCACCTACAGCATCAACGATGCCCTGATTGCTCGAGCACACCCCCCAGTGAAAGCATTCGTTGAAGGGTGTAGGGAAACTTCTGAGCCACATTTCCGTGCGCGGTACATCGGGTCGCTTGTTTCGGATTTTCACCGAAACCTGATTCATGGTGGAATTTACTTGTACCCCTCCATGGAAGGAAAGCCAGACGGTAAATTGAGGTTGCTCTACGAATGTGCGCCCTTGGCATTCATCGCAGAACAAGCGGGTGGGGCTGCCGAGGATGATGCCGGTCGGATTTTGGACCGAGTCCCTACCCACCTGCACCAACGCGTGCCTTACTATGTCGGAAGCAAACACCTCTTGCACGCATTGAACGCCTGCCGACAAGCAAAAGCAACCTGACGCAACTACCTTTGTAGCATGCAAAGCCCGATGCGCCCTGCTGACCTGCTTGTTCACTATCAAAACGATCCCCGAACCGCTCGGCTAACGCAAGCGCTGGTGGCGGAATCGTCGAAGGTGGAATTGAAAGGAGCTTGTGCTTCCGCCGTGCCGCTCATTGCAGCTGCTCAGACGGCTCAAGCCGGAGGGTCGCACCTTTTCATTTTGGATGATAAGGAGCAAGCCGCCTATTTCTTAAATGACCTCGAGCAAGTTCTTGGCAAAGACGTGCCGCTTTTCTTCCCGCGATCTGCTCGGGTTCCTTACCAAGAGGAAGTCACCGAAAATGCGAACATCGCCATGCGCGCCGAAGTTTTGAATGAAATTCGGGTGCGCGGCACAGGCGTGGTGGTGGTGAGTTTTCCTGAAGCCTTAGCTGAGCGCGTGATTAGCCGGAAGGAGCTCAATGATCAAACCTTCACGATCGCATTGAGGGAGCAGTTCACCATGGATTTCTTGGATGACGTATTCATCACCTATGGCTTTCACAAAGTGGACTTTGTCTACGAGCCGGGGCAATACGCCATCCGGGGCGGAATCGTTGACATTTTCTCCTACAGTTTTGACTACCCCTATCGCATTGAGTTTTTTGGAGACGAAGTGGAGTCCATCCGGAAATTTGACCCAGTCAACCAGCTGAGCATCAACAAGATGACAAAGGCTGTGATTGTCCCCAACATCGGCAACAACAGCTTGCATGAGAGCGTTGAACCTTTTTTCAGTTTCTTACCTGAAGAGGCTGTGATTTGGGCGACAGACATGGAGCGTGCGCGCAAAGGGTTAGCGGTGGCTTTCGAGCGCGCAGAACAAGCCTTTGAGCGGGTTTCAGGCCAAATCAAACACACCCCCCCTGGTGAGTTGTTCATCGCCCCCGAGCGGTTGGACGATCTCGTGCAGCCGTTCCGGGTCGTCGAATTTGACGGTGGAACATCGTTTGCCAACCGAACGGTTTTGGCCTATGACATCCAGCCGCAACCCAGCTTCAACAAGAACTTTGACCTCATCGGATCCAATTTGCGATCCAACGCAAAACAAGGCTACACCAACGTAATCGTAGCTGGGCAAGCGACCCAGCTGGAGCGGTTGTATGACATCTTTTCAGACCGGGAAGAGGACGTACCGTACCACGCCCTTCCCATGGAACTGAATTCTGGCTTTGTGGATAAGGATTTGAAGCTGCTCGTGTACACTGACCACCAGTTGTTTGAGCGCTACCATCGCTTTCGGCTGAAGGAGAGTTTCAAAAAGAACAAACAAGCACTAACTCTGAAGGAATTGCTCGCACTTGAGCCCGGCGATTTCGTGGTCCATGTGGACCATGGAATTGGGGAGTTCAGTGGGCTTCAAAAGATCGACGTCAACGGGAAAGAACAAGAGGCCATTCGGCTAACCTACAAGGGAGGAGACGTGCTTTATGTAAGCATTCACGCGCTGCACCGAATTGCGAAGTATACGAGCAAGGAGGGAACCGCACCGAAGGTTTCCAAACTGGGTTCAGGAGCTTGGCAAGCGACGAAATCGAAGACAAAATCTCGGGTCAAAGAATTAGCGTTCGATCTCCTTCAACTCTACGCCAAAAGGTTGCAAGCACTCGGGTATGCATTCGCGCCAGACAGTTACTTGCAGCACGAGCTGGAGGCGAGTTTCATGTTCGAAGACACCCCAGACCAACATGCTGCTTGCGAAGCGGTTAAGCGGGATATGGAGAAGACATCTCCCATGGATCGACTCGTCTGCGGCGATGTTGGATTCGGAAAAACAGAGGTGGCCATCAGGGCAGCCTTCAAGGCAGCGACGGACGGGAAGCAGGTGGCGGTTTTGGTGCCCACGACCATCCTGTCCATGCAACATCACCGGAGTTTTTCAAGAAGACTCCGCGACTTTCCTGTAACCGTCGATTACATCAACCGATTCAAAACGGGGAAAGAACTCACGGCGACTATCAATCGGTTAGAAAAAGGCGAAATTGACATCCTCGTGGGGACCCATGCCCTCGTAGGTAAGCGAGTAAAATTCAAGGATTTAGGGCTTCTAATAATCGATGAAG
>DAISXU010000174.1:0-4288 GCA_036825655.1 Flavobacteriales bacterium | reverse complement strand
ATTCACCGGCTTTCAAAACAACATCCATGTCTGGAAGAATACCGGATTGAACTCAGGCGGCGCTCCAAGTTTCGAAAGCTACGCCACCCCGCTAACTGCGTCATGGGATTTTGGGGCAGGCCCGCAAGAATTACCGGTCATTTGCCCATTTGATGACAAACCTGCGATTTGGGATGTCGACGAAGACGGCGACTTGGACTTCATCTCTTTTACCGAAACCAGCACAAGGCTTTACCGGTTCTCAGGGCAAGCGGCTTGCGGACTGGATTTGACTTGTACCAATCGATGTTACGCGATGGTGTCAGAAGGGTCGGAAGACAACACCTTGTTCATTGGTGAGGACCATGAATGCAGCTTCAATGTGGTGGATCCCGAAGGCCGACCCAGCGACACAGAGGAAGCCGCATTGCGGGTGCACGCTGGAGGAGCCATCACTGCATTGCAGCTGGATGGAGAGCATGGACATGACTTGTTGGTGGCGGACGTGTCCTACCCCGCCACCAGTGGACTTTTCCTTGAGGATGCGGTGGACGGTCAAGACAGCACGGCGTGGGTTGACTACGCCTTTCCTTCGCTCATCAGCCATGAAGGGCCAGCCGATTCCGTTGAATTGCAGCGATTCCCTGCCGCTTATCCCCTGGATTCAGATGCGGATGGCGACTTGGACCTCATCTTCTCTCCCAACATTGGGTATGAAATTGACGATGACCGATGCGTTCAATTGTGGAAAAACAACGGAACCGCTGCGGCGCCTATTTGGTCCTTAGCGGATGACCATTTCATCCAAGACGGCATGATTGATGTCGGACGTGGTGCCATTCCCAAGCTCGTAGATTTAGACGGAGATGGTGATTTGGATTTGGTTGTCGGAAATAAAGAACGCTACGAGGGGCCTATCGATACTCCCAGTGCAATCGCGCTCTTTGAAAATACAGGTACAAGTACCGCCCCGAGTTTCGAGTGGAAAACCTGGAACGCCGTGGACCTCCCCCTCCACAACATTGAGAGCGGATTTCCAGCCATTGGAGACTTGGACAATGATGGTGACATGGACCTGCTCATCGGTGATGAAATGGGCTTCGTGCATCGTTTTGAAAATACCGCGGGACCTGGGACTTGGCCCGAGTGGACCCTTCAAACACTGGCCATGCCTGATTCGAGCGGGGAGTCAATCGACGTGGGACAATATGCGGCTCCGCAACTCATCGACATCAATGGTGACGATGCTTTGGACTTGATTGTGGGTGAAAAAAATGGGAGCCTCCAGCTGTATTTGAATTGCACTTCCGCTGAAGGAACGACTTGGTGCTTGGCCACGACCGCGGAAAGCGGATCGGATTGGGCGGGAATTCAGGCCAATCAAACCAGTGGCATCAATGGCTATTCGACCCCGTGCCTTTACGCGGATGGCTCGGGCATTCATGTCATGATCGGAAATGAACTGGGTGCGATTCAATATTACGGCGTACTCAACCCTTCTTCTATCCTAGATCCTCTTGCTGAACTGACCAATGCCGTGGGCAACTTCATTCACGGAGACCGTTCAGCGGCAACGTTTGCAGACACCAATGCGGATGGTATTCCTGAAATGCTCATCGGAATTCGAAGCGGTGGCGTGCGGTGGCACCAAGGAATCAGCACAGGAATGGCAAACCTCACGGTTTCGGATGATGTTAGCTCCTTTCCCAACCCCGCGCAGGTCAACAGCTCGGTGTCCCTGCGAGGCAACAATGCTCAAAACCTGTTGTGCGCGAAAGAGGCACATTGGATTTCACGTGATGGCCGAAGTCTTCGGGCTCAGCAAATGGGCACCGGAGGAGTTAGAGCTCCGAGCACACCCGGCTGGTATGTCTTAGTAGTAACGCCATGTGCCAATCAGGTGGCCCAGGAACTCTTGAAAATTCCAATGGTCATTCTCCCTTGAACGGAGAACCTAGGAAGGATCAAGCATTCATTCGATCCAGCACATCGGCCACCGAACGCACCGCCTTTTCGCTTTCGCTCAACAAGGCTTTTTCATCGGCACTCAATTCCAGCTCAATGATTTCCTCAATGCCATTTTTCCCCAATTTGACCGGGACACCAATGTAGAGATCGTTGATGCCGTATTCTCCCGTGAGCCATGCGCAAACAGGGAAAATACGTTTTTGATCTCGAACGATCGCTTCGACCATCTGGGCAGCTGCAGCTCCTGGAGCATACCACGCAGACGTGCCGAGTAAATTCACAATTTCACCCCCTCCTTTTTTGGTACGTGCCACAATGGCCTCCAACTTATCGCTGTCAATTAATTCTGTTACGGGAATTCCACCAACTGTCGTGTATCGGGGCAGAGGCACCATGGTGTCACCATGTCCCCCCATCAATACCGCCTGGATATCTTTCGGAGAGCAATCCAACGCTTCCGCCAAGAAAGCCCGGTAGCGAGCAGTGTCCAGGATACCGGCCATGCCCATCACCTTGTGCGATGGTTTGTTCGCTGTGAGATAAGCGCAGTAAGTCATCACATCCAAAGGATTGGAAACCACAATGATGATGGCGTCTGGGCTGTACTCAAGAATCGAATTCGTCACGCTTTTGACGATGCCCGAATTGGTAGCGATCAAATCGTCGCGGCTCATCCCTGGCTTCCGAGGCAAACCGCTCGTGATGACAACCACTTCAGAACCTGCTGTTTTACTGTAATCATTGGTCGCACCAACCGTGCGTGTGTCGTAGAGGTTGATCGGCGCGGTCTCCCAAATGTCCAGCGCTTTGCCTTCGGCAAAGCCATCCTTGATGTCAAGCAACACTACTTCATTCGCCACCTCACGTGTCGCTAACACATTTGCGCAGGTCGCTCCAACATTTCCGGCTCCAACTACAGTAACTTTCATAACGCGTAATTCTATTGGTGATTTCGGGAGCAAAACTACAACAAGCCTCTCCTGAATTCCACCTCGAGAATCACAATTCTGCAGATAGATATTCATTGAAATCGATAACTTATCCCAATCTGCGGCAATGCAGAGGTGCGTTTCTTAAATTCGCTTTTATGACGCAACGAATTCTCCATGGCATCCCACAGGTGCTTGTCGTTTTGATTGTTCAAGCCTTTGGGTTCAATCCCGCAATGGCACAGCCTGGACTGGCGGACAGCGACAAGTGGCCGACCGGTGAAGCAGGTTCAGATTACAACGTGACCGATGCCTCGAACAAAAAGGACGGATTGTGGATCCGCGTTTGGCCCAATGGCAATCTCTACTACATCGGATCGTTCGAATCCGGTGTTCCCGTTGGGGAATTCACGTTTTTCTATGAAACAGGTGAAGTAATGTCTGAAGTCGTTCAAACGGGCAAAGGGAGACGGGCTTTCACCAAATTATTCCGAACGGATGGCAGCGTGCAAGCAGAAGGAATGTACCTCACTTCGAAAGAATTGAATGAAAACGGCGAACCTCGAAGGAAGAAACAAGGAGAATGGAAATACTTTGACCACAAAGGCCAACTGCGCCTTCAGGAGGGTTATGCCAACGACTTGCTGAATGGACCTACGCAACGAATGGGCGAACGCGGTCAACTCCTAGAATCAGGAGAATACATTGATGGCAATCGCCATGGAATTTGGAAACAATGGGATGAGACAGGACTGTTGCTCTCCGAAATTGGATACGACAATGGACATTTTGAAGGCACATGTCGGGTGAGCCACTCCAACGGGCGCCCTCGTTCCATCGGCATGTACAAAGACGGGAAAGAATCGGGATTTTGGAAAACATTCACCGAAGATGGAACCCTGGAGAGCACTCGCCAATTTGAAGATGGACAATTGGTCCAAGAAATCCATGAAAATGGAACGGTAGTGCTCACCTTTCCTGATGGCCGACCGCGAGAGGAATTCAGCGTGGTCAATCAAAAGAAGGAAGGTCCATTCCGAGAATGGCACGATGCAGGAGAATGGGTGTTGGAAGAAGACGTGGACCCCATCAGCGGCGAACAACTCACCCGCCGCGTCCTGGACGGCGAAATGATCCGAAGAGAAGGCGAATACATCAATGGTGTTCTCGATGGTGAGGTATACCACTACGATAAAAACAGCCGTTTGCACCTGGTCGAAATCTATGAAAACGGCAAGCTCATTGCTTCCGAGAAAAGATGATTCAGCCCCCATGCACATGGTTGCATTGCGCGATACTTTTTGCGTTGATTGCCATTCCGGCAGAGGGAATCTTAAGCCAATCTGCCCCCAATCGTTATTGGGTACAATTTGAAGGAAAGGAGCAGTCCGAGTTAGCTCCTGGTCATGCCA
>DAISXU010000173.1:0-4316 GCA_036825655.1 Flavobacteriales bacterium | reverse complement strand
GGCCCAAAAAGGGATGAGTCCGTCTGCGTTGATGACCCTTACGCAGTGCCCTAGAAACTTCTATTACAAGTACTTGATGCAAATGCGGGAGCCCGATGCGGTAGAGGAAACAATGACCTCTTCTCAATTTGGATCGGTGGTCCACCACGTGTTCGAAAAAGGCCTGGAATCGGCCCTCAATCGGCCGGTGACGGTGGAGGACTTGCAGCGAATCAGCGATCATCTAAACGGCCTTTTGGATCAAGCCATCACCCGCTGGTACAATCCGAAGCTGATGCAAATCGGTGAAAATCGCATCATGCGGCAACTCGCTGAGGAAACTGCTCAGGCCCTGATCAAGCAGGAAATAAAGGAGTTGAAAGCGGGCAAGATTCGAACCCTGCGAGGTCTAGAGTTGGACTTGAAGGCGTCCTTCGAATTCCCGAATCCTGTGGGAGAGTTTACGCTGTTTGGTGTTACCGATCGGGTGGATGTGGAAGATGGACATCCTGTCATGATTGACTACAAGACCGGAAAAGTTGAGGCCAAAGATGTGGTGTTGAAAGCGGAGGGGTGGGAAGAGCAACTTTCTTCTGGAAAGCACCCCAAACCGCTCCAACTTCTGGTCTACGCAGCCATCGCTCTTCGTGGGCTCAGTGCTGCCGGGGTGCCCCTGGATGAGGGTGAGGAGCCGGACCCCAATCATCCAGGTGTGAGGGCCGGAATCCGTTCAGGACGGCGCGCAAGCCACGGACTCCTTAGCTTGAAACTGGGGAAGGTGGAAGAGATCACGCCGGAGCACGCGCAAGCCTTTCTTGAATGGGTAGCACAACAACTGGAAGCGCTCTACCTGGGAGAGGTGGCCATGCAGCACAATGAAGATTCACGATTCTGCCCCTATTGCGTAGTGCTCGACCCGAAACAAAGCTACTTTTAACCCCCAATGGGAGTCGTAGCCAAAGAAGCGGGAAGAGCAGGAGTAGCCTTGGTATTGGGGCTTGTTGTGGGCATGGTCAATACCATTTTTGTCTTGCCCAAAGCATTCGACGGATCCGAGGAGTATTGGGGATTGTTGCGCGTGCTGACTGCATGGAGCTCCATCGTCGCCCCCGTCCTGATGGTCGGTGGAGGAGCAGTGGTCATTTGGGGGACGAGCAGGGTTGCCCGATCCCTCAAAGGAGCCTTGCATGCTTCTGTAATTCTCGTTGCTGTTGTTGCACTGGCCGTTTGGTTCCTTGCCTTAGAGTGGAAGGGCGAATGGATGCTGAGCCAATTCGACGCTGAAAAGAGCGGGTTGCTTACGCAAAATTTAGGCCTGTTCTTTTTAATGAACGCCTTGATGGTGACCATTAACTTGATTAAGGCTTTGTTAGTCAGTGTTTTGAAAGGTTCTTGGACCGCTTGGGTGCAGGAGGTCTGGCTGAAGGCGAGTTACTTGATTTTAGCGGTGCTTCTGCTCTCCGACTTCATCGGACTCGAAACCATGGTCTATGCCTACGTGGGCACGTGGTGCGTCGCCGTCTTTCTGATGTTGCTCGCCGCCCTGCGGATGAAGATCCCAGTCCGCTTGAGCGGTTTGAAAGACTTGAATTGGCGGTACCATTTCAAGTACGGAGGATACAGCGCCTTGGCTGGAGGGGCTGTAACCATCGCTACCAACTTGGATTTTGTGATGGTGGGAGCACTTTTGGGATTATCGGTCGTGCCTGAATACACCATGGGATTCTTCATTGGCGCGATCGTGCTTTTGCCTCAACGCGCATTGCACACCGTGTATTCGGGGTTGATTAGCAGCAAGATGAAAGAGGCCAGAGATGAAGTAGTCCCTCTCATTCGGCAGACTTCGAGGGTGAATATCCTGCTCGCTGTGACAATGTTCGTTGGAATTTGGGCTGGCCTGGACCCCTTGGTTTCCGCCTTGCCCGTTGCCTACAAGAACATTTCTGGAATCGTATTGGCCATCGGACTACAAAAGGTCATTTTCTCCATGTCCTATGCCAGTAGCCAAGTCATCTCCTTCACGAAGCACTTCCGGCTCAACCTCCCCATTAACATCGGATTGGTCATCATGACTGCCCTTTTGAATTGGCTCTTCATGAGCTACTTCGGATGGGGAGTTACTGGGGCAGCGCTTGCCACCCTTTTTACGGGGGCTTGGAATGCATCTTGGCATCTTGGGGTCATGTACCGCAAGGTTGGGATGCACGCATTTTCTTGGTCCTGGCTGGCGATTATCCTAGCAGGTGCAGCCATTGGCATACCGTTCAAATGGATTGCCACGGGCTGGTTAGGTCACGGCTACCTGGAAGCATTGATTCAAGGCGGAGCCGCCTCCCTGGCACTGATGCTGTTCGCTTACTTCACCGGACTGTTTCCAGAATTGAGAACAGCGGTCCAAATTCACATTTGGGGCCGGTTCAAATAACGCGGTGCCACTCTTGGGTGCGAAACAAAAAGAGGATGTAACCCCTCACATACAGTGTATTGGGATCATCTTCCAACCACATCTCGCAATCGTAAACCTTGCCATTTTTGGGGTCGCAAATGGTCCCATCCTCCCACTCCAAATCGGTCCCATCCTGGACCATATCTCGAACAATCTCCATGCCCATCGCAGGCTGATTCTTTCGGTCGTCGTCGCAATCTGTGCACTTGGGATTTTGGTCCTCATCCGGCAAGCGAAAGAGTTCAACAATCTGGCCAAAATATGCTCCATTTCGCTCCGTAATCTCAACGACGCTTTTCACCCGACCGGTCTCATCGTCAATTGTCTCCCAGCGGCCAGTCAATGGTGAAGATTGTGCCTGCACCAACACGGCACAAGATAAAAAGGCGAGGGTGAGTAGTTGTTTCATGATCCGGACTTGATTTCCTAGGGAGGCCAATTTACATAGTCCTCATCAATTATCAACCGCTTTCTTGCGCGCTCGGTGAATCGCCGCATCCAACTCAAATCCGAGGAGCAACACAGAGCTGTTGGAATTGACCCAAACTAAAGTGACCAAAAGCGTTCCAATCGAGCCATAAAGTCGGTTGTACGAATTGAACTGTTCGATGAAGTAAGAGAATCCCAACGAGAATAACACAATCAAAACCGTGGTCATCGATGCGCCCACCGAAAACGTAAAGCGACGATCCCTTTCGCGATTGCCAGCGTGGTAAAGGATGTTCACACTGGTGTAAACCAATGCCAAGGAAACGGTCCACCGCGCCAAGGTCAGCCAAGGCATTGACCCGGGTTCAAGCCATCCTTTTGTTTGGGCCCAGACCAAGGCGTCTCCTGCAAAACCAGCGAGAAGAACGGCGCAACCTAAAAGAAATGAAAGGACAAGCAGCAACAAAATAGAAAGGAGCCGAAAAACCACCCAGTCGGGCCTCCGTTCCAAATGAAATGATTCTCCAAAACCGGTCAAGATGGCGTTCACGCTGCTCGAAGCATAAAATAGCATCAGAATGAAACCAACGCTCAACAGCGCTCCCTGCCGTTGATCGACCAAATCAACCACAGTTTGCTCAAAGAGTTTGACCGTTTCAGACGGAAAGAGGATTTCCAAGTTTCCCAGGACATCCTCCGTCGAAAGAGGAGTGAACGGAACGATGCTGATTAACACAATCATCGCTGGAAAAAAAGCCAAAAACAAGCGGAAACTGATTGCGGCAGAACGGGTTGCAACGGAACCGTTCAAGATACCTACCACGAAGTACCTCATGACGTCGTAGAGGTTCATTTCCTTCGGCCCCCAAGGGTGTACCCGCCGCAACACAGCCCTCGTGCGCTGGAACCAGAGGCGCTCATTCACCCATTTGAAAAGGGGGCGACTGTTGAGATCAAACTTAGACGGATTATCAGCCATTCCTGCTTAAGGGAGGTCTATACTTTTCAAACTCAAATCCAAACTGGGGACGCTGTGAGTGAGCCACCCCATGCTAATGTAATCCACTCCAGCAAGGGCATATGCCCGGGCGTTTTCAGGGGTGATTCCACCAGAGGCTTCCAACGGAATTTTGCCCTTCAATCGGAGGACTTGAGCAGCCGCTTGTTCAGGAGAATGGTTGTCCAACAAAAGGCGGTCGACCAGCCGCGTTCCATTTGGTTTTTGGTAAATCGCCGCAGCATTTAATGCTTCATCTGCCTCGGACTCATCGCGCACCTCCACCACCACGGGGATGTTCAGCTCATGAACAAACAGGTAATCTCGCACCCCCTCAAGGGCGGCATGCATCGAACCTGCATAATCTACGTGGTTGTCCTTGATGAGTATCATGTCATCCAAAGCCATGCGGTGATTGAATCCGCCGCCAATCCGGCCAGCCCATTTTTCAAATGTACGCATGCC
>DAISXU010000172.1:0-4401 GCA_036825655.1 Flavobacteriales bacterium | reverse complement strand
GAGGCGCGCGACTAGGGGTTGAAGGCCTCCACTGACCAAACCAGCCGCTGTAAACAATCCCCCACCAAAGTTGATGAGGTCGACCCCTAACCCAATGAATCCGCCGACGAGCAAGTAGACAATTGGACGCATTCTCAAGGGCATTAAAACCAAGGCGTACAAATGAAACAAGGGAGTAAACCAGCCGTGCAGGAGCACGAGGTGATGGAAAATGAATGCCTGCGCTGCAATGGCTAACAGGACACGGAGCGAAGTTTTAAGGGGGCCTTCCATCAGTTTTCGGTCTCGATGGAACTTGAAAAGGAGGGAAGGTCTGCCTGTTCGATCAACTCGACGTAGCGAAGCGCTTGAAAGTCGACGCACCATTCCAATTCCACCGAAAGGAATTCGTCATCCGGGTTTTGAGAAACACGCTTGACCACACCCAGGGGGACATCGGCGGGGAAAATGCCCTGGAAGCCTGTGCTAAGGATGGTGTCTCCGGTGGAAATGCGCGCGCTTCGTGCGATGTCCAACATTTTGCCTGAATCCATTCGACTCCCATCCCAAGTGACGCGGCCAAATGCACCATCGATCCCTACGCGCCCGCTCCATTCATGCCCTGTGTG
Source organism: Flavobacteriales bacterium (assembly GCA_036825655.1). Taxonomy (GTDB): domain Bacteria; phylum Bacteroidota; class Bacteroidia; order Flavobacteriales_D; family Sanyastnellaceae; genus JALQTD01. Next base: position 3,793 of record DAISXU010000172.1, on the reverse strand, counting down.
AATCAAAGGCAGTCCGAGGGAGTACTCCGGGGCTACTTCAATGATTCTGCCCACAATGCCCCGATGATTGATGACGCCTGCGTCGACATGAACTCCGTCGAGGCTCCCCCGGTTCACGATGAACCAATTCGCAGCGTGGCTGCTTGTGGCGCGAATGACTTCTGCTCCAGAACTTGCCTGGCCGAGCGGACTCAGCGCCAAACGCAGCGCAGCGTTTTGCCCAACAAGGGCCTCATTTTCATCGGCAAGTCTTTGAATTTCAGTCAATTCCATGATGCGCTGATTCCATACACCGGTCATTCCTAAATTCCAACGAACCACCACACCTCGTGGGTAGGCGTGTGAACGCGCGACCCAAGAAAGGGCGAGCAATTGGAGAACCAAAAACAGGATGAATACGTGGTTCCGAAGGAGCAGTTCCCAGAGGTTGCGCATGCCGCTCTTTCAGGATTAATCCCGCATGAGGAATGGAAACTTGTCGATGTTCTTCAAAGCAATGGCGGTGCCTTTGGCAACGGCGTGAAGCGGGTCTTCTGCGATGTGAACGGGGAGCCTAGTTTTCAGTTTAATGCGCTTGTCCAAACCGCGTAGCAGTGCTCCACCACCCGCCAAATAGATTCCGGTTCTGTAGATGTCCGCGGAAAGCTCAGGCGGTGTTTGTTCAAGTGCGCTGTGAATGGCCTCTTCTATCTTGCTGATGCTCTTGTCCAGGGCTTCTGCAATTTCACTGTAGGAAACCAGAATTTCCTTCGGGATGCCCGTCATCAAATCCCTCCCGCGCACGGCGTAATCCTCAGGTGGGTTGTCCAATTCCTTCATGGCCGACCCGACTTCAATCTTGATCTGTTCTGCCGTCCTCTCACCAATCAAAATGTTGTGTTGGCGACGCATGTACTCTTCGATGTCCGAGGTGAATTCGTCCCCTGCGACGCGAATGTTCTTGTCGGTCACGATTCCTCCCAAGGCAATCACTGCAATTTCTGACGTACCTCCCCCGATATCGATGATCATATTGCCCATGGGTTCCTCGACGTCGATTCCGATTCCGATGGCTGCCGCCATGGGCTCGTGGATGAGGTAAACGTCTTTGCCGCCTGCGTGCTCAGCGCTGTCTTTGACCGCCCTTTTTTCCACTTCGGTAATGCCTGAAGGGATGCAAATGACCATCCTTAACGACGGATTGAAAAGCCGCTTTCGGGTGTTCATCATCTTGATCATCCCTTTGATCATCTCCTCCGCTGCTTGGAAATCAGCGATGACACCATCCTTCAATGGCCGGATGGTCTCGATGTTCTTGTGCGTTTTGCCGTGCATTTGTTGAGCCAATCGACCGATGGCAACTGTCTTGTGAGTTAGCCGGTCTTTGGCAACAATGGAAGGCTCGTCAACAACCACCTGATCTTGGTAGTAGATGATGGTGTTGGCCGTACCGAGATCAATCGCGATCTCTTGAATGAATAAGTTGAACAATCCCATGGAATGGCGGGTCGGATGTGCGAATCAGGCTTGCAGTCGTGTCAAAGATAGGGCGTGAATTCGGTCTCTGACAGATTCATTTTCGTTGACTTGCTACCAGATGCGCAACGCTGAAAAAATGTACTTATTGCCCTTAGTGTTTGAAGTGTCTCACGCCGGTCATGTACATGGCCAAATCATGTGCGTCGCAGTAGTCGATGCTCAATTGATCTTTGATGGAACCTCCAGGTTGGATGACAGCTTTGATGCCCGCTTGGTCTGCCAATTCCACACAATCAGGGAAGGGGAAGAAGGCATCGGAAGCCATGACTGCACCTTGAAGAGAGAGGCCAAAAGCTTCCGCCTTGACGACGGCTTGTTTCAGGGCATCAACCCGAGATGTCTGGCCTGTTCCACTAGCAATCAGCGCCCCATTCTTCGCAAAAACGATGGTGTTGGACTTGGTGTGCTTCGCTGCCTTCATGGCAAAAACCAAATCATCCAGTTCTTGTGAATTTGAGGCACGACGGGTAACACAGGATAAGTCGCCGATGGATTCTGTAGCCGAGTCCACAGCTTGGACGAGGTATCCATTGAGTGCTGTGCGCACACTGAAGGAAGGCATGGCTGTCGGCTTCATCCGGAGTAGGATGCGGTTCTTCTTTTTCTGAAGCACTTCCAAAGCTGCTTCTGAAAATGCGGGTGCAATCACCACTTCTGAGAACAAGTCGGCCATGGCTTCTGCGGTCGCTTCGTCAATGGGACGATTGGCAATCAAAATTCCGCCAAAAGCAGACACAGGGTCGGAAGCGAGTGCGGTGCGGTATGCGCTCTCCAAATCTTCTCGCGTTGCCAGACCACAGGCATTGTTGTGTTTTAGAATGGCAAACGTGGGAGGTGCATCGGCAAACTCACCCATCAATTGGACGGCTGCATCCACATCGAGGAGGTTGTTGTACGACAATTCCTTCCCGTGCAATTGGTCAAAAAGGGCTTCGAGGTCTCCAAAAAACCTGCCGGATTGGTGTGGGTTTTCACCATAACGAAGCACTTTTCCGCTCATTTCACTCAGGTTCAAAGCACTCAAAGCCTCGAGGCCGGCATCTTCCGCCATCCAAGCATGAATGCGGGTGTCGTAGTGTGAGCTTATTCGGAAACCATGAGCGGCAAATCGTTTGCGGTCTTCCAAGGTGCTTACTCCATCCTTGTTTTTCAGCACTTCGAGGAGGCCTTGGTATTGACCTTGGCTGGGCACCACGACCACGTCCTTGTGGTTCTTAGCTGCTGCGCGGATCAAGGCAATTCCACCGATGTCGATCTTCTCCACAATGGCATCCCGTTGCGCTCCTGAGGCCAGGGTCTCTTCGAAAGGATACAAATCAACAATGACACAATCCATCGGAGGCAAACCATATTCGCTCATTTCGGCCACATCGCGCTCCAATCCCCGTTGTCCTAAGATGCCTCCAAAGACCTTGGGGTGAAGTGTCTTGACGCGACCACCTAGGATGGATGGGTAGTCGGTCAATGACTCAACGGCTACCACATCGGCCCCCATGGCTTCGATGGCCTGTTGGGTTCCTCCTGTCGAATAGATGGTGATCCCAAGCCTTTGCATTTCAGCTACAATGGGTTCAAGCCCCTCTTTGTGAAACACGGAAATCAGGGCGGATTGGATGCGAACGTCGGACATGTAAAGTGGAATTGAGGCCGCAAATCTACGATGAACCTATGAGATGGCAGGCAGGAAAAGCTTAGCTTTGAGCATGCTTTGGTTTCGCTTGCTCCGGGAGAGTTTCATGTTCGCGTGGTGGGCGATTTGGGCTAACAAATTGCGCACCTTCTTGTCTCTTTTGGGCGTGATGGTGGGGATTTTCATGATCTCCGCAGTATTCACAGTAGTGGATTCGCTGGAGGACAACCTGAAGGACACGTTTAACATGCTCGATGAAGACGTGTTGTTCGTCCAAAAATGGCCTTGGGCATCTGGTGGTGAGGATTATCCTTGGTGGAAGTATGTCCAACGACGTGAACCCACATTTCGGGACATGGAGGAGTTATCTGAGCGGATGACTTCCGCTCAGGCGATTACTTTCCAATCCGGCGGTGGCGCGGCCATGGAGCAAGGCAACAACCGCATCGAAAGCAGCCGCATCGCTGCCGTCACTTACACGTACCCCGAGGTGGTATCCTTGAAAATTGATCAAGGGCGGTTCTTTTCGGAAAGCGAAGGCCGTTCGGGCCGGCCCGTAGCCATCATTGGAGCCGAAATCGCTGCGGCGCTTTGGGGGCGGCAAGAAGTTCTTGGAGAAGAATTCACCATCACAGGAAGAAAAAT
>DAISXU010000171.1:0-4404 GCA_036825655.1 Flavobacteriales bacterium | reverse complement strand
AAGAAGAATTGCGTCGTTTTCATTACCGGTCGGGTGACACAGAGGGCCTGGTAAACCAAGCGCTGAGCATCGAGGGGGTGAACGTGGCTGCTTTCATTCACGAGTCCCATGACGGTCGAATCAAATTGAGTTTGAGGAGCAGAGGTGATTTCAGCGTTCGTGAAGTGGCAGCTGCGCACTTCAATGGTGGTGGGCACTTCAATGCGGCTGGAGGGGCAGTGGATGGTTCGAGCCTCGAGGCGGTTGTTGCGCGTTTTGAAGCCCTCCTCCCTGAAATGGCCGAGAGCCTGAATTATAGCATTTAAGCCGATGAGCAGAACAGGCGTCATCACCGGGATTGCAGCCTCCGTGGCAGCCGCGACAGCCATTGCGTTTGCGGTGATTCGGATGAACACATGGTCCTATGTGCAACCTGAAGTAGCGCCTGCAGTGGACTTGGAAGCTTTCAATCGAGCGCGTGTAGCTTGGCAGGAGCGGCTCATTGACTCCTTGACCGTTGGGGGCGATTGGCGGGTTGGAGAAACGGGGCTGCGATACCGTTGCATTGAGTCTCAGGGGAATGAGGTGAATTTGGACCGTGGCGAATGGGTTCATTGGAATGTTCGCGTAGGCCTGGCAGACGGGCAACTGTGCTTCAGGCGCTTGCTGTCATTCAAGTGGCAAGCGATGGATGTGCCCATTGGCTTTCATGATTTGGCGGAATTGTCAGCGCCTGGTGATTCCATCGAAGCGTGGTTGCCTTCACATTTAGGGTGGGGGCTCTCTGGGGATGGCAGAAACATTCCGCCAGATGAAGTGATTCAGGTTAGTTTTCGTGTGATGGACATCCGATGAAGTGCTGGTCCCTGAGTTGGTTGCTCCTTGTTTTGGCGTGTTCAGAGCCAAACGACTCACAGCTGAGACTTCTCCGTTTGGGCGAGCCCCATGGCATTGCGTTGGATTCCGCTTTTGCTGCAGCCGTTTCGTTGGATTCAAAAAATGACACCTTGTTTGGTTGGGATGGGTCACTGGGTCAATGGACAGCCGCAGGGGGGCAATTGCGAACAGGAGATGCTGGTGAGATTCAATTGAAGGGGCGATGGCATGCTTTTGTGGTGAATCGGATTTGGTCAAAGGCTGAATGGGAGCAAGACGGCCTTCGGTCCACATCCGACAGCCTTTGGCTAGCAGGGAATTATGGCTCACATGCTCAGAGGTTGTCTGAAGGAAGTGGCTGTTGGTGTCACGAACTCTCCAATGATGGATCAAGCACCTTAATGATTGGAGATGTCGTTGAAGTGACCTGGACACAGCACGCCGAAAGGCAAAATCCTACTGGCCAAAAGTACTCCATGGTCATTCGGTGGGGGGATGAGGACCAGTTGATGGCCCCTTTTTGGAGGTGCCTCGATCGCTGGGGGGCGCCAGCCCAATGGAAAATTGTGTGTCCCTCTAAAGAGGCATTTGGGGAGGAGGGCGTTCCTTCCCTTGGCCTACCACCGAAAACTCCAGTCCATTTCCAAGCTGAGATCCTCCGCTTGGATTCGTTCATCAACCAATCAGGAACAAACAGGGCCGTTTATTAAGCGCAGGCAGGCCGTTGCGCTGGATTTCTTCCTTCCAATCTTCTATGGCGAGGGATTTAATCCACTCCCCAGGTAAGGTCAAATCTACTGCCACACACAGCAATTGATCCGGCGATAGCCTTTCAAGGCACTCCATGAATGCCGCGTCGTTGCGGTAGGGCGGTTCCATGAAAATTTGAGTTTCCCTTCTGCGCTGCAATCCTTCGCGCATTTCTTTCCAGCGCTGATCGCGGTGTTGCCCGGCTCGCGGCAGGTAGCCTTTGAATGCGAAGGCCTGGCCGTTCATTCCGCTTGCCATCAAGGCCAACAAAATGGAAGAGGGACCGATGTGTGGTTTGACGATCCAGCCAGCGGTGTGTGCCATTCGAACAGCCTGGGCTCCAGGGTCTGCTACCCCCGGGCACCCTGCGTCACTTACGAGTCCGATGTCCGTGCTGCCTCGAAACCAACGCATAAGGTCTAGCAAATCTTGCTCATCCGTGTGCTCGTTGAGGAGGAAATACTCCATTTCCCGAATGGAACGATCTGGGTTGATGTCATTCATTAAGCGGCCCCAACTGGCTTGGCTTTCAACAATGAATCGATTGCACTGTTCCACGGCATTTACGGCTGAGGCTGAAAGGTCCAAATGCGGACTCCTTGATCCGAGGGTGTTGGGGATCAAGTGCAGGGTAGGAGGGGATTCCATTAGTTGGCGGGTTTCTTCCATTGTTCAACCCAAAGTTTGGCAGCGGCATCCACTTGAGTGTATACCTCGGTGAATCCATCGCTCCCGCCATAATAGGGGTCGGGCACATCTGCACTGGGATCAAAGCGCGCAATTGGACAAGGTTGTTCTCCTCGCCTCCTGGCTTGATCAGCCAGCACATGCAGGTCCTGTTCGTTGCGTTCATCCATGGCAAGAATCATGTCAAATCGCGTGAAGTCAGACAAGCTCACCTGGGCTGAACGTTGAGCGCTGATGTCGATTCCATTGCGCCTCATGACCTCAATGGAACGCCGGTCGGGTGCTTCACCTTGGTGAAGTCCACTCGTCCCAGCGGATGCCACCTTCAGGCGAACGCCTTGAATGGCTGCATGATGGCGGAGGAGGCCTTCTCCGATGGGGGATCGGCAAATGTTTCCGAGGCAAACGACCAGTACGCGCATGGCTTTGAATTCAAAAGCGGGACTCCAAATGAAGTCCCGCCCTGAGTGATTAATGGATGGCTAGTTTCTTTTCGAGATCGTCCAAGTACTTCCGAAAGTGCTTGTCTGTTTCTTGCAGGTTATTCACCGTTCGGCAAGCGTGCAAAACGGTCGCATGATCTTTCCCCCCGCAGTGCAATCCAATGTTCGCTAGAGAGCTCTTCGTCATCTTTTTCGAGAAGTACATGGCAATCTGGCGCGCTTGAACGATTTCGCGTTTCCGGGTTTTTGACTTCAACAATTCAATGGGAAGGTCAAAGTAGTCGCAAACGACTTTTTGGATGTAATCGATGCTGACTTCGCGCGCAGTGTTCTTGACAAATTTGTCAATCATCTGCTTGGCAAGCTCCAGTGTAATCGCCTTTTTGTTGAAGCTGCTGTGCGCAATCAAAGAGATGAGTGCACCTTGGAGTTCGCGAATGTTTGTGGTGATGCTGTAGGCCAAATACTCTACAACTTCACGAGGCAACTCGATGCCATTGGCGTACATCATCTTTTCCAAGATGGCCATGCGCGTCTCCAACGAGGGAACCTGCAGGTCTGCGCTCAGCCCCCACTTGAATCGGCTCAAAAGCCGCTGCTCCATGCCTTGCATTTCTACAGGGGGCTTGTCTGAAGTCAGGATGATTTGCTTGCCTGTTTGATGGAGGTGGTTGAAAATGTGGAAGAAAACATCTTGAGTTTTCTCCTTTCCGCTGAAAAATTGAACATCGTCAATGATCAGAACATCAATCATCTGATAGAAATGACTGAAGTCATTTACTGAGTTGTTCCGGACGGCATCAATGAACTGGTGCGTAAATTTTTCTGAGCCGACATAAAGCACAGTGCTCTCGGGATTGCGCTCTTTGATGTCCAAGCCAATGGCGTGTGCCAAATGGGTTTTTCCTAGACCTGTTCCTCCGTATATCAGCAGGGGGTTGAATGCTGTTCCACCGGGCTTGTTGGCTACAGCAAGTCCTGCAGAGCGTGCCAATCGATTGCACTCCCCTTCGATGAGGTTATCGAAGTTGAGGTTGGGAATCAAATTGGATTCAATGTTCATTTTACGGAGACCAGGAATCACGAACGGATTCTTGATCTGTGTTTCCACAGCCGGAATCGGCATGGATACATTGGGGTTCCGGGTTGATTGGCGATTGCTCGCCGGCATTTTCACGGTGTACGGGCTGCTTGATGCCATGCCGTTGTGACCGGCCGGAGCATTTTCCATGATGATCGAGTACTCCAATTGGGCATCGTTACCGAGCTCTTTCCGAATGGTTCTTTTCAGCAAGTGCACGTAATGCTCTTCGAGCCATTCGTAGAAAAACTGAGACGGAACTTGAATCGTCAAAACCTCATTTTCGATGCGCACTGGCTTGATCGGCGTGAACCACGTTTTGAACGCTTGAGCACTGATGTTGTCCTTGATTACTTGTAGGCAGTTTTCCCAAACTTGCAAGTGGCTTTGGCTCATGGTTGTGGTCTTAAAAGGCGGGTTTTCGGACGAAATCTTGACTTGACTTTCAATGAATCGCTTGGGGCGTTCATTGGAGGTGCAATGTTCTGATAAACTCTTGAAAAAAAAAATTTCAAACCCCTTGACTTTTTACTATTTCGGACATGTATCGCCGCTTGAATCACTTGATGTAATTGGTGTTTTAGCTTT
>DAISXU010000170.1:0-4451 GCA_036825655.1 Flavobacteriales bacterium | reverse complement strand
GCCCTCTCGCGCATCAGACCAGAAAAACCCGGTTTCATCAGCATTTCCATAAAACCCACCGTAATTGCGCCCACCTCCCATCAAGGCATTGAAGCCTGAAGCCGGCGCAGCATCTGCTGATTCTTGATTCCAGGCCGACTGCAATAGCCTTCCTGCGACGCATGCCCCCCCCAACTCTTCGAGCAAGCCTTCCCAGTCTTCGAGAGTCGGAATCCTCCACCCCATCGGACAGAGGCCGCGCTCATCGCTCGCGGCAAGCCCATTGTACAGCCGGCCAAATGCTGCATAATTCGATTCCTCGTCCTCGCTTCCAGCATACACTCGCGAATCGCCGGAACCGTAAACCGAAACAGCCCCTGCTTGTGCACTCAACCACTCACCACTGGACAATCCCGAAAGCAGGAATTCCCCATTGGCATACCGTTCTGACCTTAAGTTCTCAGCAAACCAACATTGCCCTCCAAGGCCCACCACGGCATACCGATGCCCTTGGTAATCCACCGCCGGTTCGCACTGCCTTTCCTCCCTCATCCCATCTACTGCTCCCGGAACAGTCCAAGCAGCTCCAAAAACCCCAAGCAACTCCAACAAGTCCAAGGTCCCCACCTCGCCATCCGCATCCGCATCCGGATTCCAATCGCGTCCCGGTTGGCCCAAAACCCCATGCCAAATGAGCAAAAAAACCAACGCAATTCCCCCCCGAAAAAACACCATTCGAATTTGCATGACTCCGCCCTGATCAAAAAGCGCGCCACAACGTCGCACGCGTTCATTTCTCGACTAACGTTGCCCGTTTAATTTACTTCTCATGGATCTTGCCTTGCAGCGTTTCGAAAGCGTTGTGCAGCAGATTTTGGAGCAAGGCAGGGCCATCGTTGAGGGCCTTTTCCCAGACCAAATTCTGTCTGACCTCCTCCTACACCTCGACCATTTGCGCGAAGAAGACGCATTGCGCCCCGCAGCCATTGGCCCCGCTGGCCAGACAGCCGTCCACGCGGAAATTCGATCGGATCAAATTCGATGGTGGCCCAGCGATCCAGTGCACAGCGCCCAATTGGCCTACCTCGCCATCATCCATGACCTTGTCGCCTACCTCAACCGCACCTGCTTCACTGGCATCCAATCCTCGGAATTCATGTACGCCGCTTATCCTCCAGGTGCATTTTACGCGCGCCACCTCGATGATTTTCAAAACAAAAATGCTCGCAAATTTTCGGTCATCACCTACCTCAACCGCAATTGGCAAGCCGAGGACGGAGGCGAGTTGTTGGCTCACGGCAACACCATCGAAAGCATTGCACCGCTCTTTGGCCGCACGGTAATTTTTCCCAGTGACACCCTCGAACACGAAGTCCTGCCCACACACAAAGAGCGCCTATCGGTGACCGGCTGGTTGCGATGACGATTGAACTTTCGACCAAGCCTTCACCTGCCATTGCGTGCGCGCCGTGGCAACCAATTCCCCTCCCGAATCGGTCAGCACCGAAGTCACAGTGAACTGCGTCACCCCCTCCGCACTCAAGCTGCTGCGTACGGCCTCCAAATCGGAATGTGTCAGTTCTGCTTTGGAGCAAATGGCTCCCTGGGCGCGGCGCACATAATCCACTTCCAAGCGCGACATGATCAACCGAAAATCCGCCGGCTTGAAGGCGCCTAACAACGCCAATCCTGCGGCATACTCTCCAATGGTGGCCAAGGAACAGGCGTGCATGGTACCGAGGTGATTGCGATTCCATCGCCGGTTGGGCGCCTGCACCTCAGCGCAGCCCTCCCACAGGCTGACAATGCGAAAACGATGCGGCTTGTTGAATGGAATCCACCACCAAAAAACCCGGGTTAACCAGCCTGTCTTGCCGGCTACGGCCTGCCCCCAAGCCCAATCGAATAGCCAATTCAAAGCGCAGGTGCTGCATCCGATACAAACGACAAATCAGGGCGGGTGTAATGCGGCCCCTTCATCACCTTGCCGTCTTCCCTGTGAATGGGCCGGCCATCCTCACCTAGCTTGGACATGTTGGATCGCTGGATTTCCGTGAAGACCTCCTCGATGACATCCTGCATGCCGTGCTGCAAAATGGTGCCGCAGAGGATGTAGAGCATATCGCCGAGCGCATCGGCCACCTCCACCAAGTCACCAGCTTGCGCCGCTTCAAGGTATTCTTCATTCTCCTCTGCCATCAACCGGTGGCGCAAGGCCACCGTCGCCTCCGAAGGTTGCGCTTCTGGAGAGGGCGCATTGCGGATCTCAAATGCATCATGGAATGCGGCGACCGAATCAATGATGGAACGCACGCTGAGTGGGTTGGATTCTTTCATGCCCCAAATTAACATGATTTCAAAAGACTCATGCCCCTGCCCCTTCTTCTGCTCAGTATCTTCGCAGGCGTTGCAAAAACTACGAACATGGAGAATTCGCATATACCGTCATTGAGCGACACCGCAGAACAGCCCGTTCATTCAGGAGCCCCCGATATCGCTGCCCTCAATGAACGAATTCGAGAGCAGAGCTCCTTTGTGGACCTCATCCGCATGGAGTTGGAGAAGGTCATCATCGGCCAGCACTCCATGGTGGACAAGCTGCTCATCGGCTTGTTAGCGAATGGACATGTGCTTCTGGAAGGGGTGCCTGGGCTAGCCAAAACACTGGCCATAAAAAGCTTGTCCGAATCGGTCAAGGCCGAATTCAGCCGCATCCAATTCACACCTGACCTCCTTCCTGCCGACCTCGTTGGCACCATGATCTACAACCAGCGGGAGGAAAGTTTCAAGGTCAAAAAAGGACCGGTTTTTGCCAATTTTGTCCTGGCGGATGAGATCAACCGGGCGCCGGCTAAGGTTCAAAGTGCCCTCTTGGAGGCGATGCAGGAGCGGCAGGTGACGATCGGGGCGGAGACTTATCCACTTCCAGAGCCCTTTTTGGTTTTGGCCACCCAAAACCCGGTGGAACAAGAGGGAACCTACCCCCTTCCTGAAGCGCAAGTCGATCGGTTCCTGCTCAAAGTCGTCATTGGCTACCCCACGAAAGAGGAGGAGCAGCAGATCATTCGGGCCAACCTCCGCCCGCAAGGCATGCACAAACCGCAACAGGTGGTGAAGCCGGAGCAAATCCTAAAGGGTCGGGAGTTGGTTCGGGAGATTTACATGGACGAAAAAGTGGAGCGCTACATCGTGGATTTGGTCTTTGCTACCCGACAGCCTGAAGAAGTGGGGTTGGGGCACTTGGGGCAGCTCATCAGCTTCGGTGCGTCGCCGCGTGCTTCCATCGGATTGGGCATTGCTTCCAAGGCACAGGCCTTTTTGCAGCACCGCGGTTACGTGACCCCTGAAGATGTGCGCGCCGTGGCCATGGATGTTTTGCGCCACCGAGTGGGCATCACCTTCGAGGCCGAGGCTGAGAACATCAGCCAAGAGCAGATCATCACCGAAATCATGGACCACGTCCAAGTCCCCTAAGCTCTGATGGATACGGCGGAATTGATTCAACGGGTCCGGCGGGTCGAACTGAAAACACGTGGCCTGAGCGACCGCATTTTTTCGGGCGAATACCACAGTGCGTTCAAAGGCAGAGGCATGGCTTTTGCCGAGAATCGCGCTTACCAGCACGGGGATGAAATCCGGACCATCGACTGGAACGTAACGGCTCGGATGGGTTCGCCTTACGTCAAGGTCTTTGAAGAGGAACGGGAATTGACCGTTTTCCTGATGGTCGACGTCAGCGCATCCAATGCCATGGGCACCCGCGAAAAGTCCAAGCGGGAATTGGCCACCGAACTCGCAGCAGTTTTGGCCTTCTCGGCCATGGGCAACAACGACAAGGTCGGCGCGGTGTTGTTCAGCGACCGGATTGAGCGGTTCATACCACCGAAGAAAGGGCGATCCCATGTGCTTCGAATCATCCGGGAGATCATCGAAATCGAACCCGAAGGCAAGGGCACAGACCTTAACGGTGCCTTGTCCCATTTCCTGCAAGCCATGAAGAAGAGGACCATCTGTTTCCTCATCAGCGACTTCCGCGACGAAGGGTTTGATGGGGCCCTCAAGCGAGCAGGGCGCCGGCACGATTTAGTGGCTTTGCGGGTGGAAGACCCTGTGGAACGTGTTTTACCTTCGGTCGGGTGGCTTCCTGCCACAGACCCCGAAACGGGAGAAACCCGCTGGATCAACACCATCAACCGCCGAGCACGTCTGAAATTGGCGCGGCGCGAAAGGGAACGAGAAGAGGCCCTTCGCTCGATGTTCGCTCGAGCGGGAGTTGACCAAGCCGTCTTGCTGACCAACGAACCATACGTTCAACCCCTCATGCAATTGTTTGACCGCCGTGGATAAGCGCATTTTTCTCACGACCACCTGGCTCATCGGCATGCTGCTTCCCGCTGGCCTCGCCCAAAAGGTCGAGCTGCGAGCGGACTCCACGGTGTTCTTGATGGGCGGACAAACTTGGATCCACCTTG
>DAISXU010000169.1:0-4555 GCA_036825655.1 Flavobacteriales bacterium | reverse complement strand
GAAGCTGAGGCGAGGAGCATCATCCGAGAAGCTACGGCAGAAATTGAGTCTTTTTGTGCTCGTTTGGATGAAGTGGATGCTCATCAAATTCAAGGCAAGCCCCTCCCAGAAGAATGGAAAAACGAGTTGAGGAAGATCAGCTCTGAGGCTCAAGCGAGGAGCTTGGAGTTGCTTGGTCAGTTGCAGGCTTTGAGGTCCGTCAAACCGGTTGACTGATCAGCGATCGAGCAGAGTTTTTACGGCATCTGCTAAGCGATCGTTCGCCAAATAGGCGCGTTCCAAATCTGCGGCAAAAGGCACTGGGGTATCCAAGCTGCCTAAACGAGCGACGGGTGCATCGAGCGACTCCCAGCATCGGTCATGGATTACAGAAGCGATTTCTCCACCTATTCCTCCTGTTAGAGCATCTTCATGCAGGACCAACGCGCGATTTGTACGTTTTACGCTTTCGATGACGGTGTCCTCATCCCAAGGGCTCAAGGTCCTCAAGTCGATGATTTCTAAATCCCATTCGGGGTGTGCTTCGCAAAGAGCGGTGGCCCAATGCACGCCGAGCCCATAGGTGATGATCGTAGCGTCTTCACCAGAGCGAATGAGCTTTGCTTTCCCAAAAGGAACGACGTAGTCTTCTTCAGGAACAGCGCCTGAGAGCGAGCGGTAGAGCATTTTGTGCTCGAAGAACAGAACCGGGTTAGGGTCTTGGAAAGCCATAGCAAGCAACCCTTTTGCGTCTGCAGGATTGGAAGGGTAGGCGATTTTTAAGCCCGGTACGTGAAAAAACCAAGCTTCAGTGCTTTGGCTGTGGTATGGACCCGCCCCAACTCCGGCTCCCGTGGGCATTCGCACCACTACATCGGCCTGAGTTCCCCAACGCCAGTGCAGTTTTGCAAGGTTGTTCACGATTTGGTTAAACCCACACGTGACAAAATCACTGAATTGCATCTCAACCATGGATTTCCGACCAGAAATGGATAATCCCAGGGCCGTGCCAACGATTGCGCTTTCACAGAGCGGGGTGTTGCGGACGCGTTCCTTGCCAAAGCGCTCCACAAAACCATCGGTCACCTTGAATACGCCTCCATATTCTGCAATGTCTTGCCCCATCAACACCAAGTCGCTATGCAACTCCATGGATCGGCCAAGTCCTTCTGATATGGCGTCAATGAGCCGCAGCTCGCGGGTGCCATGTTCTATGAAATCGAGCTCGGGCAACTGGTTTGGTGCTTCAGCAGCAAAGAGGTCGGCCAGCTCTTTCGATGTGTCGGCTTCGATCGCAGGTTGATGGGCGGCAAATTCCAGGCCGTCGGCTATGGTTGATTTGTGCTGAAGGCGTTTTGCTTTGATGAACGACTCATCAAAAACGCCAGTTTCGAGTCCCCAGGCTTCAAATCGTTCCACGGGATCTATTTGGCTCCAATGGTCGATTAAGCCCTCAGGGTAATACTTCGTTCCGCTGGCTTCTTCATGCCCTCTCATGCGGAACGTTTTGAATTCCAGCAAAATTGGGCGAGGCCTTTCTGCAATGGCTTGAGCAGCATCGTGCACGGCATGATAAACGGCCAAAATGTCGTTTCCGTCAACTTGGATGGCGTCCTCAGATGGGATGCCGTAACCAATGGCCTTGTCCGTGAAGTGGTCGCAACGGAATTGTTCGTTGGAGGGGGTAGAAAGGCCCCAAGCGTTGTTTTCAATGCCTATGATGACCGGCAATTGCCAGACAGCCGCCACGTTGACGGCTTCATGGAAGTCGCCCTCACTCGCTCCTCCGTCTCCTGTGAACACCAGGGTGGATTTTCCAGAGCCATTCAGTTTGTGGGCCAAAGCAATGCCATCTGCAATCCCCAGTTGTGGGCCGAGGTGAGAAATCATCCCCACGATTCGATGTTCCACGGATCCAAAGTGAAAGGATCGGTCGCGGCCATTGGTAAAACCTGCGGCTTTGCCTTGAAATTGGGAGAAGAGGTTTCCTAAATTGATTTTCCTGGTGGTGAACACGCCGAGGTTGCGGTGCATGGGAAGGATGAATTCATCCTCAGACAAGGCGGCTGTTGACCCCACTGAAATGGCCTCTTGGCCCATTCCGCTGAACCATTTTGAGATCTTTCCCTGCCGCAATTGGCTCATCATTTTCTCTTCGATCATGCGAGGCAGCAGGAGCTGCTCGTACAATTCGCGCAACGCTTCATCTGAGAGCGATCTGCGGTCAAACCGCATGGGGTTGTGGGGGAAGGCATCCTTCATGTGCGACAAAAATAACCCACGGCCATTGACTTGGTGCGCATTCGCCATCTTCCTTGCTTCCCCTCAGTATCTTCGCCCCGTGAACGGCACAGGTACCAATACAATTCAAGTGCGACTTTCTGCGAAGGAGGCTCACGATCCGGAGCGGCTTGCGCTGGCCGTGGAACGGGCGTTGTCGCCCATCGCCTTCAAGGATTGGCGTGTTGAAAGGCGCTCGTTGGACGCACGGAAGAAACCGGTGATGGCGGTTTTGACCATTTCATATGTGGATTCCAGCGGGGAGCTTCCTGAACGAGGTCCATGGAATGCAAGCGTTTCATCCTTGTCGGCCTCTGCACCCCGGGTTGCTGTCATTGGCATAGGGCCGGCAGGACTCTATGCAGCGCTCGAGTTGCTTGCTGAGGGAGTTCGACCCATCATGATCGAGCGAGGTGCGCAGGTGCGCGAGCGAAGACGGGATTTGGTGAGCATCACCCGCGAGCATCGAGTTGATGCTGATTCCAATTATTGTTTTGGAGAAGGCGGAGCAGGGACATATTCTGATGGTAAGCTCTATACCCGTTCGCACAAGCGAGGTGACATCAAAGGAGCGCTTGAAACCTTAGTTGCTCATGGTGCGAACCCCGACATTTTGGTTGATGCACACCCTCACATTGGCACGAACAAACTTCCAGGGATCATTGAGCGCATGCGAGAGGCCATCATTCAAGCCGGCGCGGAGGTTCATTTTCGCACCCGATTTGTGGATTGGTCCACCAACGCTTCCGGAAGCATCTCCTCGATTTCATGCGAAGACACGATGACGGGTGAGGTGAAGTGCTTGGATGTGCAAGCCATGATCTTGGCAACCGGGCACAGCGCCAGGGATGTTTTCCAATTGCTCCATAGAAAAGGAGTGGCCATTGAGTCGAAACCTTTTGCGATGGGCGTCCGGGTAGAGCACCCGCAGGCATTTGTCGATCTCGTGCAGTACCATGGCGAAGAGGGAGCTTGGTTGCCTCCGGCTGCCTATAAATTGGTATGCCAAATCGGGCAGCATGGAGTTCATTCTTTCTGCATGTGTCCCGGCGGTATCATCGCTCCCTGTGCGACGAACAATGGAGAGGTGGTCACCAATGGTTGGTCCCCATCCAAGCGCAACAACCCCTATGCGAACGCGGGCATAGTCGTCACCGTTTCCCAAGATGACTGGGAAAGGGAAGGATTCACGGGGCCATTGGGAGCGCTCGAATTTCAAGCGTCGATCGAACGGCAAGCATGGCAAGTGGCTGGCAATACCCAACGGGCTCCTGCCCAAAGGTTGGTCGACTTTGTCGCCGACAAGCTGAGTGTGGATTTGCCACCATGCAGCTATTTACCTGGAATTGTTCCGGCACGCATGGATGATGTGTTTCCTGAATTCATCTCCCTGGCGCTGCGAGAAGCTTTCAAAGTTTTCGGGGGAAAGATGCGTGGTTTCTTGCATCCCGATGCGGTTGTGGTGGCTCCAGAATCAAGAACAAGCAGTCCAATTCGAATTCCGAGGGATCCCAAAACGCTTGAGCATCCGGATTTGAAAGGTTTTTTCCCATGCGGTGAAGGCGCGGGGTATGCCGGAGGCATCTTATCGGCGGCACTGGATGGTCAACGAGTGGCGAAGGCTGTGTGCCAGAAAGTTAGGAAAGGGTAGAAAAAAAAATCGGGCCGACTCGCCAGTCGACCCGATACATCCTGTTACGCACCGGGTAAAACCGGACAGGATTCCCCGGGGGGAGATCGTTACGTAAACACTGCGGTTTCCATCGGTGTGCGTCCGACCGCCGTGTCGCCCTTCTGAATCGAACTCGCTGTTCGACTGCGTCAGGAAAATGCTTCACCCAAATTCATTGGATGTTGTGAAGATACGAAATACTTCTCTTGTGGGGCAAGAAAAAAGTAGAAAAAATACAACTTGAATCGAAGAATATGTCGATTTAAGAGACAAAACAATGCATTTGGTCTTTAGTGAGCGGGTTGGTCTTTTGTGCTGAAGTTATGGGTTGTCAATGGGTTTTGCCATGTTCCTTTGAAAGGCTTGGCCGACCGGAAGGTGAGGCCTCGTGCCGGTGGAAGGTTCAGCTATGACCCGTTTAAAATCCCAGTGAATTGGATGTGGAGCTGGCACCAATTCGATGGCATTGGTAAGGCTGATTCCATCAGGTGTGACCATCCCAATGCTGTTGGGTTCTTTTTCTTTCGAGTCAACGACGCGACTCGACCCAACATGCTGTTGAACAACAAACGTTTTTCTTTTGGGATTTCTACTTTTTGCAGCCCATCCAATCCGGCACGCAAT
>DAISXU010000168.1:3102-4594 GCA_036825655.1 Flavobacteriales bacterium | reverse complement strand
AAGCTAACCATTCTCTTGCGGTTTCAGTAATTGCGGCTACGGCGGGATGAGAAATTTTTCTCTCGACTGATATCGCGTAAAACTGTTCTCGTATTTTGTTTGTTTCACCAATGATAACGACATCATATTGTTCTTTGACTTCTTCGGCGATGGGTGTGGGAGCAATATGACAGCATGGTAGGGACCTTGAATCGCGGCACGAACCGTCCATCGGATGCAGGAGTTGTCAGCGTTCGAGGAACGAAAAAAGCACTTGCCTTGACCGTTGACTGCAATGCGCGCTACGTCGAAATGGACCCGGAAGTGGGAACGGCAATTGCTGTCGCGGAGGCGGCCCGAAACATCACATGCAGCGGAGGCACGCCCAGTGCAATCACCAACTGCCTCAATTTTGGCAATCCCTACAATCCGGAAGTGTACTGGCAGTTTGTCAAAGCCATTGAAGGGATGAGCCGCTCGTGCCGATTCTTCAATACGCCGGTGACGGGCGGCAATGTCAGTTTTTACAACCAATCGGCGAAACCCGATGGGACAGCTGTTGCCGTGTTTCCAACGCCAACCATAGGCATGGTTGGAATTATTGAAGACGCCGACCATCACATGTCGCTTAATTTCAGCGAGAAAGGTGAATTGATTTTTATGCTCGGCGCATCAACCAATTGCATCAATGCATCGGAATACTTGAGCAGTATTGTTGGGGTGAAACGTTCACCCGCGCCTCATTTTGACTTGGAAGCGGAGGGGAAGGTACAAGGCTGCGTGCGCAAAGCCATCGAACGCGGTTGCATTGAAGCTGCGCACGATGTTTCGGATGGAGGTCTCTTCGTGACGTTGCTGGAAATGGCGATGCCCAAAGGACTGGGGTTCGATGTTGTCACCGATGATGACATTCGATTGGATGCGTTTCTCTTCGGAGAAGGGCAAGGGCGCATCGTGATTAGTTGCAAGGAAAATCAGCAGGATCGTCTCCTGGATTTGATTGAAGAATTTGACATCCCGATTGTGCTGTTGGGCCATGTGACCAAAGGAAAAATTCATGTCGATGGTGAGGCGTTTGGGTTTTGTCAAGAATGGCGAAACACCTACGATAATGCGTTGGAAGAAGAGTTGATGGATTGAGCATCGCACCCTGCTACCAGTACTCATTCAGCATGCAAAACAATTTGATTCTAATGCCGTTAGAAAAGCGATGAAACAGTGGTTCCTTTTTCTCTTTAGTCGCTCTTTTTTCAAGTCGCTTGTCCGGCTCGGATTGGTCTGGCTATTCATGATCGGGGGACTTTGGTTTTATCTCAAATTTTACAGTCGACCCGGAGCTATTCAGGACCTGCCCAATTTGAAGGGGTTCACACTGAATGAAGTGCAAAAGAAGTTGGATTCGCTGGGACTTGAAACCATTCACTTGGACAGCATATACAGCCGCAATGGAAAACCATTTCAAGTGATCGAACAGGTTCCTCCTCCCGGTTCCAAAATTAAATCAGGCCGGCGG
>DAISXU010000168.1:0-3092 GCA_036825655.1 Flavobacteriales bacterium | reverse complement strand
CCACCTTATGAGATTATCGGGGTGAAGGAAGGTCAGGAGCCCGGAATTTCCCGGATTATATTAGAGAACAAGGGGTTTGAGGTCGAAGATGTGTTGGAACCCAATGTTGCGCTAGTTGGGAGAGTGATTCGAATCGAAAATAGCAAAGGGGAGGTCTTGAGTGCAGACCAGAAGATGCCTAAGGGATCATTCCTGCAGTTGATTTCCGGTACCACGACGGATGAGTTGGTTTCGGTTCCCAATCTCTCTGGGCTCACGTTAGAGAAAGTTAGGTCCCGCCTGACGGAAGCCAAACTCAGTTTAGGCCTCGTTGAATACGCTCCTTCGGTGGAAGATGAAGGGGATTCATTGAAGGCGAAAGTGTTGGAGCAGCACCTGAAGCCTTCGGCGCGAAAAACAGTAGCCGCTGGCACCGAAATTGATTTGTACCTTGGACTGCGCTGGGATTCGGGAAGGCAGGAATGAATGCGTTGATCCTTATAGAATAGTTGAGCATGCGAAAAGGAAGTCGAATGAGTTGGATGTCAGGTTGGATGGCCTGCACGCTGATACTTGGTTTTGGTCCGGTTTGGGCGCAATCGCTGCAGCCACAGGAAATTGAGCGAGACTTGCTCTACATGCCCATGGAAGAGATTGCTTTGCGCGATATGAGGCCGTCAAACGTCGCGGGAACGAACCACCGAGGCAGTGCGCTGTCGTTGCCTTTTTTCGATGACTTTTCTACACTCTCCATGCCTCTTTCTGATGGTACACTTCCGGGGTTTGAAGCTTTTCAACGTTGGGAGACAGGCTCTGCAAGACGGACAGAAACGTTCGCGATCAATGCTCCAACCATTGGGGCAGCGACATTGGACGGCTTGAACCGATTTGGTGAACCCTACAACTTCGTCGAAGTGAATACCCCCGGCTGGTGCGATACACTGACTTCGCTGCCCATTGCCCTGAATGGGTATTTCCCAGAGTCCAATGTGCACTTGATGTTTCATTACGAAGCAGGCGGACGAGGGAATGCACCTGATATTGGTGAGGACTTTTTGGTGCTTGAGTTTAAATCTACGGATGATGTGAGTGGGGAAGTCTTTTGGACAGAAGTATGGTCTTCGGATAGCACAGCAACGAATGCCTTTGAGCGGGTTTACGTGGCGGTCAATGAATTTCCATACCTGGTGAATGATTTTCAATTTCGCTTCAGAAATTTCGGAGCGCTTGCTGGAAATGTTGACCTCTGGCATTTGGATTATGTGTTGCTCGATGATCAAATTGTACCGACTGAATTTGATGTGGTGAGCGAAGTGGCCATTGTTGAACCGGTAACAACTTTTCTGCGTGATTTCACTCGAATGCCATGGAATCACTTCATCGCCAACCCCGCGTATTACATGCGTGATAGTTTGCTGATGCAGCAGCGTAATTTTGGAACCCAAGCCGACAACATCAATTGGGGTTTTTCGATCGATTATGAAGGGGACGTGAGCGTCTACGAAACCACAGTGCAAAACACGAATGTTCAGCCGCTGACTCCGTTCAACACAACGTTATTCATCGGCAACAACCCATTGGGAGAAAATTTTGTCTTTGATTCGGAAGTTGCAGACACCACCGCCACGTTTGCGGTTTCGGTCTGGCAGAGTTCGATTGGTTTGTTGCACACCGAGAAAGTTGGCGTCCCAGACAATGATAGCATTGTATTTCATCAAGTTTTTGAGAATGATTTCGCGTATGATGATGGTACGGCCGAAAAGGCCTATGCACTGACGGCTGCCGGAGGTAAAGTTGCGGTTCGTTATGAACTTGAAGTGCCTGACACCTTGCTCGGAGTGGCCATTCATTTCACGCCCTACTATACCAATTCGGATGATGAAACATTTTTGTTACGGGCTTGGGCAGATAACGATGGGGTTCCTGGCGAGGAGCTTATCGAGAATTATCAGTTTCATTCCCCGCAATACTTCAATGACGGGTTTGATCTTTTTGCGTTCTACGAATACGATGATCCAATCCCAGTAGATGGCAATATCCATGTGGGCATCGTTCAGGCGACCGAAGTCGGCCTGAATTTAGGGTTGGACAAGAACACCAACTCAAATGTGGGCCAGCTTCATTATTCCCTCGGGCTTGGGGGCAGTTGGTTAAATTCGGAAATAGAAGGATCTGTGATGATTCGGCCCGTGCTTAGAGCCAATAAGTCAGAGGTTTGGAATGCCGTCTCCGAGACGGATGTTTCCGATGCACCGGCACTGCGTGTTTATCCGAATCCAGTCAATGGTGCGTTTTGCCAGGTGGAAGTTTCGGCCGCTGCAGAATGGCAACTTTGGAGTGCCTCAGGAAAGCTGATTCAATCAGGTCGTTGGCCAGCGCAGGGTGTTTACTCGTGTGATCTGTCAGGACTGTCTGCTGGGCTATATGTGCTGATGAATAATGCCGGTTACAGCGTGCAAATCTTACGTAATTAATCCCATGGTCGGCGATCAATCGGAAGCAGAAGGCGAACAAAAGGCCACAGAGGCCACAGAGGCCACAGAGGCCGCAGAAGAAGCGGGAGAAGAGCTTTTTGAGCATTACCAGTTGGTTGCGGATCCGGGTCAAGTTCCTTTGCGGGTGGACAAATTTGTGCTCAACTTGGTTTCGAACATGTCACGGACAAAGTTGCAAGGAGCGGCCAAGGCAGGATATGTCCGTGTTAATGGTGTTCCGGTCAAACCCAATCACAAGGTCAAAGCCTTGGATGTGGTGACGATTGAATTGCCCAATCCAGTTCGCACATTTGAATTGATTCCGGAGCAGATGGAACTGGACGTGATGTATGAGGATGAGGAAGTTTTGGTGGTGAACAAGCCCGCAGGATTGGTGGTTCACCCTGGCAACGGAAATTATACAGGAACATTGGTGCACGGAGTCGCTTGGCATCTGTTGCAACAGCAGAGCAATCTTCCACCGGATTTATCGAATGGTCGGCCTGTGGATGCGCAATTCAATGAAGTGATTCCGAGGCCGGGTCTAGTCCATCGGTTGGACAAAGACACCACGGGCGTTATGGTCCTGGGCAAAACGGAGCATGCTATGACCTCTTTGAGTCAGCAGTTTTTTGAGCG
>DAISXU010000167.1:0-4627 GCA_036825655.1 Flavobacteriales bacterium | reverse complement strand
GAAACAGCGACTTGGGAAGACCAAGCTCCCGAATAATCTTTGTGTTGGTAATCCCCTGATACAAAAGATTATGGATTGTTACAATAGTTTTCGTCGATTTGGCTTGAAGCGTTTGTATTTGACGAAGTACTTTATCAGGTCCCTCATCACTCAGCGATGTTGACAGCCATGCCTGAGTAGGAGCCGCTGATTGGAGAGGCCAGCAATTGCGTGCCAGGTTCTAAGCCCGTGATGATGGCTTGATCCACTGACCTAAATACCACTTCGACTGGGACAGCTTGCAAAACTTCATTCTTTATGATGAAAACACTGCCGTCATCGCGAATCAAATCCAATCGAATCGACATGGCTTCTTCGACCGGCTCGCTGGATATGGAGCCGCTTAAGTACCGGCCGTCACGCAGGATCAGACCATCATCCACCTGGCTAACGCGACAGAATACGCTCGCGCTTTGCGTCGATGCGTCCACGTTGCTTGCGATGCGCTCGACAGTCCCTGAAGCCACAGCATGGCCCGAAGTTTCATGGAATGTAACCCGATCGCCCACCGCGACACGTTGCAGGTACCGGGCATGGACTGCCGATTTGACCTCGAATTGCCCCTGACCTACAAAGGTCCCAAGCGGCTGACCCGCTCGAACCAAAGCGCCTGGCCTTACCAAGGTCGAAGTGAGCGTGCCATCGAACGGCGCGCGAACAGCGTATTTTGCCAATCGTTCTTCCGCGGAGCGAATCGTGTGATAAGCGCTGAGAATGCCTCGATTTGCCAAGAAAAACTGCTCCCGATCCGTAGAAAATTCCGGAAAAGGCTCGCAGGGTCCATTGACATCAAATGCCTGGATGTAGGCTTGCCATTGGGGCCACGACCCGGCGTAGTCCAAGCGCAAATCAGCCATACTTGCGCTCAACAACTGAAGCAGCTGGCTCCGTTGGGCCACCAGCGCTGCTTGTGGCTCGGCATCATCCAAAGCCAACATGACCTCCCCTGCTCGAAAACGCATTCCCTCCCTGAATTCTCTTCCCCCCAATGCCAGGACGCCATTGACCTCAGCAAAAACGTCCATCCGATTCAAAGCATCTACCCTGCCCTCGATGGGCGTCACAGGAATCACATCCGACGGCACAAATTCAACCACCTTCACCGGCCTTGGCTGTGCAGGACGTGCAGAAATCGTTGATTCCTGTTTCATTCCTATCAAAGCTTGAGCGATCAGAAAGCCTACGGCCAGGATTGCGAGCCCGGCTAGAAAGCGAAGCAGGCTTTTTATTGATGTTGACATGAGCGCAAAGTTCGTGACAAAATCGTGACAATCGCTCCCGATTCGATCATTCAGTAATCACGGCTTGACCCGGAGACAATTGGCCGACGAAAAAGTGACCGAGTGCATCCTTTGACCACTGGTTGGGCGGATTTCCGGGAACCCCCGTTGGGCCGAATGACCCAGCTATGCTACTGAGGGCCAGCCAATAATCGTAGGTGTCGTCTGAGATGGTCCAACTCCATATTTCTACCACCTCAGCTGGATTGAACAAGCGTTGACTCCAACCCAAAGGAATCTCGGTGACCTCACCTGCCGTGGTTTTCAATCCTTGGATGATGTCACTTTGCAATTCCCCGTCCACGAGGAATTCCACGAACAAATTTCGTGAATCCACCGTTGGCGGATAGTACATGTAAACTTCAAATTGTGGGCCCTCGATGCTATCGGGTGGACCAAAAGGGAAGCCTTCAAACAAGCGGACGTCAAGTGAATCCAAGGGCAGTGCTTCTGGTACGGAATTGAAAGAGATGTACTCCTCCCCATTTCGGATGATCCGCAGGCCCACCGTATCTCCCGAGTTGACCTCACCGTCTATGTTACCGATGTAAAAGTCAGCTGTCGGCAAAACTGAAGTGACCTCACCACCAGGAGCAACAAATTCGACCGTCGCGCTCACCTCCAATTGAGGCAATTGGGGGCTGTAGAAATCGACGGACTCCCCGATGGTACCAATGACTTGATTTGCGCTCGCATTGTACCGGAAAGAAAAGACGGGAAGGGTTTGGTTTTCATCCAACTCCAGTTCGATGACTGACTCACAACCCACCAGCGCCATGGCGAAGAACGCTCCGCAAAAAATCAGTTTAAAATTTGAAGTCATAACTGATGGAAGGAATGAATTTGAACAAGGCAAAGGAGACAGCTTGAGTCTCCGATGGATCCTCGTCGCTCGGTTGGAAATTAATCAGGTAGGTGTTTTCTCGGCCGTAGGCATTGTAGCAAGAGAAAGTCCACTCGCCTCCACGGAAGGCTTGCCATCCCGTTTTGCCCCCACCTGAGCGCTCAACGCCATCCCGGCTTTTCAGCGTTACGCCAACGTCCAAGCGGTGGTAGTGCGGGAAACGGCCTTGGTTCCTCCTCGAATACTGCGGAACCAACTGGTCCTCGTACAGGTACCAACCCGTAGGGAATGTTGCAGGATCACCGGTGTGGTAGACCCAATTGGCCGAGGCAGAAACCCTGG
Source organism: Flavobacteriales bacterium (assembly GCA_036825655.1). Classification (GTDB taxonomy): domain Bacteria; phylum Bacteroidota; class Bacteroidia; order Flavobacteriales_D; family Sanyastnellaceae; genus JALQTD01. The sequence goes on along the minus strand of DAISXU010000167.1, from coordinate 2,122 downwards.
GGCTGACCTGCCACATGGCCACGACAGAAATGTCATGAATGCGATCGCTCGCCGCTGGAAACACCAGGCCATCGTCAATGGATTCGAACGTGCGAAGCGACCGGCTCAACGTATAACTGACCCAGCCCGTCAAGTCTCCCCATCCTTTTCGGATCATCCACTCCATTCCATAAGCCTCACCATCTCCTACAACCAACTCCGTTTCCAGCGTTGTAGGGGCAAAAACGTCTGCGCCAACTTTGAACTCAAGAAGGTCATTCATCCGTTTGTAATACAACTCAGCAGCGAAGGTCCATTTTCCGTCTGGCGTGGTCGTGGACCAACCACCCGCGATTTGATCAGCCACCAAGGGAGCTACGTTGTTGGAAACAGGCAACCAAAGGTCTGTGGGGTTGCCTGCTGCTGAACTCGAGACCAAATGCAGAAACTGGCGATTGCGTTCGGCTGAGAATTTGAGGGCATGGCGCTCGCCTACCACACCTTGTATGGACAACCTCGGCTCAAATCCACCTTCCATGTGAGGCTCATCCCTGGCTTCTGTCGGTTCCCCATCGACTTCTCCATCTGCGTTGAGGCTGAATACTGGACCTCGGAGGAGGTCAAATCGCGCCACCCGAAGTCCCCCAACAGCCTTCCATCGATGAGCAAAGGCCCATTCATCTTCCAGATACAGAGCTGATTCCCAACCAACCCGATTGGGTGCAGGCTCCGGATCGATGCTCACCTCATCAGAGAATGTATGTTGCACCCACTGGCCACCAAAACGAATGGTGTGGTCAGGCCGGGCATACCATGTGAAATCCTCCTTGACTTGGAAGTCCTGAATGCCAGCATCCCTAAAAAAACCAGCGTCATCTGACCCAAACCCAACTCGGTAGGCATAATCCGACCAAATCACCGATGTGTTCAAGAAGATCACGTCGGAAAGCAGCGTATTCCAACGCAAGGTGGCCGTTCGATTTCCCCAACGCAGCAAAAAAGCATCCCCAAAATCAAAGTCATCGCGCCCATTGTACAGCGACAGGTACAAGCGATTCCGGTCATTCAACCGGTAATTCACCTTCGCATTGAGGTCGTAGAAATAAAGCGCAGTGTTCTGCAAATTTGTGTCCGCGCTGAGTTTGAGGAACAAATCGCCATACGTTCGACGGCCCGAAATGAGCGCCGAACCTTTGCCTTTGGCAATTGGCGTCTCCACAGTCAAACGGCTGCTGATCAAACCAATCCCTCCACTGACTGTGGTTTTCCCGGCATTGCCGTCCTTCATGCGTATGTCCAATACGCTTGAAGCCCGGCCACCAAATCGTGCGGGAATTCCTGATTTGTACAGCTCCGCGTTGTTCAAAGCATCGCCATTGAAGACACTGAAAAACCCAAGCAAATGGCTGGGATTGTAAACGGGTGCTTCGTCGAGTAAGATGAGGTTTTGATCTGCTCCTCCTCCGCGCACGAAAAACCCACTGCCTCCATCGCTGGTCGCTTGAACTCCTGGCATCAACTGAATGGCTTTGATGACGTCCCTTTCACCAAAGAGCTGCGGAATGGATCGGGCTTCTTCAGGACGCAACTCGAGCGTACCCAATTTATCCGCTCGGTCTTCCGGTGCATCGCCCTCGGCCTGAATGACGGCCGCTTCGGTCAATACCGTTCGAGGTGTCAGGGCAATGGACAAGTTGGTTTGAGATGCTCCATGTAAGGAAATCGTGTCCGTCAAATAACCGATGTACTGAACCAGCACGCGGGTGCACGACTCTGGGACTTGCAGGTTGAAATATCCGTACCCATTGGTCAGCATCCCATTCTGGGTTCCTTCCGCATACACACTAGCGCCAATCAGGGTTTCACCCGTCACACCATCCGTGATGGTGCCACTGACAGTCACTCTGTTACTGGTTTGGGCCGAGGCCAAAGCCATCGACCAAAAAGCGAAAAAACAAATGATTGACCCCCGTAGCATGCGCGCAAATATTGGATGCAAAAGTCACCCTGAATTCACGGAGTCTGCCCATCAACGAATAAAATTCATCAATAAAATCCCGTATTTAACAATCCTTTCAAATTAGAACGTGTCCAAGTCCGTTGGGCGCATGACGCCGAACCACTTGAGGATTTTCTCACCGAC
>DAISXU010000166.1:1156-4631 GCA_036825655.1 Flavobacteriales bacterium | reverse complement strand
CGCTCCCCATGAATCACAAACTTCTATTTCCCATGTGCCATTCAACGGGCAACCTTCCAACAAGGTGAATGGCTGGGCGGATTCATACGTGTCAGAAGCCAATTGACCACCGAATCCCGCATTATCTGCCCAGGTGCCATTGGTCGCTAAGGGAGACCAGAAATAATCCCATCCCGTGCCGGGGCCAGTGCCGTCCATTTGGTCGGGCACACCCAGATTCGCAGCCCCCCCACCTTGCTGGTGGACTGCCATACTTTGACCATTTGGACAAATGAATGTGATTGTCAAATCACCCATGTAGCTGTGCTCGAAGTTGATGAAAAAATCAACAATGTCGGCGTTTGCATTCTCAACAACGGCGCCCGGTGAAAAAGCCGTAAACGTCAACTCCGCGTTGAAACATTGGGTTTGATCATCAGGAATAAAAAGGCCTCCACCAAAATCTCCGGACGGCTCGGAATCGTAGGTTGTGCCTTGGACCGTCCCATCCAATGGAAACAATTGTCCCGAGCATACCGTGGCATCGAGGGAAGTGCCGGACCAGTCAGGTTCCGTAGAAACGAGTACCAGGTGGTCGACTAAATTGTTATTCGAGCAACCGTCTGGATCATCCTCCGTGATGTTATCGTCAGCTATGAATAATTGCACGTTGTACGCACCGGGAAATTCATAAGTATGGCTGGCAACACCAACATCATTGCTGATTGTTCCATCATCGAAATCCCACTCCCAGGATACAATTTCGAATCCATCTGCTGATGTTGAACCAAGGCCATCAAATGAGATTTCTTCACCGACGCACGCTAAGTGAGGCACAGGCTCTCCGCTTTCAACAACAGCAAATGGTCTTTCACAGGGATACCCGCAACTCATTTCCGCAACGAAATTCCCAGTTCCAGACGCATCAGATGTAAAATGCAGCGTTAAGCAGCCGCCGGGATTGTCTACAGAAGCGAACAATTCCAAGCCTTGCAAGTCATAGCCCTCGTATGTGCCTAAAATTGGCGCTGAATCATCCGGGCCATCAAAAACTTGCATGAGATCTCCTTCTCCAAGGTCAGCAAGCGCAAAATAAAGCGTGATAATGGTTTCGGGTGCTTCAGGACAGATGGTCATCGTGATGTCCTCATTGGCACCATAATCTGCCGAACTGAGTCCTGTATCCACGAGAAAACCTTGGCATGTTTCGAGTGTCGTGTTGGAAATGGCCGTCTCTTGGGACCAACCATTCAGTGCCGCACCGCTGCCAAACAGAAAGGCAACGCTAAACTTTAAAAAATTTCGCTTTAACATGGATTCAATGGCTATTGTGCAATTGGGCTGAAGCTTGATTCACCAAATAACGTTGGTAAAGCTGCTCGCATCGTGCGAGGCTAAAGAGGGTTAAAGTTGCCTCACCGTTTATGGACCAAGACTGATCCTTTTTAGCATCTGGACTCAAATTGAACAGCAAGGGATTGAAATCGGTCCGATCCAACGCCGGAAATTTATCCGGAGACAATTCATTCATCCCAGGCTTTGCCCCCTCAACCAATGTCCATCCACGATCAAGCCACCAGGCCATTCTTTTTTCATCCTGCTGCCATCCCTCCCAGTCAGCGACGGAGACGTGACCCTGTGCAACTTGTGTATGTGACGCTTCGGCCTTTGCAGCATTTGAATGCTGAGCACCGGGTGAAATGATTAAGGCAAGAATGAGCAAGTTCATGCGAGAAGGTTTCAGGTTGTTGCGTGGTAAAGATAACAATGAGAACCTGCACAAGGTTGCAGCGAATGCGGTGGTTTATCAACGAGGATACAAGATTTTACTGCAGGGACAATTGCTGGATAAAAAATCTGTCTATCTTTGCCCCCCCAAACGAGGGAAAATGACTCCTTAGCTCAGCTGGTTAGAGCATCTCACTTTTAATGAGAGGGTCCTGGGTTCGAGTCCCAGAGGGGTTACAATAAAGAGGGTGTCGTTGGCACCCTTTTTAATGCACTGCCCAGGTGCTGAAATTGGTAGACAGGCATGGTTGAGGGCCATGTGTCCGTTAGGGCGTGCGGGTTCGAGTCCCGCTCTGGGCACTTCACACCTACCCGGGTGGCGAAATTGGTAGACGCGCAGTCCTCAGAAGGCTGTGCCTTCGGGCGTGCTGGTTCGAATCCAGTTCCGGGTACTTGCAAGCATTGAACAATGCTCGATCAAGCTGAAGAATTGAGAAACGGTGAAGTTCGGCTTGAGCCATCAACTGAGAACTTTGAGCACCTGACGGTTCGAGTTATCATGATTTCACCCCTTCAGCCACATTCCCTGTGTATCTTGCAAGCGTGGTAACGAACAATTCCATCAATTTGCGATCGGTCGTCGATGGCCTTGATCAGGTGCAGCGGCCACTTCTCATTAGCGGGCCTTGCAGCGCTGAGTCAGAGGAACAAGTTGTGCAGACGGCCAAAGAGCTTGCCCAACGAGGTGTGCACATCCTGCGAGCCGGAATTTGGAAACCCCGCACGCGTCCCAATGGATTCGAGGGCAAAGGCTCTATTGCTCTGCAATGGATGGTCAAGGCGCGTGAGGCCTCCGGACTCCCAATTGCAACGGAAGTTGCCAACGCGCAACACGTAGAAGCGTGCCTGAATGCTGGTGTTGACGTCTTATGGATTGGCGCCCGAACTTCCGTCAGCCCATTCGCCGTTCAGGAAATCGCGGATGCACTTAAAGGTACAAACGTTCCCATTTTTGTAAAAAACCCAATGCACGCCGATTTGTCATTGTGGATGGGCGCTATTGAACGAGTGCGTGCGACGGTCGATGGTCCGGTCTGGGCAATTCATCGCGGGTTCAGTCAATACGGTCAGAAAGAATACCGCAATGCCCCCATGTGGGAAATTGCCATTGGACTCAAGATGGCCATGCCTGAAGTGCCCATCATCTGTGATCCTAGTCACATTGCCGGCAACCGCTCCCTGCTGCATCCTGTCGCTCAAAAGGCCATGGACCTGGGGATGGAAGGGTTGATGCTCGAAACGCATCCCGACCCACAAAATGCTTTGAGTGACGCCAACCAACAACTCACGCCGGCGGCATTCGGAGATTTGATCGATTCCCTCACCATCCGAAGTTCGTCCGCGCCGAAGATTTCATCTGCTGACTTAACGGCCTTGAGGTTGCAAATGGATTCCATTGATGAACAATTCATCGAACTGCTGCATGCCCGGATGGACCTTGCACGGCAAATCGGATTGCACAAATGGGAAAATGGAATGACCATTTTGCAAATGGAGCGATGGAAAGAAGTCTTCGACTCCCGAGAAAAGTGGGCATTGCGTGCCGGATTGAGTCCAGAATTCATCCTCAACTTCCTGGAACAGGTGCATAAGGAGAGCATTCGTGTCCAGAATGAAGAAATGACCTCGAAAATATCAAGGTCATAATATACTGGTTTACAGTATTTTACAAATTATTTTCAGTTTTTTTCGAAGAATTTGAAACTAA
>DAISXU010000166.1:0-1146 GCA_036825655.1 Flavobacteriales bacterium | reverse complement strand
GAATCTGCTTTTGCAAAATATTTTTTGAAATATTTTAATATTTTGAAACTAAAATTCAACTCCCTACGTAAAGGGAGTTGGTTTTGGTTTTGCCACGCTCGATATGAGCGTTTATGAATCAGGCGATTTGGTGAGAAGGGGTCCCTCAACGGAGGGGCCCCTTTGATTTTTTAATGACTTCCGCTGGAATCACCCACGCTTGGTTAACATGTGAATCCAAATCGACCGGCTCAACCGAAGCAGAACAGGCATGAGCAGGATGAGCAGTGCTATGCCTGTCAACAGAAAGAATGGTACATCGTCGAAAAACGAAAACACCATCCACCCCCACCAATCGAAGCAAGTCAACGCGACGAAAAGCGAAACCCAAAGTGCGACCGTCAACGCGTACGAAACGTAAGCAGCTCCGAAATAGAAGCCTGGTTCACGTTCGAAATCCTCCTCGCAAACGGGACACGTAGCAGGCATTTCACTTACACGTGGCAAGTCGTAGGCCTTGGCGCTGAATAATTTCCCTTCATAGCACTTAGGGCAGCGGTTGTTCAATACTGCACCCAGTCGGGTTTTCATTTTGGACATCTGGTGGGGTTAGTCTCGTAAATCTTGCATGGTGACCAATCGATGATACAAGCCTTTGCAGGCCATCAATTCATCATGGGTTCCGGTTTCATGAATGCGCCCTTTTTCCAACACAATGATTTTATCTGCGTTTCGAATTGTGCTCAAACGGTGCGCCACTACGAGTGTCGTACGCCCCTCCATCAATCGGCCAATGGCCTCCTGAACCTTGAGCTCTGAAGCCGTGTCCAGCGCGGAAGTGGCTTCATCCAACAGCAGTACGGGAGGGTCTTTGTACAAGGCACGAGCGATGCTCAATCGCTGGCGTTGCCCCCCACTTAATTTGCCACCTCCATCACCGACATTGGCCTTCCACTTGCCTTCCATGGTTTGAATAAATTCCATGGCCTGGGCGGCTTCAGCAGCAGCAGCCAATCTTTCTTCATCTACCAGCCCTCCTGCAAGTGTGTTCAAGTCGATGTTCTGTGCAACGGATGCATTGAACAACCGAGACTCCTGAGTCACTAGCCCCAATTGTTTCCTGTAACTCTCTGAATCAAAGGCTCCAATGGGGGTTCCATCCCACGT
>DAISXU010000165.1:0-4672 GCA_036825655.1 Flavobacteriales bacterium | reverse complement strand
CACGCCACAGGGATCGTATACCCCGATGCAATCGTCCACTGAATCCCATATGCCGTCACCATCGGAATCTGCTTCTGAAAACAAACTCAACAGAGCGAGCAAATCCGTGATGCCAATCAAATCGTCCCCATCAGCATCGGGATTCCAATCGTCAACGTAATCCGTCTGCGCACTGAGGTTCAACCCCAACGCAACGGCAAACAATATGGCAAGTACTTTCTTCATGATAATTGGCATTGGTCAGGCCAACAATAAAAGTACAAAGATTATGTCAAATGGAAATCAGGCCGCCCTTTGTTCCAGCGCCTTTCGAATCTTCTGTGAGGCCTTGGAGGAGGTTTCAAAGCGGTCGATGTTGAGGTATGCCTTCAAGGCACTTTCCGAATCATGTCCCGTCAAGGACATCAATTCATTGACCGAAAGAACCTGAAGGGAATACATGTTGGTGGCGAAGGTGCGACGTGCCGTGTGCAACGTGACCAATTCATTCAAGGACCGCTTCTGAGGCCGAGGATTGAACACATCCGTGGAGGGCAACTCCACCATGCGCGTGAGCCCCGCATGGGCCAACACCTTCTTGATGGTGACGTTCATTTTTTGCTCATTCATCGCCTTGGGCAACCGACCATTGTACTTGTTGATGATGCGTTGAGCGGCATCCAACAATGGCACCTCGACGGGTGTGTTGGTTTTGGATTGCACAAACGACAGGGAGGAAGGACAGCTTCCACCGTTGGCCTTCCAAGCCTGACTCACCAATTCAGGGAAACGTTTGAGGTCGGATATGCGGGCACCCGTCCAACACGCCAAGAGGAACAAATCACGCACCGTGGCCATCGCAGTCAGAGGTTGACCATACCGTGCTTTTTGGGGCAATTCAGCCGCCTCCAAAACGGCCAAATCCTCCAACGTTAAGTGCACCTTTCGGGTCTTGACTTGACTGGGATTGAAATACCCCTCCATGTGGGCGCGGTTGTCATGCAATTGGCGCACGTAGGCGTCCTTGAGCCACAACTTGATCACCTTCACATCCTTGGCGATGGTGTTGACACTCACCTTCTGTTCGGCACGAAAACGCATGTACTTCTCCAACACCTCTCGGTTCCAATCCTCAAACGCGATGGGACGGCCCATGTGGCGCTTTGCAAATCGGTCCACCTGGGTTTGCACCGTGCGGTACTTCTGAATGGTGCGCGCATGAATGCGCTGTCCTTTACCGTTGGTGCGATTCGGAGCCTCCTCAATGAATTCGTCCACCATTTGATTGAAGGAAAGGTGAAACACCGATGCGCGGTCCCTCCCTTTCAACTTCCGCTTCCAACCCTCCTTGAATTGATCCCATCCTGGGGCCTTTCCCAGGTCCATCGTCAACTCATGAATCACGTCGTGAATGAGGGCCTCACGGGCCTCCAAAAGGGTGTTGAGCACCTCACAGTCCTTCCGATCATTCACGTGCATGGAACCGAGCACCTTGAGGCGTTGTTTGCCCTTGTTCCACCGCTCACTCGGCACCGTTACATCCAACCCCAATCGCCGCTTTTTCCCATCGAATTTGAACTGGGCAATGACGGCGGTTTCGAGGCTGTTGGGTCGGGCGAGTTGAAGGGAGATGTTCATGTACGGTTGGCGCGGGTTCTTGTTGTTCCCGTTGTTGTGCCAAAAGTCCTTTTTTTATTTGTCACGGGCACCCTAAACCGCCATCCTTTTATCCACTGTGAACAAGTCATTCACGCGCCCAGCAAGGGTTACAAAGCAAAAATCCCCGCACCTGTTGAAGATGCGAGGATTTTGAAAGTAGCCCGTAGGGGATTTGAACCCCTGCTACCAGGATGAAAACCTGGCGTCCTAACCCCTAGACGAACGGGCCATTGGGAGCGCAAATATACGACCTTGGTTACTTTGCACAACCCCTCTGGGATTTTTTTTCATCGAGCGGCTAGAGCACTGCTACGAGAAAGGTCAGCCGAGGTAGGCCCGGTACATCCAAACGAGTTTCTCCTGCTCCCGAATGTAATCGCTCATCAAGGCCGCAGTGCCTTCGTCGTTAGCCCCTTGGGCGAGGGACAGCAGGGCCCTTTCCCGTACCAAAAGCACCGAAAATCCAGCCACGCAATGTTTCATGGCCTCCTCGCCTTGCACCACGTCACGCACAACAGGAACGTCGCTGTGTTGGATGAAATCCTCAAAGGCATGCAACGGCTGACCATCGAGGGTTAAGATGCGTTCGGCGACCTCATCGATTTTGAGAATCAGGTCGTTGTAGAGCTCCTCGAATTTGAGGTGCAACTCGAAAAATTCCCGGCCTCGGATGTTCCAATGGAAACCCCGAGCGTTTTGGTAAAAGATGTGCAAATCCGCAAGGAGCTGGTTGAGCCCGGTTGCGAGTTGATTGGCGGCAGCAGGGTTGAGGCCGATGGGCAGATTTGAATCCATGTCACAAAGGTGCAACACCCAAGCCCAACGAACCTGCTTTCACCCAGCGAAAAAAATCAGTACGCCCGTGAGAACAATACCCGCTGCGCAGACGGAGCGCCGGTGAGGACACATTGCCCCGGCGTGGCATCGCCGTCCAAGGGGATGCACCGGATGGTCGCCTTCGTCTCTTTTTTGATGCGGTCCTCCGTTTCGGAAGTTCCGTCCCAATGCGCGCTCACGAATCCTCCCGCATCGAGTGCCGCAAGGAACTCGTCCCAGGTAGAGACCACCGTGGTGGTTTCAGTGGTGCGCTCTGCGGCGCGGGAAAACAGGTTGTCTTGAATCTCGGCCAAGAGGGACTGCACGTGGGCGACGATGCCTTCGGCAGGTAAGTAAGCCTTCTCTTTCGTGTCCCGACGAGCCACCTCGATCGTACCGCCGGCGAGGTCACGCGGCCCCATGGCGAGCCGAACAGGAACGCCCTTGAGTTCGTACTCCGCGAACTTCCAACCGGAACGCTTCGTGTCATCGGCGTCGAGTTTCACCCGGATGCCCGCAGCCTTGAGGTCAACGGCGATGCCAGAAAGGGCCTCGAGGATTTCGGCCATTTGATCTTCCCCCTTGTAGATGGGAACCAGCACCACTTCAATCGGCGCCAGTTTTGGAGGCAACACCAGTCCGCTGTCGTCAGAATGCGTCATGATCAAGGCCCCCATCAAGCGCGTTGAGACCCCCCAAGAGGTCGCCCAGACAAGCTCCTGCCCTCCGTCGCGCGTGGCGTATTTGACGTCGAATGCGCGTGCAAAGTTTTGGCCTAAAAAATGCGAAGTACCCGCCTGGAGCGCCTTGCCATCTTGCATCATCGCCTCGATGCAATACGTATCCACAGCACCCGCAAACCGCTCATTCGCCGTCTTCACCCCTTTGACCACCGGCATGGCCATCCAACCCTCTGCAAAATTCGCATAAACGTCCAGCATCCTCCGCGCTTCCTCCACCGCTTCCTCCTTCGTTTCATGCGCCGTGTGGCCCTCCTGCCAGAGGAATTCTGCCGTCCGCAAGAACAAGCGCGTCCGCATCTCCCAACGCACCACATTCGCCCACTGGTTGATCAACAAAGGCAAATCTCGATAGGACTGGATCCAATCCTTATAGGTATTCCAAATGATCGTTTCCGAAGTGGGACGCACCACCAGCTCTTCTTCCAACTTCGCAGCAGGATCGACCACCACACCGTTGCCATTCGGATCGTTCATCAAGCGGTAGTGCGTAACCACCGCGCATTCCTTCGCGAAACCTTCCACGTGAGCGGCCTCTTTCGAGAGGTAGCTCTTCGGGATGAACAAGGGGAAATAGGCATTCACATGGCCCGTCTCCTTGAACATGCCGTCGAGCACGCTTTGCATCCGTTCCCAAATGGCAAATCCGTAGGGTTTAATGACCATGCAGCCCTTCACGTCGCTGTGTTGCGCGAGGTCCGCTTGGGCGACGAGTTCGTTGTACCATTTGCTGTAATCGGTTCCGCGAGGGGTGAGCTTGGAGGCCATGTTGTGGGGTTTGGTATGCTTTTTGCTCTTTTTATGCCAAATCCGCAAGCGCAGTGCCCGGGATTCTTCACCGCAAAAGTACCGAATTTCCTACCTTGCATGTCATGCCTCCCTTCAACGATTCTCCCATGAACTCCACTTCCTCCCTTTTTCACCCCTTTCGCGCAGCCTTAGCTGTCGCATTGGGGTGGTTGCTGCTCGCCATGTCCGGCTGCGCCCCTGGGGGACTCGGCTACACGATGGGACTCGAGACTGATGAGGCATACCTCCAACGTGGGGAGGCCTTTGTGACCGATGAAGAATACATGGCCTTCGCCATGGAGCAAGCTGGCGTTGGGCAGGAAGGCGATTACTACGATCCCGACCGGGCAGCACGCTCCAATCGATCGGGAAATGCATTTACACCGTACATGAACAGCTGCATGGGCATGACGAACTTGGGCATCGGTGGAGGTTGGGGGAGTCCTTTTGGTGGATTTGGGTACAGCCCCTACAACGCCTACGGTTCCAGCCCATATGGATATGGGTACAGCAACGGATACAACCCATACGGTTATGGATACGGTTACAATCCCTATGGGAACGGTTACAACCCATACAATCCCTATGGCTACAATCCGTATGGTCCTGCGTGGGGCAACGGAGGCGGAAGTTGGTGGGGAAGCAACTCGGGCTCCTTCGATGACCTCGGGTGCAATGTAACCAGCGGC
>DAISXU010000164.1:0-4710 GCA_036825655.1 Flavobacteriales bacterium | reverse complement strand
TGACGTCGGTTGGACAGGGGGAGTCCCTTGCCTGGCGCTTGCACAAGGGGGGGGGAGTGCAGTTGCATAACAGCTTGACCATTGGCTTTGGGCATGGAATGGTGCTGTTAGATGCAGACCCATGCGATGCTTGGGAGCTGCTGCTTTTCGGAGAAACATTGATTGCGAACAACCGTTTTTGGGACATCGGAATGAACAATGCCATCGATGAGTTGATTTCGTACGAGGATGGATTCGTTTGGAACGGGACAGAGGTGGTGCAAGCCCATTTTATAGAAAACGGGAACCTGGCGCTGAATGCAGAAGTCGATGCAGAATTCACGATCGAGAATGGGTTTGTTTTGGACCCCATTGATCTCACCCCAACCAACATGGCATTTGCCCTCGATGCCGAGGACTACCCGAGTGATGGGTGGTTTGACCCCGTAGGTTACATCGGAGCGTTTGAGCCGGATGGAGGCAATTGGGCTACGTGTTGGACATATGCGGAGCACTTGGGCTTGTTTGGTGAGGTCGAAGACAATTCCGGAGGAACTGTTTGGGGTTGCACTTATGCGTTCGCTTGCAATTTTAACCCGGATGCCTCAGCCGACGATGGGACATGTGAAATCACCTCCTGTGCTGGATGCACATTGGTAGAGGCTACAAATTTCGACCCGAATGCCCTGTTCGATGATGGGACGTGTTGGATCGAAGAAGCCCCACTTTGTCCTGCAGATTTGGACGGTGATGGCACCGCGAGCACTGCAGATTTGCTCATTTTCTTAGCGGCCTTTGGGGAGGATTGCCCGTGATGGCAGCACCCATGTCACTCCCAAAGAGGGGTGTTCCGCTCGCATGCTGAACGCCCTCAATCCCAGCTCGAGCTGCCATTCGGGGGCCACTCGCCAAAGAACGGCTGCATCCAGGTGCGCCGCTCCAAATTCCGGAGAGGCATGGGCGAGCAAATGGCCATGCGCAAACTGCAAGGATACGTTGCCTGCCCACCACCGCGCCCCTACCAAAATGGCAGGTTGCCAACGGCCTGCTCCAGCTCCTCCTTCCTCCGTTCGCCTGCTTTGGTTGAGGGTAAGTTGAGCAGCGAGAATGGGAGACCAATTGCTGGTGCGTTTTGTGGTGCCTGGGCGCAAAATAACCGTCCGCCATTCCCATGTTCCTCGAAGTGTGAGCACCGGATGCATGGGGCCTCCCGGAAGCCCAGCATCCCGTGCGCCCAATCTCCCTCCTACATTCCATATGGCCTGCCGTTTCGTTTCTGCATGAGGGACAATGACCTCAGGGTACCGCATGGGGCTTGAGCCCCAGTGTGCAGCGAGTGTCATGCAGGCTGCATTGGTGCCAAGGTTGGGCAGTCGCAGCCCTCCATTTGAAAGGTGCGTGAGGCTCAATCCTGTCGATAAATGCAAGGGGGCCTTGAGGCGAATGCGGTGAGAAACTCCCACCTGTAGCCCGAGATTCCAAGGAGTGGCCAGTGCGAAGGAAGAAGAACCAAGATCTCGGTATGAAGCGCTGCTCCAACCCGGTCCAATTCCCAATACGAGGTTCCCTTTGTTGCGAATTGGGAATCGGGTGAGCCACAGCCCGATGAATTGGTTTCCAAGGCCTTCCGATCCTGTTGAAATCCAGTTCAGCTGAACGCCTTGGCGAATGCCCCATCGCCCGCTCACATGCGCCCATTCTCCCTCGGGCACCCACCACCTGCTGCCACGAATTCCCAAAGCATGTCCTGTAACGAGCCGCCCCATTTCAGGGCGATGGGGCACCACGAAACCTCCGGTGAACTGAAGTTCGTATTGGCCTTGCAGGGGACTGCACAAACCAGCAAGCAAGAGGACGGTGAACACCTGGCGCATGGATGCAAGGTACGCAGCATGCAGGAGCTTACCTTTGCTCACATGCATACCCTCGAAGAAAAACAAGCCGCCTTTTCGCGCCTGCTGAAAATCATGGACGAATTGCGGGAACAGTGCCCATGGGACAGAAAGCAGACATTTGAGTCGTTGCGCCATTTGACCATCGAGGAGACTTATGAGCTCGCCGACGCCATCTTGGATGGTGACGTAGACGAAATGATGAAGGAAACGGGGGATTTGCTATTGCACATGGTGTTTTATGCCCGCATTGCCAGCGAACAGGGCGCTTGGGACATCGCAGATGCGTTGCATGCCATTTGCGATAAGCTCATTGCCAGGCATCCTCATATTTATGGAGATGTTGAAGCGAACGATGAGGAAACTGTGAAAGCGAATTGGGAGCAATTAAAGCTCAAAGAAGGCAACCGTTCTGTACTTGAAGGTGTGCCCAAATCCTTGCCGTCTTTGGTCAAGGCGTATCGGATTCAAGACAAAGTGAAAGGCGTTGGTTTCGATTGGGAACATGCCGATCAGGTTTGGGACAAGGTGGAAGAAGAACTTGGAGAATTCAAAGTCGAATTGGAGGCGGGGAATCATGAACGGGCTACCGATGAATTCGGCGATGTGCTCTTCGCCTTGATTAACTATGCCCGGTTTGTGGGCATCAACCCCGATGAGGCATTGGAGCGAACCAATCGCCGCTTCCGCGGGAGGTTCATGCACATGGAAGAGGCAGTGGCTGCTGACGGGAAGGCATTGCAAGATCTTAGTTTGCCGCAGATGGATGCGTATTGGGAGCGTGCCAAAGTGGTGAAGGGATGACCCCGAAGGCTGCTCGATTTGCGATTCCAATTGGCTGGCTGACCTTTTTGTTCGCCGCGATGCTGGCCAGCTGCGACCGCCCAGATGCTCCGGATTGCCTGCGCTCTGCTGGCGAGGACACGGTAGTGGCTTCGTTTTATTTCGAATCACCGGAGGTTTTGGTCATTGGTGATGGGATAGAGGTGGAGCTGGTCACCGGGGGCGACGAGGGAGTGGCCAAATTGACATGGGAAGGCCCAGAGAACCTCGTAGCTTGGGCACAGACGGAATGGACTCAAGGTGAATTGAGGATTGGAGATGGAAACGGATGCAAGTGGGTTCGGGATTTGGGCTTGCGTTTGAAATTGCGCATTGAATCCCAATCAATTCGTGAAGTTGAGCATGGTGGGACGGGGGATTTTGAATGGAATTTGGGAGAGCAACCAGGCCGTTGGAGGTTCGATGGAAGGCGGTTCGCAGGTGATGCGGTGGTTTACGCGCAGGTTGATAGTTTGGAACTGCAAATGCATGCCGGTCCAGGACGGATCACTGCGGTTGGCTCTGCGGCCAGGCTGGGCCTCTACGCCGCAGGTTTGGGTACGGTTGATGCCAGTGAAATGGCTACAACACGGGCTTTTGTGAACCAAAGTTCAGCGCATGAACTGAGCGTGTCGGCGAGCGACTATGCCTACTTCGGGCTGCATGGAACAGGTGACATTCGCGTGATCGAGGTGCCAGTAGAATTCGATGTCGTTAAGACTGAGTCCGGAGAGTTGATTTGGCCTGAGTAATGCGGTTGATTCCCAACGCCTGCTCGTATATTGTGTGCTTCAAACTGCAAGACGTGAAACGCATACACTTTCTTCTCGCCCTTTGCTCCATTGCTTACTTCGGAACGGGTGGCCTTCAAGCCCAACAAAATCCTGCACCGGAGGAGCGCACTCCTCGCACCAACACGAATAAATTCAGGCAGTTGGGGCAAGAGCTTCCGACTCCGAACGTATACCGCACAGCTTCTGGCGCGCCGGGCCATGCCTATTGGCAGCAGCAGGCTGACTACGACATGAAAATCCACCTCGATGATTTGAATCAACGCATCGACGGGGAAGAAACCATCACATACCGAAACAACAGCCCTGATGAGCTGCGTTACGTTTGGTTGCAGTTGGACCAAAACCAGCGGGCCCTCGATTCGGACGCCCACAAGATTCGCCAGTCCAACATGGATGATCGGATGACCTTTGACGATGTGATGCAGCTTGAGCCGACCTTTGACGGCGGATTCAAGATCCAAGAAGTCACCACTTCGTCTGGAGCACCTTTGGCATACACCATCAACCAAACAATGATGCGTGTTGAGCTTCCAAGTCCTTTGAAACCCGGTGGTTCTTTCGCATTCAACGTCAAGTGGTGGTACAACATCAATGACCGCATGAAAATTGGAGGCCGTTCGGGGTATGAGTACTTCGAAGAGGAGGACAATTACATCTACACCATTGCACAATTCTATCCGCGAATGGTTGTCTACAGCGACAATGAGGGGTGGCAGAACAAGCAGTTCTTGGGCAGTGGTGAGTTCACCTTGAATTTCGGTGATTACCGTGTTGAATTGACCGTTCCTGCGGACCACGTTGTCGCATCTACTGGCGAGTTGATGAACCCAAAATCAGCACTTACCGCTGAGCAACGCCGCAGGTATGAGCAGGCGCGCAACACGTACGATCAACCCGTGATGATCGTAACCGAGGAGGAAGCCCGTGTCGCAGAGAAAAGCAAGTCTTCTGTTGAGCGCACTTGGGTTTTCGAGGCAGAAAATGTTCGGGATTTTGGATGGGCATCGAGTCGGAAGTTCATCTGGGATGCCTTGGCCGTTCAAGTAGGCAATCGATCTCCTTTGGCCATGAGTTTTTATCCAAAGGAGGGAAATCCCTTGTGGGAACAGTATTCTACAAAGGCTGTAGCCCAAACGCTTAAGACCTATTCGCACTTCACCATCGATTACCCTTACCCCGTAGCCATTAGCGTGCACACAAAGTGGATCGGAATGGAATACCCC
>DAISXU010000163.1:0-4803 GCA_036825655.1 Flavobacteriales bacterium | reverse complement strand
ATGAGGTTGGAACAGCTTCGTGCGCAACTGCTGACACCATTGTTTGGACCGTGTTGGAACATCCTGTGGCTCTGCTCTCCACACAGGAGAGCGTAGCGTGTGATCAAGATACTGTTTGGTTTGAAGTATTCGCCGCTGGCGGAACGCTGGCCGCAGGAAATGAATACAGCTTCGGATGGTCGGATGGCGTGCAGTTTACGGCATCCAATGAACCCTATCTCATCGCTGAAGTGAATGAGGGTTTTTCTTTTGTTCTTGTGGAAATAACCGATGATGAAGGGTGCACGGATGCGGGCTCGGCATTTATCGAGCCGATTGAATTGCCTGAAATTACGCTGCCTGAAGCATGGCAATTGTGCGACCAGGATGTAGAGGTTGATGCACCGATGGCTGACCCATCAATGGGGGTCTGGTCAGGCCAAGGTGTAGTTGATGCAGTGGGAACGTTCAACCCGGGATTGGTCGGCGAGGGAAGCCATTCGCTGACGTACACCGTAACAAATTCGTCGGGCTGTGCGAATGCGGATTCAATCCTGGTAGATGTCACTCCTCTGGATTCGATAGCAGCAGGTCCTGACCGTTCAATTTGCCTGGGCACGCCGATCTTAACGTTGGACAATTTCTACCCGAATTTGGGTGGTTGGTGGTCGGGCACAGGAGTGGTCGATTCAATATCTCCTGTGATCCAAACTTCTGATTTTTCAGAAGGAATGCATGCCGTTGTGTTTCACGCGGGCGAAGGGAGTTGCGCCCAGCAGGATACGGTTTGGATTGAAATTCGCCCTTTGCCATCAGCGACGGTGGACTACCTGACAACGAACAATTGCCCTGGAGATACCCTCGCACTTGTGGCGCAGCCTTGGGGCGGGACAACATCGGATGACTACGAATTATCCTGGAGTGGCTCCGGAGTCTTTGCCCAAGGAGATGAATTTTTTGTCAATGCTCCTTTATCGGGGCCAGACACATTGGCGGTCAGTCTGCAAGTCACCGATGCATCAGGTTGTTCTGGTGATGTGGATGCTACCTACATCATACGCGCCAATCCAGTGGTTTCAACGGCGGCATCATTTGAAACTTGCGACCAGGAAATAGCCGCTTCTTTTCCTGAGGCGACGCCAGCGGGTGGTACGTGGGAGCTGCCTGAAGCTGCACAAGTATTCAGTAATGGCACTTTTTTTCCGAGCGAATTGGGCGTTGGAACGTGGCCGCTGATTTATCGGTTTGTCGATGACTTTGGCTGCAGCGCGTCGGATACCACAAACTTGGATGTGGTGGCACCGCAGGTGCTGAATTTGACTTCGGAAGTGGAGGCGTGCGATGGGACTGCTTTTTTGGAGCTGCCTGTTTCGATCGGTTCGACGGGTTTTTGGTCGGGACCAGCTCTCATAGATTCCATTGCAGGCAGCGTAAATTCAACGGAGTTGAACACAGGAGACTTCGGATACATCTATTCCTCTGGAGAAGCCTCTTGCCTCGTGACCGATACGGTGAGCTTGATCATCCATGCGTTGCCGGAAGTGACGGGGTCGGTTCCTGGTAACGGCTGTTCCGGCGATTCTATTCATGCAGCTGTGCAAGTAAATGCAGCTTTTCCCATTGCTGCATTGGATTGGTCGTCACCTGAAGCATCCATGCTGTTGCCCAACGACAGCGTTGCGGATTTGATCTGGGATACACCGGGTACATTCGAAGTTAACTTGGTCGCAACGGATGCCAATGGCTGCGCCGGTCAGGCATCTTGGAGCGTTGTCATCAACGCCTTGCCCGATGTTTTTGCGGGTGAAGATCTTTGGCTTTGTGATCAATCGTTTGAGGAGGTTTTGCCGTCGGGCATGCCCGTGACGGATGCATTCGGATCAGGAAGTTTTTTCGGCTTGGGTTTGGCTTCAGGTCTGGTTGACTTGAGTGGGTCATTGGACCCTGCGAATCTTGGATTGGGATCATTTGAAGTGGAATATTTCTACCTCGATTCCGCAACAGGTTGCACGAATGCCGATACCCTGCAGTTGACGGTACAGCCGCTACCGACCATTTTTGCAGGCCTAGACACGGCGTTTTGTGCGGGCAACGAATGGGTAGAGCTGGAGTCGCAAAGCCATGATTTTGAAACGACTTGGAGCGGTGTTGGACCATTGGAACAAGAAGCTCTGATTGATGCTTTTACGGGCGCTGTTGATCTTGCTCTATTGGAACCCGGTATGTATGCGTTTGAATTGTCGGGGGGACAAAATTCATGCCTCGTTTCAGACCAACGCATCCTTGAAGTTTTGAATCTACCGGTGATTGCGATGGCAGCAGAGAGCACCTTCTGTCTGGGAGACGCGGACCAAACCCTTCCGCTGGCAATGCCTACTGGTGGAATTTGGACCGGCGCGGGAATTTTGGATGCGGAGGCCGGCGAATTCGACACTCAGATTGGTACAGGTGATTGGGCAGTTGCCTACGAAGTGGAGGATGCGCTGACAGGTTGTTTGAATTCGGAGGATCATATTGTGCACATGCGGAGTGTGCCCGAATCAGCCTTTCCGTTCATTGATGAGCAGTGCATTGGTCAAGCTTTGATCGCAACTTCAATGTCTACGGATGTGGAGTCCTATGCTTGGTGGTTGGCTGATAGTCTGATCAGCACGACTTCAGACGTGAGTGTATTGCTCGAAGACGCAGGTGTTCTTGAATTGTCCTTAACCGTCGTCAACGAATGGGGGTGTGCGGACACTGCGCAACAGGACGTAGAATGGTTGGCCCCTCCAATAGCGGCATTCACTCTGTCTGAAAACGAGGGTTGCGTACCATTGGATATTGGGATTGACAATGCGGCAGAGGGCATGGTGGATGCATTTCAATGGAGCCTTGACGGCATGGAATTGTTGCTGGAATCGGGTGATTCACTGGTGTTTGAGCAACCGTCGGGTTCGCAGGGCTTCACACTCGAAATGGAGGTGTCCAATCAATGTGGATCGAACACGGCACAAGCTATGATTGAGGTCAATGCCATCCCAGTGGTACAGCTGTTCGATACGCCCGGCCCCGTGTGTTCGCCATTTTTGGCTGAATTGAATTATACCATTGAGGGACAGGTAGAAACATTGACTTGGGATTTCGGAAACGGAGAAGAGGGATCGGGGTTCACGCCGGTTTGGCCCACATTTGAAGTGACCGATGAATCGGGACTCTTTTCGGTAGCATTGACAGCAGCCAACGGATGCGGCGCATTTACGGACTCTGCGGTTGTTTTGGTTGAGTCTTCCCTCGTTCAAGCGGAATTTGATTTGGACCTCGCCGTTGGGTGCCTTCCACTCGATGTGCAGGCCACCAACCGCAGCGTTGGAGGCGATGCAATGTTGCTGGACTTTAGCGACGGCGCAACTGCCTTTGATTCAGTGGCCACGCATACGTTCACAGAACCCGGAAACTTCGAGGTGATTCTAGCTGTTTCGAACGCCTGCGCAGTGGACTCTTTTGCCTTGGACGTTACCGTTCATCCCGCTTTTGCTTTGGAGCTTTCCTCGTCGAACGCATCGGCATGCGTGGGTGATTCGATGCTCTTTGATTTGGAAACATCGGGGTTGCCGAGCACAGCCCAAATTGAATGGATATCAGATGCAGGCAATGAGGCGGCTCCGGCTCCGGCAATCATCCCATGGACGATGCCCGGGGATCAGGTCATATTCGCCCAAGGCGCTGATGCAAACGGTTGTATGGGCTACGATACGCTGACAGTTGCTGTGCACGCTCCGTTGGCAATCAACGCTGTACCCAGTGTTACAAGTGGATGTTCTCCTTTGGACATTGCCATGGATAATCAAACGATTGGAGCCGGCGAGTGGTCTTGGACAGTGGACAATGGTCCTCAGCAGTCCGATGCATTTGCACCGAATTTCTCATTGCTACATTCCGGAACTGAAGCTACGGATCTTCTGATCGAGGTAGCCGTGCTCAATGAGTGGGGTTGTGCATCCGCTGAATCATTTTCCATTGAAGTTTGGCCCGCTCCTTCTGCGGCATTTCAATTGATGGATACGGTGATTTGCGGTGCGCCTGCAGTCATCGATCCAATTGTCGATGCGGTTGATGGACTTCAGCTGGCTTGGTTCATTGACAGTGCGCTCGTTGCGGCCACGGGTGACGCGGTTTTGGAGATTGCCACCCTCGGAGATCACGCGATCACCCTGCTCAGTGAGAACGAATTTGGCTGTCAAAGTTTTGCCTTGGATAGCGTTGAAGTGCTGGAACTTCCGGAACTGACCCTTTCCGCAGGTCCGTTGATGGGATGTGCACCGCATTTGCTTGAAATTGATTACAGCACCGAGGGAGCAGTGGAATGGCTCTTGGAAATTCACCGGGACTCCACCCAAGTGTTTATGAGTGAGGAGATGACGTTTGAAGTGAATCTAGAATGGCCTGGCACGTATGATTTGCAGCTGAGTGCCGTGTCTGATGGAGGGTGCACATCGGTTTTGCCATTGGGGGATTCAGTTGTCGTACTTCCTCGGCCGGTGGTTGGTTTTTATGCGGATCCTTATGCTGGAACATTCGATTCCCCTGACCCTTTGAATAGTTCTTGGGCATTTGAAAACACGTCGGATAACGGCCAAGCGATTTGGGACTTCGGAGATGGGGAACTTTCGTCAGAATGGAGCACGAATCACACCTATGATGCGGCAGGAACGTATGAAGTGATACTCATGGTCATGAATGAACACGGTTGCGCCGAGGAATTTACGATGTTCGTGGAGGTGCTCGAGAACCTTGAAGTTTATGTGCCGAACGCGTTTACTCCTCCCATGCAAGGCTACTCAG
>DAISXU010000162.1:0-4954 GCA_036825655.1 Flavobacteriales bacterium | reverse complement strand
ATACAAATTACGGATTCTGATGGGATAACGCCCCTTCCATTCGCGGTGGTGGTGAACAAACGGACCTTGGAGGCCGAAGCTTCCAACGACCAAGGCATCATTGAATTGCCTTTCCGGATTGTGCAGGATTCCATGGTGGTTCGTAGCATGGGGTATGTGGATTTGCTTTTGGTGCCTGGAGACCGGGTTCCAGACCGCTTGCGGATGGTCAATGACATGATTTCCCTTGATGCGGCTGAAATTGTAACAGAGAATGAAGTCGCCACGGTCCATGCTGTTGCACTGCAATCTCTTACGTCCCGAAGCACAGGCATGATTCCACCTTTGAAACGCATGGAAGTGGCGAGCACAGCTGCGGATTTGCTTTGGTCAACAGGATCGGTTCTCGTTCAGCAATCTCAGCAAGGAGGTGGGTCACCTGTTCTGAGAGGCTTTGAGGCCAATCGAGTCTTATTGGTGGTGGATGGAGTGCGCATGAACAATGCAATTTACCGCAGTGGCCATTTGCAAAGTAGCATCACGATTGACCCGCAGGTTTTATCCCAAACACAGGTCATTTTGGGTCCAAATAGCGTAGCCTATGGAAGCGATGCGCTTGGAGGAGTCATCCATTACCAAACCCGTGAACCCAAGGTCGGCACGCGCGACGTGAGCGCCAATGCTTCCACTGCGTTTCGGTCGCCCAATTCCGGTTGGATGGGACACGTTGATTTTGAAATCAACCGGCAGCGATTGGGCTCGCTCACTTCAATCACGCGCTCCCATTTCGGTGATTTACGCCAGGGCACTCGGCGACGCCATGGCGATGCTGAATGGGGTTTGGTTTCCAACTATGCCACACGGGTGAATGGGGTGGATACCCTGCTCACCAATGACGATCCTGCGGTTCAATTGAAATCCGGTTACGACCAATTGGATTTGCTCCAGAAAGTTCGATTTCAGACACCATGGGGTGGATACCTTTCCATCAACGCCCAATACAGCACCAGCTCCGATGTGCCGCGGTACGACATGTTTGACGACCGCAAAAACGGTCTTCCGAAATGGGCGGAATGGAACTACGGTCCACAAGAGCGCCTGATGACCTCGGCCGTGTACAAAGGCTTCATGCATCGGTGGGGTATTCAAACGGCAATGACAGCGAGTTACCAGCGCATTGGAGAAGACCGAATCACCCGGCGTTTTGGTTCAGACACGCGGTACCACCAGGAAGAAACAGTCGATGTTTGGGGATTGAACCTCGGGGGCTTCCGCCATCGGTTGATTGGAACGATGTCCATGGGTGCTGGGATTTCAGCCACCTATAATTCGGTGCTTTCAGAGGCTTGGAGTGAAAATCTTGCTTCAGGAGTTGTGGATTTTTCCGAAGAGACCCGTTACCCCAATGGCGGGAGTGCCATGCGCACCATGGGAGCATACATAACGGTTCGCCAAACCATCAAAACGCACCTGTTATCGGGCGGTTTGCGCTACAGCTTTGCTGGTTTGGACTGCCGGTACGACTCAAGTCGATTTGTGGTGCTGCCATTTGATCGAATTGAATCTTCTGAAGGCGCAATTACAGGAAGTATATCCGGCAAGTGGAAGTGGAGCGATGCATTCATGGGCTTGACGACGGCCTCCTCCGGTTTCCGCCATCCCAACGTGGATGATGTGGGGAAGGTCTTCGAGAAAAATGGTTTGGTGACCATTCCTAATGATAGCCTGCGTCCGGAATACGTCTACTCCATTGAGCATGGGTTTACCTGGAATCCCGGAGGAATGGATCTGGCTCAATTGACCGTTACGGGGTTCAACAGTTGGTGGATTGATGCCATTCTTCCAACCCTGTCCACCCTGCAAGGTGATTCTGTGATTTGGTATAACGGAGACAGTGCACGGGTACAAACCAATGTCAACGCAAGTAGAGCGGTAATAAGGGGATTCCGAGTGGAGGGCCGAGCTAAGCTCTTTCCAAAAATACAGGCGGAAGCTGCCCTCAATTGGACCTATGGCTGGAACCAATCTGCCGCTTCACCTTTGGGCCATATCCCCCCCTTCTTCGGCAGGGTCTCGGTCGTTTACCAACACCGCTGGTTGACCTTCCAAGCCTACAGCTTATTCAATGGCGTCAAGCCCATCGAGGAATACAGTTTGGATGGAGAAGACAACCAAGACGAGGCGCTTCCTTCTGGGACGCCGGCTTGGTACACCTTGAACGCAGAGGCCTCCATTCAATTGCAAAAGGGCCTGCAGATGCGTGTTGGTGTGCGGAACGCACTCGATGAACATTACCGTGTTTTCTCATCGGGAATCTCAGGTGCGGGCAGGGGGCTGTATGCTTCGCTGCATGCTTCCTTCTAGTTCACAGGTGAATCTGAGGTTCGCGCGCTAACTTCGGGGCATGTTTTTCCGTGATGTCATCGGCCACCAAGAGATAGGGGCGCAACTGCGAGCAGCTGTTCAGTCGAATCGGGTGGCGCATGCCTTCCTGTTTGACGGACCTGAGGGTTGTGGCGCTTTGGGTTTGGCCCGCGCTTACGCTCGTTATTTGCACTGTTTGGAGCCGGTAGCGAATGATGCCTGTGGTTCGTGCGAGTCTTGCAAGGCTCACGATTCAATGCAGCATCCAGATTTGCATTGGAGTTTTCCCTTTTTCAAGGGGGAAAAATCGGACACAGCGGTCTCTCAGCCATTTCAAGCGACTTGGAGAAAACTCCTTATGGAGCAGCCGCATTTTGGACTCGAAGAATGGGTAGAAGCCATTGGAGCAGATAAAAAACAACTGTTCATCTCCGTCCACGAAGCACTTGAAATCAACCGGAAATTGGGGTTGAAGTCGTTCAAAGGCGGGCGCAAAATTCTGATCTGCTGGCTACCTGAAACGATGCGAGTGGATACAGCAAATAAGATGCTCAAACTCATTGAGGAGCCAACGGATGGTACGGTCATGCTGTTCGTTTCCGAGCACATGGATCAGCTGCTCGCCACCATTCGGTCGAGGGTCCAGGCGGTGAAAGTCCCGAGGTTAAATGAAGCCGATGCTGCTTCTACCATTGAACGGATGACAGGCATGGACGCTGCGGCGGCAGCAGAATTGGCTGGAGTTGTTGATGGCAACCTCGCGTCTGCGTTGCGTTTGGCTGCGGCCGGCGGTGCAGCGCCTGATCACGAGCTGTTTGTATCTTGGATGCGGGCTTGTTGGGGGCTCAAAGGGGCGGAGCTTTTGGAGCAATCAGACCAATTTGCAAAACCGGGTCGAGAGGCCATGAAGCGTTTTTTGATTTACGCCCTGCACATGGTCAGGCAGTGCATAGTGGGCAATTACGGAGCCATGGATGCGGTGCGTTTGACAGGCAGAGAACGAGCCTTTGCAGAGAAGTTTGCTCCTTTCATTCACCATGGAAATGTGGTAGAAATGCAGCAGTTGATTGAGGCGGCCCACCGAGACATTGCAGGGAACGTGAATGGCAAGCTCGTTTTTTTGGACTTGAGCAACAAGCTCCATGCTCTCCTGAAGCGAACGGCTTGAATTCGTTGAGATTCGCCGCTGGTGAGTGCTTTCATTTTATGTGTTGATGTTCGATTGAATTCCGATGCATTTGCCATCGAGTAAGCCTTATCTTCGCAAGTATGTCGTGTACGAACTGCAGCAAAGGTGGAGGCGCCCCAAGGGGATGCAAGAGCAATGGGAATTGTGGAGTAAGCGGATGCGGACCCATGACGGTATTCGATTGGTTGGAAGGAGTCGCTTTGCCCACAGGCCAGCGACCTTACGACATCGTGGAACTTCGGTTCAAGGCGAACCGGAAAGGGTTCTATCGGATTTCAGAAGGCACTTCGTTGCAGGTGGGCGACGTGGTCGTCGTTGACGCCGATCCAGGAGAAGATGTGGGTGTGGTGAGTTTGCGAGGCGAGCTTGTCCGCGCCCAGATGAGGGCAAAGCAGGCGAAAGATGATCACGAGGTGAAAAAAGTGCTCCGCACGGCGAACCAGGACGACATCGATCGGTGGCAGCAAGCCCGCACGAAAGAAGATCAAACCTTGACGGACGCTCGGGCGATCATTCGCAACTTGAGGCTGCAAATGAAGCTTTCAGATGTGGAATACCAAGGCGATGGCCGGAAAGCAACATTCTATTACACGGCAGAAGACCGGGTAGACTTTCGAATCCTGGTTCGGGAGCTTGCAGGAGCTTTTGGCATTCGGGTTGAAATGAGGCAAATTGGGTCTCGACAAGAAGCAGCGCGTGTCGGTGGAATTGGCGTTTGCGGCCGGGAGCTGTGTTGCTCCAGTTGGTTGACTGATTTCAGAAGTGTATCCACTCAAGCCGCTCGTTACCAGCAACTGTCCCTCAATCCACAGAAGCTTGCGGGGCAATGCGGAAAGCTCAAATGCTGCTTGAATTTCGAGCTGGATCAATACGTGGAGGCCGTGAAGGATTTCCCGAGTCCCAATGCAAAATTGAAGATCGGCAGCGGTCGGGCGGTGGTGTTCAAAATGGACATCTTCAAGCGCTTGGTTTATCTCCTTCCCTTGGATGAAATGGGCTCGGGCCCGATTCCAGTCACGGTTGAAGACATGAAGGAGCTCCTTGCGATGAATGCAAGGGGTGAAGTGCCAGCAACCTTGAACGATTTTGCGATTCAAGATGAGCCGGATGAGATGGAGGAGGTCTATTCCAATGTAGTGGGACAGGATAGCCTGAATCGTTTTGACGAGGCCAAGCGGAAGAAGAAACGGAAACCCCGTGGCAGAGGAGGCAACTCCAATGAACGCACTTCGCAACCCCCCGCGAACAAGCAACGAACGGATGAAAAAGCGCCGCAGGGAGAAGGAGGCAATCGTCCCAATCGGAATCGTAAGCGTCCCAACCGGAGACGTGGCGGTAACGCGTCCAATGCTTCAGCCAACGGGGGCAATCAACCGAGTAACTCATGATGTTGAGGGTGTTTGCACTCGCTTTAGTTGCGGG
>DAISXU010000161.1:0-4960 GCA_036825655.1 Flavobacteriales bacterium | reverse complement strand
CGGCAGTGATTGATTTTACGGGCTCCACCGGTCAAGAAGTAAACCGCATCAACTCCAACCTCACCATTGGTACACCTGCAGACATTGACTACACGGCCAATGTGTATGGCGACGATAGCATCAAGGTGCAAATGTGGTTTCATAAGATGCGGGTAGAGGAGGTTGAAGGGTACTTCGGACAGGTCGACATCGCATTGGATGAGGCAGAAGAAGCCTTCAGCGCGCAGCGATTCCCAACGGGGAGTTTTGTTGCTGCACCCACGGCTGCTGAGCTGAAACTCTATAATACAATGGGTGCAGATTTGGCATTTTGGGTAGACACCTTAAAATTGGATGATGAAAACTTGATGCATCCGTCCATCGGTCAGGAGCAGGTGTTGTCGCGAGCAGATTGGTCCGTGACTCCTCCTGCTTTTGATTTTTGGAGCTTGAATCTGTTGGACTGTACCCCGAATTTTTTTGAATCCCTCGGGAGCTTCCCCGATTCCGTTCATCTCATCGGTGATTTGCAGTTGAATCCCATGGGAGATGCAACGGCCGGCCATGATTACTTCAGCTCACTGCATCCCCCTTACGTTACATTGGATGTTGAGTTGCCGTTGTCTTTGGGCTTTTCGGGTGTCATGATTCGGGATAGCATCGAAGTTCAAGGGCTTCCACTCAAAGGGTTTGACGGTGAGTTGGTCATGCGGGTAAGCCACGATTTCCCAGTCGCTTGGTCGGTGGAGGGGCATTTTGAAGACAATGGAGGTAACCAAGGCTCCTACTTCGAGGCGGATTTGCCCATCAGTGAGGCCACCGTGGAATGGCGCATTCCCATGGACGGTGAGCAGTTGTCGCTGGGTGGGGTGATGCCCTTGGCTTTTCGTTTAGATACGGATGGGCAGGTGCTTTTCTCTGGAGAAGAACGGGTTCACATTCAAGTGGCTTTAGAGGGGCGTTACGAAGCAGTCATCGAATGAGTCGCATCGGAAGGGTCGGGGCCTTGTTCACGCTGGTGGCATGCGCCGTGGGGTTGAAGGCAAGTGCCCAAACCGCTGCCGATTCGGCAACCTCGGTTTTGCAGTTCTCCATGGAGGGCATGCACCGTTCGAATTCTTTGACCAATGGGTTTCTACGGACGATGCTGGTTGGTGGAAAGTTTGAGGCGGTGGATTTGGAAGCCATGCGCTATCAGATGGAGCGGAGTGGAGGTGGCGTCATCGGCCTTACGGCAGGCGGGCAGGTGCAGTGGATTGGCTCCCAAGCTGTGGCGGGCCATCTGCCGCGGTTGGCATTAGAAACCCGTGGGGTCATGTCAGCGTCAGCAACACATGGGTTGTTTGGTTTGGTCTTTCAAGGCAATGCACCCGATTTAGGTGCAGAAATTGAATTGGCAGGAACGACAGGGAATTGGATGCAATGGAGCCGGTTGGCCGTTGGGATCGGTTCCCTTGGCGGAAACGCTTTCGTAGAGGTCGGCGCCTACCGTGCCGATTTTGGTGGAGAATTTGAAATGGAGAACGGCGGGTTGTTTGTGAGCGAAGGCGTGGACTTGGCTGATGTGGAAGTGGATGCGCACCTTACGGCATGGGAAAACCGCGGATGGGGCCTTGGGCTTTCAGCAAGGCACCAATGGGGTATAAGCAATTGGTGGGCGATTGAATTGAGGGACTTCGGTGCAATTCGCTACGGTGGCGAGGAGCGCTTTGCAGTGGATACAGGATTGGTGACGACTGGGTTGCCTTGGGAAGGTCCTGGTTGGACCGTCGAGGGGCTTCAGGAAGAGGAGTTCGGAGACGGCCTGCTGGAAAGGAAACGAAGTGGAGTGGGCTGGCAGCTGCTTCCTGCCCGTTTTGCATTGGAAGGGGAGTGGGCTTGTAGGGATGATTGGACCCTTGAAGGGCGCTTGGAGGCCGGTGGCTGGATGCCCAAACCGCTGTTGGAAGCTGGGGTTGAATGGAAGCCCAATGCCACCTTCGTTGTGGGCATTGCTGCGGCCGCGGGGGGCTGGGGAGGATTGCGGCCTGTCCTTGAATTCACTTCTGAAACAGCGCATTCGACCAGGGCCTTGAGGTGGGAAGATCCGGTCGGAAGTTTCTCTGCAGCTGGACGGGGGCGCGGGATGGAATTGGTTTGGTCTAGAAAACTGGCTTCGATGGAACGCCATTCCCCCTGAATGCTGCAAATTTGCGCCCAATGAATGACTTGTATTCCCCATCTGAAGCTGGCTGGACAGCAGAGAATCGCCTCCAAATCATCGCTGGGCCCTGTGCGGTGGAGAGTGAATCGGTGGTCATGGAGATTGCTGAGAAACTCGTGAAATGGTGCGATGCCTATGACTTGCCTTTGATTTTCAAGGGCTCTTACCGGAAGGCAAACCGCTCACGAGGGGACAGTTTCACAGGCATTGGAGATGAAAAGGCGTTGCGGATCCTTGAAAAAGTGAGGGAAGCTTTCCGGGTGCCCGTTGTCACTGACATCCACGCTGCATCGGAGGCGGAAATGGCAGCGGCCTATGTAGATGTGTTGCAGATTCCCGCTTTTCTATGCCGCCAAACAGATTTGCTGGTGGCGGCGGCGGAGACGGGGAAGGTGGTGAACATCAAGAAAGGGCAGTTTTTGGCACCGGAATCGATGAAGTTCGCCGTAGACAAGGTGAGGGATGCGGGCAATCCGAAAGCCTGGGTAACCGAGCGAGGCACGATGTTGGGGTACCAGGACCTGGTGGTTGACATGCGCGGATTTCCGGTGATGCGGTCTTTCGCGCCGGTCATCGCTGATGTGACGCACAGCTTGCAGCAACCCAACCAAGGTTCTGGAGTGACTGGCGGTCGTCCGGAGTTGATCACAACGGTCGCTTCGGCAGCGGTAGCAGCAGGGGCTCAGGGCGTTTTCTTGGAAACGCACCCTCGACCTCAGGAAGCCCTTTCGGATGGGGCAAACATGTTGCAACTGGATGAGGTTCCAGCCTTGTTCAAGCGATTGAAAGCAGTGCATTCAGCCGTACAGGGATGAGGTGGTTGCTCTTTTTTATCGGAGCATTTGGCCTGACGGGGGGAGCTGTTGCTCAGCTCGACACCATTCGGATGGCGAGTTTTGGTGGGCCCGCAGAAGACGCTGGCCTGCATGTCTTGTCACTGGGAGAGGGCGATGCCTTGGTCTCTGGGTATACGGATTCAAATGACCTCGCAACCCGCGAGCCATGGGCAGTTCGCCTCGACTCTAACCTGCAAGTTGTTTGGCAGCATGTGGTGCCCTTGGAAATGGGGGGTGCCGCTCTGGGAAGCATTTTATTGCCGGACGGTTCGGTGGTCATTGTCTCCCGGGAGTTGCTTTCTGGTGCGGAAGGTTACGGCGTCAGGTGGGATCGTTTGAATGCCGAAACCGGAGATGGATTGGGGCATGACGCCTGGGTTCAGGAAGGATGGATTTTACCTCATGGCATTCATCGACAGGGGGACACCTTGGTGACGTGGTGCACGGATTATTCAAGTGGTACTGCAAAGCCGAGTGTGTTGCTGAGTCAATGGACGGGGGCGGAGCATGAGGTGATCGAGCAGCTGACTTGGGGCCAAGACGGACTGAGCGAATCGCTTTCAGCGGGTGTGGTGGCTCATGATCGAATGTGGATGGCTTCGAATGAACGGCCTTCGTCGGACTCCTCACGTACTCGAATTCGCCAGTTGGGTTGGAACGGCGAGGTCACCTGGACTTCCTTGGTGCCTGCCACGGGAAATTGGGTCGAATCAACGGCCTTGTCCGTGGTGGACTCGGTCGTATTGGTTGCGATGGCCCGGGAGCAAGCAGGCGCAGCTCCCATGCCACTCGTTGCAAGGATGGACACTTCGGGAGGGTCACTGCCCTTGGTCATTGCTCCGGCAAATCCTGCTCAACCCCGAGCCGTGCTTTGGAATCCTCCTGAAATTAACGCATTGTTTCGCACGACTCTGTTTGGATTGGGCCAAGGGGATATGATTTTTGTGCGCATGACGGCTTCGGGTCAATTTTTAGGTGCCATGACCTTTGGTTGGCCTGAATCTGAGGAGCCTGCAGCGATGATGAAGGATGACTTAGGCGCGGTTTGGCTGGTCGGATCGACGCAGCACCCCAACCCCAACGTCCACGTCGTTCGGTCGCCTAACGATGACATTGGAGATCACATCTTGGTGCAATCCGACACCGTGTTTCTTTCCCCTCTAAGCCTCGATGAGCCTCCCATTCGGCCAGCTTTGCAGGCAGCACCTAACCCTGCAGTGGAGTACTTGGACATCACTGGAGTGCCTTGTTTGGATTGGACTTACGTGGCCTTCAACCTCTCTGGCATGGTCGTTGATTCAGGTTCGGCAGAGCGCTTGCACGTTGCAGGATGGGCTCGAGGCACCTATTTAATCGATGTTCGATGTGGAAATCAACATTATCCATTGCGTGTTTTGCGCTGGTAGTGCAGGCGAACGAGGTGCATGGCCAAATTCCGTGTGCCGTTGATTCATGTGAACGGGTGGATCTCGTGTTGGAATGGACGGCATCTTATCGCCACCTGGGCATTGAAGATGACCTGCGTGGCACGACCACCCACCGCATCTTCGGAGCATGGCAACCGCCTTCGGTTGCCTGGCTTGTGTTGGACTCGTTGGCTTACCCATTGGCTTGGGATGAGCGACAGCGTTGCCTTTGGACTACGGAGCCGCATTTTCGAAACGGGACGGGTCACATGGACTGGGGGGCTTATTCTCTCGCCTGTCCACAGCCTGACCAGGGTGTGCTGTGGGTTCATGAGGACATGTGCAACTGGATGCCTTTGAAGGGGCCGCGAAGGTCACCTGCGCCTATCCATCCTTGACTTTGAAAAAAAGAAACCGCCCTCCTTTCATTGAAAGAGTTTAGGTATATTTGCCCCCGCGCTCGAACGAGAGCGTTGGATCAATTGGGGGATTAGCTCAGCTGGCTAGAGCGCTTGCATGGCATGCAAGAGGTCATC
>DAISXU010000160.1:0-4961 GCA_036825655.1 Flavobacteriales bacterium | reverse complement strand
CCCCAATCTGTGGGTCTCAGCGGGATGGGACCACATGAAGTACAAGTTGAAAAAACAGTGGGTAGTCGCCGATGGATATGCCGATGCGTCGGATTTGGGCTTGGAAGATGAATTTCCCGCGGGGACGCTAGCCGAATGGAACGGCGATTCTTTGCGGTGGGGCCAAGGATTC
This sequence comes from Flavobacteriales bacterium, assembly GCA_036825655.1. Classification (GTDB taxonomy): domain Bacteria; phylum Bacteroidota; class Bacteroidia; order Flavobacteriales_D; family Sanyastnellaceae; genus JALQTD01. The sequence goes on along the minus strand of DAISXU010000160.1, from coordinate 4,789 downwards.
AACTTGGAACACAGCGATGGAATGAATTTTGTACGATTCAGCTTGGAGCACCAAACCGACCTCTGGCGCTCCGTCAATGATCAATTCATGCTTTCCGTGTTCGAGGCGGTTGGGTTGGGTGTTGTGGTTTGCAGCACAGACTTTACTTGGGCGGGGCAACGTCAAAAGAATGCTCAGCACCTTTCAGGCCTGGGGCTTGGGGTGCACGCGGGACTCAGAATGCAGGTGCACAGGAGGTTTTTCATCCAGGCTACGGGGCATGTGGGCGGAGTCACATTGCCTTGGATTCGGCTTCAAGGGCCGGGTGACTCGGGGGCGAAGCAACGGATCGGGTATGCTGAGGCCGCTTTTGCGGTCGGCTACCTCATTGGCAAGGACCATAAACCCAAAGGCAAGCGCAATTGCAATACCTGCCCAACGTGGTAGAAACTCCCTAGGAGAGAACCAATTGGGTTGAACCAATCACTTCATTTCCTTCGAGGATATTGATGGTGTATATGCCAGCAGGGATACTCTCCGTTGAGGGAATGAAGAAGATGCAGGCTTCGATGCGCTCATTGTTGTAATCAAGCTCGCGCGTTGCGCTTACCGGATTGCCCAGGTCATTTGCGTTCGCGGATTGTTCGCCCATGAGAATTTGACCGGAATCATTGCTGACCTGTAAGTGTAGGGTTTTGGATCCAGCGCTAGCAATGCGGTTTTCCAATAGCGTGAAGCAAACACGCACCATGCTCAAGCGCGAAGCACGGGTGGTCGGCCGTTGGCGGCCATTGCTCAAGATTCGGATGCCTTCTGCCGATGCTTCAGCCGCTTGCAGCGTTTGCCCTGCCGTAATCATCTCCTCCATGTTTTCTTGCCGTTCTACCAAGTTGGCATTGCGCTCTTGAACTTCTTCCACACGCGCTCGCATCTGGTCATTTTCGTCAATGAGCGCGAGGTTCAACTGGTTGAGGGAATCGATGGTAGCGACATAGCCTTTCATAATGCCGCGCAATGTTTCCGCTTCTTGTTTGGCACGAGCAAGTGACCAGTTGCCATTTTTAACTTGTTGAACCAAACGGCCGATATCATTCTTCTGATCGGCAATTTGGGCGAGCATCAGCGCATTTTCGGTACTGAGGGTGTCGTAGCTAAAACTCAGTTTTTCCAGATCAAATAGCACCTGGTCTCGTTCGAATGAAATCGCGGTATTGTCCGCCTGAACCTCAACAACGGTCTGATTGGTTTGATACAATTGCAACCCGAGTCCAATGCACGCCATGGCAAGTAGAGCAGAGGTGATAATAAGAATGCGTTGTGCGTCCATGAGTTTCTCTTAAGTGCAAGGGCTAGGGAAGAACGGAATGTTCGACGCGCAATTGCCCTGTCGCATCCCAAATTTCAGCCACAATCTTCGCCTTTCCGGGCCGGCCTAATTGGAGGATTCCCACGTTGTTTTCCATGATGGGCCCCTCCACTCTGTTGGCATTGTTGGTGGCGAAATCCCAAGTGGATGTGATTCCACTTGCGGTTATATCAAATATGGCATCGGTAGCCGAGCCATTCCCACCTTTGATTTTTGAAATTTCAGCATAATGCACATCGCCAGAAATGAACACAGTGGGCACCGTTGTGGCCTGTTTTTGGTTGGCCGCTTCGATTAATTCGAGCATTCGTTGTTGCTCGCTGGGAAAATTCGCCCATGATTCATAACCGTTCCATTCCGCACCAAATTGCGTTGAGGAGGCAATGATTCGGTAATCGGCTTGAACATTCAACTGCTTTTTCAACCACCTCCATTGGGCAGTTCCGAGGAGGGTCGAATCTTCGCCCCTGTGAGGCTCATAATCGGCCATGTAACTGAATCCGTTGCTGCTTTTGAGGATGATGCTTTGAGAGCGCAGCAAGTCATCTCGAAAGGTGCGCGTATCGAGCAGGATGATATGAACATCTTGTTTTCCACCATCAAATAGATAACTCATGTAAATGCCGTCGCGGTCTTTTCGTGGCGCATCCCGGGGGTCTTTCCAAAAATCCAAGAAAACATCCTTTGATTCCTCCTTGAGCGGATAGTGCCTTCCCGCGTCATTCCATCCATAGTCGTGATCATCCCACGTTGCGAGTAGCCGCGTGGCAGAATCAAGGCGCTGAAAATGGGGGTTTTGACCGAGGGTTTCATATTGCGCCTCTAGGGTCGAAATGTCCTCTGTATCTCCGTATACATTGTCCCCGAGCCACACAAAAACATCTGGTTTTTGACGAATTGTGACATCGAGTACAGGCATGGGCTGTTCGGCGTGGGCACAACTCCCAAATGCGACAGTGCGCACTTCTTTGCGCACGATGAGGTCCGCGGTCGCCTTCGTTGTTGGCTTGCGTAAAATGATTGCCTTGGGTTCAGGCTTGCAGCTAAAAAAGGCTGACGTCGAAATGCAGCAAGCGAGAAATAAAACGGAACTGATTCGGTGAGCTTGAATCATTCACCAAGAGCAAATCGAATGGGGAGTACGTATTGCACGTTTACTGCTTTTCCCTTGTTGGTGCCCGGCATGAAAAGGGGAAGCGATTCAATCACAGTGACCGCTGATTTTTCGAACGTTTCCAGTCCACGGACCATTTCAACCGAACCAATAGACCCTTTTTCGGTCACCACAAATTGAACAAAAACGGTTCCTTCGACGCCTTTTTCTTGTGCTACTGTGGGATAAACGAGGTTTTGCATGACGTGCTCCATCATGCCTTGATTGGTGCATGTTTCGCGTTCGGTGCGATCATCGAGGGATGCACAAGTTTTCAGAACGGGCATCACCTCCGCGACCTTTACCACGTCTTCTTGGGGATAACCAATTCCGTTTTGGGCGATGAGGCCTTGCATTGGGATGCAGCATGCTGCCACCAAGGCGAGTGTCCAAAATTGCTGTCTCTGTCGTTTTTCCATGTTGGAAATATACAGGTTATCATTGAACCTTCAATGGCCAGCGGCTGGGGTGGGTGTTCCGGATTGACCAATGCGCCTTCCGATGATTTTTTGGGGTTTCCGGGAGGAAGATGATTCGGGGTGCCCGTCTTCAAAATTGTTGATAACCATGGTGGAAAGCCGTTTGAGTATTGGGTTTTGCAATGCGTTCTGCCTCTGAAATTGCTTGAGAATCAAAGTCCAAAAAGCATGAAAAGAATTTTTACCCTAATCATGGCGTTTGCCGCATTTGCGTTGCACGCCCAAGAACGATACCTAGACGAGGTATTCGAAAATGTAATCGTGACAGAAGATGTTGAATATGCAAGCAACGTAAGCGTTCTTCCAGCGTTGCAAGGATTGCCTCCAATGGTGCTTCCTCAGTTTCTGGATGTTTATGAGCCTGAAGGCGATGAAGAAACCTCACGCCCGTTGATCCTTGTTTTTCATACAGGAAATTTCTTGCCGCAATACCTGAACGGCTCCGCCCTCGGGACCCGCAAAGACAGTGCGGTGGTGGAATTGTGTGAGCGTTTTGCTCGCATGGGTTACGTCACGGCTTCAGTTGACTACCGCTTGGGCTGGAATCCATTGGCAGGCTCACAAGTAGAACGGACGTTTCAGTTGATCAACGCCGCGTACCGTGGCGTTCAAGATTCCCGCACGGCAGCCCGATTCTTTCGGATGAACGCAGCAGAGATGGACAACACGTTTGGCATTGACCCGGATAAAATCGCCATGTTTGGCGATGGCACAGGAGGCTACATCACATTGGCTTCTGCAGCGATTGCGGATTACAATGACATCATTTTGGACAACGAAGGAAACCCCATTGAAGTCTTCTGGTATGATCCAGGAGATGGTTCTTCCATCCCGATGGTGATCGAGTCTGTGAACGGCGATCCGGAAGCCAAAAACGATGGCTTTACTCCAGATAGTTTGCAGCTTTGTGTGGGTCACTACCCCGACTACAGCTCAGAATTCAACTTTCAAATGAACATGGGCGGGGCATTGGGATCCGATAAATGGCTGGACGCAGGTGACCCTGCAATGGTGAGCTTTCACTGCCCACACGACCCATTCGCGCCCTATGCGACCGGTGTACTCGTTGTTCCGACGACCCAAGAACCGGTGATCGAGGTAACGGGAGCTTATGGCGTGCACACATTGATCAACTCTTTCGACGCACCGAATAACAACGATGTTTTTCAATCGCTCAATTTGGCGGACGATGTATCGGTTGCGGCCAATGCCATCAATGAAGGCATGGACGGTTTGTACCCTGTTCTGAATAGCTATGAAGATGGTGCTCCAACGGAGCCTTTCGATAGCTCGCCTTGGCAGTGGTGGGATGTGGCCATGACGCAGATGGTTGATACAGCCAACGGCTCAAATATCGCTGCGACACAGTTGTCGTTGAACCCAACAATGGGACCGGAAGAGGCGCTACCCTGGTTGGACATCATCCAAGCGTATACCGCTCCTCGAATGCATGCGGCATTGGGATTGGGTGAAGTGGAAAGCGTTGAGGAGTCTGATTTGGGCGAGGCGTCATTTGTCATCTTTCCAAACCCAACAAGTGGTTTGACAACGTTTGACTTGAAAGCGCCGGCCATTCAAGCTTCTTTGTATTCATTGGAAGGTCGATTGGTTCGCCAGTGGCCTTTGGTCGGAATTCAAGGGCAATTTTCCGTGGACCTCGGAGATGTTGCCGCAGGCACTTATGTGGTACAAATTGATGGAGAATCTCAGCGCATCTCGGTGACGCGATAAGACCGCTAGAGATCATAAAAAAGCCCCGGCCATTGAATTGGTCGGGGCTTTTTTATGTCATTGTCGAGGGTGGGTGCTATC
>DAISXU010000159.1:345-4976 GCA_036825655.1 Flavobacteriales bacterium | reverse complement strand
AGCACCTCACTACGGATGAGGAGGTTTGGGGTTCGAATCCCTACAGGGTCACGAAAAAACCTGTAAGTCAATGACTTGCAGGTTTTTTTCTGCCGCCAATTTTGATCAGATTCGGTATTTCCTCTTGATTTGCAGAACGGGCTTCATCTGAACATTTCATGAGGTAGATGCGATGGGGTGTTTTTGATGCTTGATTTACCTCGTGTGTTACAGTTTTTCAAGGAGTCATGCGCAGAATTGCCTTCGGAAGATGCAATAATTCCCTTATTTTTGAAGTTCTACATTTGAATGTCTAATTTTTCATCACTCCAAAATCCATGAGAAAAGTATTTTTATCGGCCATCTTAGTGGCACTTCATTTGTTGAGTTTCAGCCAACAGTCCATTGATGTTGGAACAGAGGGGGTTCGAGGGGAAATCAAAGGAATGCTCACTGCCTCCCAACTTTTCACCGTTGATTTGGATTCAGAAAAGAGTTATGTCATCTCGATGACTGGACAATTTGATACCTACTTGAAGTTGTTTGATGTGAATGAGGAGCTGGTAGCTTCGGATGACGACTCCGGTAGTGATTACAACGCTCGCATCATCTATGCAGCTCAACAGTCGGGCCAACACATCATCGCAGCCACTCGAGCAGGGGACGAAGACGGATCGGGCCTCGGCCCCTTTCACCTCACCATCCGGGAGGTGTCCAGTTTCATAGCGGACGGCAAACCTCGAATCGTCGAGTCTCTAGAAGACGATCAGTTGCCTTTGGTTTTATCGTGTTTAGAAGACCAAAAGCTCCGTTTTAACTTGGAACCAAATGGTGCCAATTTGATCAGTGCCATTCGCATCTATTCCCTATCTGAGCCAGAAAAGGAATACCAACTGACAGTGCCAGAAACCATGGAGTCCTTGAGCTGCACCTTTACCCTATCCAAAGGGAGTTATGGTGTTGTAGCAGAAAGCTCGTCTTGGTTGGATTTTTGGGATGAATCTCCGATGGATGGAGCGGTTTCCATGAAAGTGACCCGAGTGAATTAATCAGTCTGGAATCCTCGTCAACCAACGGGTGTTGAGGTACAATTCATGGGTGTCGGATTCGTCGGTCACAGAGGTCATTTCTAAATGAGATCGAAAGTCAATCCACTGATCAGAGGGCTCACCAACACTGCTTTGATTGGCTTCCATCCCATCTACTTCGAAATAAATCAACTCTTCTTCCCAATTGCTGCAGTCCATCTGAGAAGAATACAGCAATCCATCACTTGTAAGGTGTTGCAATTCGATCCAAGGAGTAGATTCGGTCGTTCTGTTCCAGTAGAAATCATGCTGGATGTACGCATCAAATTCGGTTTCAAAATCGTCCCATTCCCAGCTTCTTTGGCATGAAAATTCACCCCAAGGATGATCGCCGCCTGCACCGCTGCTGAGAATGACGAATAGGGATTCGGTGTCAGTGGTCACCTGGACGGTTTCATTGCCGAAGGACTCTTGCTCGATGCCATTGATGTTCCAATGCCAAACCAGTGATTCAGGCGAAGTGGGGGGGTGCAGTTCCCAGTTCTCCCCGTATTCGTCCGTTTCGGCGGTGAATACCTCGCGCAGCCAATCCAGTTGGCAAGGTTCTCGCTCGGCAAGTTGTACGTCGACTTCCTGAATGAACCAATGCGAACTGTCATTGAAGGTTTCTGACCAGCTGAAAGTCCAATTTTCGCCTTCAGGCCATTGCCAATCCAAAACACCACTCAACAATTCGGAGGAATCAATCGCTTGCTCTTGAAGGATCAGTGTGCCGTTGCTCGCTCCAGAAAGATGAAGGAGGCCATCCCAATCTTCAGCAAAGCTGCTGGGGTGATGCGGCCAATAGCCGATGCCAAAAGGCGAAACAGCGCTTTCACTTTGCGGGATGTGGTAAATCAAGCTCCAGGCGGATCCATCGCTATTGGAGGTCCAAGTAGTCCAGTGCTCTTGATGGGTTTCCCCCACTTCGACGCCAAAGGTCCAGATCCCTTCTGCTGCGTCGAAGTCAATCGAATCATTGTCCCATGTGCCCATCGTAGCTTCATCATATGAGCTAACAATGGGAGGGGTGAGGGGAATGCGATTGCAGGCGGATAGCGCCAGCATGGCAACAACGATGGCGAGGGTGTGTGGGGGCTTTGGAGCTTTCATCGTACGATGCCAATTTGAAGCCAGAAAGGCGAATGCTCTTCAGTGATTTGAGCAGCACTTAATGCTTGCGTAAAGCGATGTTCTACCCCCAGGATGCTCACAATTGTCCAATCAGGTGCTATGGCCCAATCGACTCGGGCGCCCCAATTGAATGCAAAGGGACTGGATTCAGTCACCCGTCCCCAAGAATTTTCAAGCTCCAATACGTTCCAGTCCTCTGCTTCCGGGTTCCATTCACCGTAATCCATGCGCCGAGCCCAATCGTATTCTAATTGGAGCACTGCCCCAATCTTCAAGGTGTAATTCAAAGAAGTCATCCCTGCCACGCCTAAGTGGCTTTGGATGGCGAAGTCGGTGGCCACCCGCTTCAACCTCATCGGGCTCGAGGGGGTAGAGCCAGGATGCCAAGCCGACCAATTTTTTGTGGCAGTTTCGAAAGACAAGCCCGGATAGACTTCCCAGAGCATTCGACCAGTTTGTGCAACGGTGAATGGTGCCTCAACCGCTAGGCCACGGTGGTTCACGTCGAAAAAGAACCGCAAAGGCACATGGCTGTTTGCCGCCGGTATGGGCCATGTTATGTAAGTGTCATTTTGAAGAACTCTTGGCTGAGTTGATTGCTCGAATTCAGCATTGATTCTGCACAATAATTGGAGGGTTTCGGAGCGGCGGGTGAGTGAAAGAAGATGGTCAGTGGAGTTCGAAAACTTTGCATCAACAGCTCTCGAATTGCCAGGAATGAAGAGGGTTTCACTGGAATTCTCTTGCGAAGCAGAATTTGAGCCTTTGTCAAATTGTGGTTGCTGGGCTGCCTCCGAAACGCGAAGGTCAGACGGGATTGTTTTCTCTGAATCGGTCCGCTCGTTTGCGTCGCATGGCCCGTCTTTTTCAACCACTTCAGCAAATGCGATGGAAGTCGTTGCTGATGACCCTTTGGATTCTGGTTGCTCCGGTGTGGCGGGTTTCTCGAGATGAGCAACCTCCTCTACCGGTGTTTCCTTATTGGATGCATGATCAACTTGGTCTTCAGAATCTCCGATGAAAACAAATGCAGCAATTGCTGCTCCGCAGACGGTCGAAGCAACCCAGGCGATGCGCCTCAGGAGCAGCATGCGCTCAGCTCTCTGCAGGTGAACAAATGTATGTTCCCAGTCCTCTGGAGTCCATTTGAGATTGGATTCACTCATTTCCGTAGTCGTTTTGAGTGAGCAAATTCCTTAGTTTTCTTTTCGCCTCGCTTACGTACCACCGGGATGTCCCGGTTGCCAAGCCCATTTTGAGGGCAATTTCTTTGTGGCTGTAGCCTTCAATGACATGCAGCATGAAGATCTGCTTTACGTCCTTTCCCAGATGATCCAATTCGCGATCGACCAATTCGGAAAGTTCGGTGTATTGAATCGGGACTGAGGAGTCGGAGGCCTGTTGTGCCGAATCAATGGCCTCTTCTGCCCACAAGGCAATCTCCTTTGCGCGTTTTCTCAAATCGTCTATGATGATGTTCTTTAGAATGACTTGCATCCAAGGCTTTAGGTCGCGTTTTTGGTCAAACTTCTTCAAATTCAAAAATACCCGAACGTAGGCTTGACTTACCCAGTCCAACGCCGTGTCCCTTTGGTTGGTGTAATTGAACGCGAATGACATCATGAAGGCAAAATGCTCTTTGTGAAATTCAGTTTGTGCCCTTCGATCTCCTCGAATGCACCTTTCTATGACATCGCCGGCCCCTTCCATCCCTAACAATCACCGACGAAAGGGACCCAAGAACTGGATCCCTTTCGCGTTGATTTTCATTTCTTGCAAGTTGAAATCCATCACTGGATCAACAGGCGCTGCATCAATTGATGCGTGCCTTCGGTCAACTGGATGAAGTAGACGCCTTTTTCGAGTCCACTTTGACTCAAAAGCAATTGATTTCTTCCGGCAATTGCATTCACTTTTTGCAAATCAATCAAGGCCCCCCTCAAGTCGAAAACGGACACCTGAGTTGTGGTGTTCGAAGCTGAATGCCATTCAATGGCAATTGCCTCGCCAGTGTTCGGGTTAGGATAAACCACAAAATCTGAAATGGAATTCTCAGTGTAGTCGAGAATGTCGTTGGTTTCACCCTCAGATGCACCGCCATTCATTACTTGCAAGGTAAATCCATCTTGCAATCCCAAATATCCCAGAGAATCGAGTGAGATAACTTCGCAGTAGGTGTCGGAACATCCAGCCATGGAATCCGCTACTGTCAAGCAAATGGTGTAGGGGCCATTCGTGTCGTAAGTCCACTCTGGGAAGGCTTCCATGCTGCTGCCTTCGTCGCCGAAGTTCCAAGTGTATGTTTGATTCATGTCATAGTCATAGATGTAAATCCAGACTGTACTTGGGATCAACGTTCCATCTAGTTCCATTGCTTGAACGACACCGAAATTGGCGTTGCAATCCACTGCTGATGTGTCAGATGGGTTGTCACCTCCTCCGTTAATGGTG
>DAISXU010000159.1:0-335 GCA_036825655.1 Flavobacteriales bacterium | reverse complement strand
AGGTCTTCACATGCTAGGGAATCTCCTTCCAAACACAATACAGCCAAGTCCAAGAGTTCACAGTATTCGCCAAGCAATGTGGTGTCAGTTGCGCACTCCGTTTCGAGGAAGAGAATGAGCTCGTCTAAGTTGGTGATTTCACCAGTACCGTCGCCTGTTCCGTCACCTGTTCCGTCACCTGTTCCGTCGCCCGTTCCGTCACCCGTTCCGTCACCCGTTCCGTCACCTGTTCCATCGCCTGTTCCGTCGCCTGTTCCGTCACCTGTTCCGTCACCTGTTCCGTCACCTGTTCCGTCGCCTGTTCCGTCGCCTGTTCCGTCACCTGTTCCGTCACC
>DAISXU010000158.1:0-5025 GCA_036825655.1 Flavobacteriales bacterium | reverse complement strand
TATTCTGCATTAAACGTAATTGAAGCCAAAATGATGCGATTTCTCTTTACTTTCTCTCTGATCTTCTCCACTGTCTTAACCACAGCTTCCGCGCAGACTTGGACCGTAGGCAACACGACACTTACTGAAACGGACTTGGTCACGGGGGTTAGCCTGCCTTGGGAGTTGCTTTGGGGACCAGACGATTACCTCTGGTGCACCACTCGGCCGGGGCAAGTCCTGCGCATAGACCCCATGACAGGGTCGTACACCTCTGTGCTTTCCTTAAACGTCATGAACAATGGCAATGACGAGCCCGGGTTGTTAGGGATGGCCATGCACCCTGATTGGGAAACAAACCCCAAGGTGTTTTTGGTCTATTGCGTAGGGAGCGGTTGGAATGGCTCCGAGCGATTGAGCGTTTTTGATTGGGATGGCACGAGTTTGGTCAACGAAGAAATCTTACTCAGCATCGGAGCGGGTGGCATCCACAATGGAAGCCGCTTGTTGATGCTTCCTGACCATACCTTGCTCATGACAGCGGGTGATTTAGGCAATGCGTCAAATGCCCAAAATCTGAATTCACTGCAAGGAAAAATCCTGAGACTCAACCTCGATGGCAGCGTCCCTGGAGATAATCCTTTCCCTGACAGCTACATCTACACCTACGGCAATCGAAACACACAAGGCTTGGCACTCGGACCCAACGGGCTGATTTACGCATCCGAGCATGGCCAAAGCTCCGATGATGAATTCAACATCGTAACGGCTGGAGGACACTACGGGTGGCCTGATGTTCAGGGGTTTTGTAACTCCCTGGGTGAGCAGGCCTTTTGCGACAACAACAATGTGATTGAGCCCTTGAAGGTTTGGACTCCTTGTGTGGCAGTGAATGGAATTGAGTATTACAATCACCCTGCCATTCCTGAGTGGCAGAACAGCGTGTTGCTCTCAGTTTTGGGAGGGTTGAGTGGCTTGTATGAGCGACTCAGCATCTTGCACTTGAATGAAGACGGAACCGCCATTGTATCAGAAGACGAGTTGTTCTCTTCGTTCAACCAGCGCATCCGCGATGTCGCCGTGAACCCTTACACTGGAGCTGTTTACGTGGCATTTAATGGCGTGAGCTATCCCGGAAGCGGGCCCAACATCATCAAGGAGTTTGCAAATGATGCATTCACCTCCTCTGTTGATGTAGTGGCCAAAACACCTCAGATGACTTGTTTCCCGAATCCCACAAGCGACAAGCTACAAGTTCGTTACGAATCCCGGCAGGGTCAGGCAAACTGGGAACTGATTTCATTCGATGGCCGCACCCTTCAAACTGGGCGAATCAACCAGCCGCAATGGGACATTGAGCTCAATGATTGCAGTGCAGGATCGTATTTCTTGCGCATCATTGACGGCGAGTCCATCATCACGCAAACATTCCAGGTTCAATAAGTTGCGAGCACTTTTCGCCACCTGCCTTGGCCTGTCCCTTGCAGGATCTATGGCGGCACAAGGGAATCCTGACACGCTGAAGGTTGCTGCTGCCGATGTGATTTCGCTGCGCTCGTCTGCTCCCATTTTCGCCCCAGTGCATTCTTTGGATGCTGCGGCACTGGGAGGTCCTGGAGCAGTAGACCTGGAGGCGGGCTTGAATCAAATCCCTGGGGTGAAAATGGAGACTCGAGGTGCAGGAGGTTCCCGTCGCTTGAGGATGCGGGGCAGCTCCTTGCGCTCACCTTTTGGTGTTCGAAACGTCTTTACGATTTTGGATGGATTTGTTCTAACGACAGCGGATGGGGATTCTCCATTGGAGTGGTTTGATCCCGCGTTGTTGCACCAAGTGGATGTCATGACGGGGCCTTCAGGCGCGGCGTTAGGCGGAAGCTATTCGGGAGCACTTTGGGCGGTAACTCGAGCCTCAGGCACGCACTTCCAAGTGCGAACGGCAACCCTGGGAACTGGGGCGGCCGGTGACGGGAATTTTTCATCGGTCATTTCAGCTCATGCCCAGTCCGGCCTTTGGAACGCCTCCATCATTCGCGCCAGTCAGCCGGGCTATCGGGATCAAGAGGCGAACGGGAAACTGCATGGAGACTTGCATTGGCGGAGCGTAAGTGCCATTGGCCGAGCCCAACATTTCTGGTGTGGGCTCTTCGATGGCCGTTGGGAGCTTCCCGGCTCTGTCGATTTGGAAACCGCTCAAAACTCACCAACGGCAGCCCCAGGAGCCCCGTTTAGCGCCCAGGTAGATCGCCGCAGAATCGCATTGGGATGGAGCTCAACTCGAGCCTTGCATTCGGATGATGGAATTTGGGCAACCTTCCATGTCACAGACAAGAAGAACCCCTATGGCACCAGCCCTTTCTACAACGGTGACAAATCGGAAACTGGCCTTGGAACGTCCATCCGATGGGCACGCGGCGGCTCCTTGCATGAAAATGAAGCGAGGCGATGGTCGTGGCGAGTGCAAGGGATTTTTCAAGCAGACAGAACCCGCATTTTGGAATTGGATGGGATCGAAAACGCGTTCAAATACGATGTTGAAAGCACCACCGCAAGGGGATGGGCTGGCGGGAGCGTTCGCAGGGTGAATGCCCGAGGAGTTGCACTCCACCTCGGCGCAGCATGGAATGCAGTTGAACGGCAAACCAATGGAACCGTCGCAACAGCCGATTCCATTTTCGCGGAGCAATTTCAATCCCTCTATCCCTCGCCCCGAGCGGGAATCCAAATCCCCGTTGGAGAACATGACAATTTGTTCGCAGAATTAGGAAGTGGAATCAACATCCCCACCGCCTTCGAGTTGTTGGACCCTGAAACGCTGGCCGCATATCAATTGAAGCCAGAAAAGGGAGCCACAGCAGAGGCGGGTTGGCGGTCCAACCGGGGTTCCTTGCTTTGGGAAGTATCTGCCTTTCGTCAGCAGGTGCGGAACGCCATTGGCCTTCAGCCTGGCCCGACAGATGCGCTCGTACTGGGGAATGAAAATCGCCTCATTATGAATGGACTGGAGGCCCATTTGGACTGCAAGACAAGCTTCCAATCCACCCAATGGACGTTTCGATTTTGGGCTACTTTGAACAGGTTTTGGGTGGAAACAACGGGGTGGATCCCCTCCTACCGAATGCCTGGAACAGCCTTACACACGGCTGGCGCAATGGTTCATGGCCAGTTGCATTCGCTTCATTGGGACATTAGGCACCGGTGGAACGATCGTGCCCCGCTCAACGATGCAGCAACGGATTGGGCTCCTGCTCACCACCGCATTGACCTATCCCTCGCATGGAAGAAGCCACGTTACGAAGTGCAGTTAGCTGCATTGAATGCCAGCAACAGCAGGTATTCTGACTGGTACCAAATCAATGCCTTCGGCGGCAAGTATTTCAATCCAATTGCACCGCGGCGACTCGAGTTAACCGTTACTTGGTGGCCTACTCGATTACGATGATCTCCGTGCGCCGGTTCAAAGCCCGTCCTGCCTCGGTTTCATTGGTGGCTATGGGAGAATCAGCACCTTGTCCAGAGTGCTTCATCCGTTCCAATGGCACCCCACGGTCATGGAGGTAATTCCTTACGGCCAACGCGCGGCTTTCACTCAGGACTTGATTGTCCTCTTCCTGGCCTCTGTTGTCCGTGTGCCCTACGATTTCAATGTGTTCGTCATTGGCAAGCAGCAGGTTGGCCAGCTGCTCCAATTCAGGTTGAAATACGACCTCCAGCTCCGCAGAATTGATGGCAAACCGCACATCCTTTAAAGTCAACACCGTCCCCACTTCAAAGCGAGTTAACTCAATGACCACTTCGGACCCTGGGTTGACTTCGGACCAATCCACGAGCTCCGAATAAAACGCGTAATGGGGATGGTCCACCCGAAAACGCAAGGCAGGAGCGTCCGGCAAGGGCAATTCAAAGTGCCCCGAGCGCGATTCGGTAGCAACTTGAGCGACCAGTTGTCCATTGGGATAAACAACATCCACAGTGGCCTCAACGGGTTCACCATCGTGGGCATCATGCACGACCCCTCTCAGCACACGCACCTCATGGGCAATGGCCGATTCTGGCAACTTCATTTCCCATAAATCCAAGTTGCCCGGCTCATCCCGGTCAGTGGCGAAAAGCGCCCAACGCCCATCGGGAGTGACCAAGACGCTGCTTTCGTCGTTGTGCGTATTGATCGGATAGCCCAAATTGACAGGCACCCCCCATGAGCCGTCTGCCTCGCGTTCACTTTTGAACAAGTCCAACCCTCCCATGCCCGGATGCCCATTAGAAACGAAGTAAAGCGTCGTACCATCGGGATGCAATACCGGATTTTCTTCAATCCCTGGCGTGTTGATGGTGCTCGAGAGTGGGGAGGCAGGCGACCAAGCTCCCGACTGCATCCGCTTCGACATGAAGATGTCCTGCTGCGCAGGATGATCGCGCGTGGCCCTGCGCGCCCGAACAAAGAGCAACGTCGATCCATCTGCGGAGAGCGTCGGCTGGCTTTCCCAGTCACTCGTATTCGGTGCGCCAAGATTTACCCCTAAGCTGAACCGACCTTCCTGATCATCCCACTCCGCCTCGAACAGGTCACAGGAGCCTTTGCCCGCCCGATCACCATAACCTGCCTCGATGGTAGAGCAAGCGGTGAAAATCAATCGACTGCCGTCCCCTTGCAAGGTGGGTGCTCCTTCATTTTGAGGGGTATTGATTCCTCTCAGAGGCTGTACACCACCCCAAGAATGGGGGCCCGTGCGCACCGCCGTGAAGAAATCTTCTTGCCCCTCGTAAATCGTGCGTCCGCCGATTTGACGTGTGAACAGCAACGTCGAACCATCGGCCGTAATCGCAGGGTAGTATTCTGGTGCTGATGTATTTACATCTCCCTGCAGGGGCTGAGATTGCAATTCGACGGGGTGATCCTTGGCTTGAATTGCGAATTCCAAATGCGCCACTGCGGCGGCCCAGTCCGGCTGCGTTGACCAATCCGACCACTGGTCCAAACTTCTTACAACTTCAAGCACCTGAACCCCTTCGGCGTAGCGACCAGAACGGTGCAACATTTCACACAAC